>PFND01000016.1 GCA_002791805.1 Alphaproteobacteria bacterium CG_4_10_14_0_8_um_filter_53_9 | reverse complement strand
GCGGCCCGATGTGGCGGCGATAGCGGGAGGCCTGACCCCTGTGCCCGGCGGTGTGGGGCCCACAACCGTGGGGTGTTTGCTGGCCAATGCGGTGGGGATTTAGGACTTTAGTGACTAGGGATTAGGAAGTTAGGAGATTGGGAGGTTTCCTTTTAACACCATAGTCTACGCTCACGTTTACCTGATACCCCCTCCGCACCACTCAGGCTTTTATGCCCTTTAGAGGATATAGACAAAGAGGAAGAGGCCGACCCACACCACATCTACAAAGTGCCAATACCATGCGGTGGCTTCAAAATAGAAGTGCTGCTTTTCGTTGAAATCTCCCTGAATGAGGCGGCGGGTGAGCAGCATGAGCATGAGGGTACCCACCAGCACATGGAAGCCATGAAAGCCCGTGAGCATGAAGAACGTGGTGCCGTAAACGCCGCTGGAAATGCTATACGCCGCGTGGCTGTACTCAAACGCCTGAAGGGCCAAAAAGATAAGACCCAGTTGCCATGTGAGCGTGGTGGCGACGATTGTCTCACCTTTGCGCGCATGCACGATGCTGTGGTGCGCCCATGTGACGGTGGCGCCGCTTGTGAGCAAAATAAGAGTGCCGAGAATGGGGAGATCCACCGGCAACAAGGCAATATTCTCGGGTGGCCAGGTGGGGTTGCCCGAGCGCAGGAAAAAATACCCTGCGAAGAAGGCGGCGAAAAACATCACCTCTGACACGATGAACAAAATCATCCCGTAGCGGTTGCCCAGATCCACCACGAAGGGATGCTCGCCTTTGCCGCGGGCGCGGCTCTCCGCAATGAGCATGCCGAACCATTTAAAGGCGCCAATAAGCACCGTGGCGAGGCCAGCGGCCATCATGACCTTGCCTGTAAGGGCGCTGAAATGCCAAAGCGCAATAAGCCCGAATGCCATGAGGCCCGCGCCAAGGCACGCGACGGGGGGCCAGATGGACGGGGCGGGGATGAAAAAATCGTGATCTTGATGGTGGGCCATGGGGTTTTCCTTATGTCTTCTTTTTACTCGTGGTGGGCGGGCTCGGGCTCGGCAGGGCCGCCGAAGGCGGGGGTTTTGAGGCCATCGTAATCTACCGGATAGCGATCCAAAAACTTAGCCGCATAATCGGACGTGGGGGTGTGAGCCCAGCCACCGAGATAGACCACATAAATGAGAAAATACAGCAGCACGCCGCCGATGCCGTAGATGATTGCCTTCATGAGGAGGCTGAAGGTTTGGCGGTAATCCTCGTGCAGGGCCTCTTTGTTATAGGCCGCTTTGGGCGCGGCGTTAGCCTTGGCGGCGGGGGCCGTTTTGGCTTTGGATTTTATGACGGGTTTTTTGGGGGCCATGGAGAGATATCCTTACTTTGCGGGGAGATAGGGGCTGGCATAGCCGCCTGTTTTGGGCATGGGTTCCAGATGGTTGGCAAACCGATAGGCAAACATGCTGGCCGTGATGGCCGCTGCCACCGCCACGATGATGGCGGCGGTGAGGGCGTTTTTGCGCTTGAGGGCGCTAGTTTGTGTAGGGCTCATAGGCGTGCTTCTGATTGACGACAGGGATTTTCTCGAAGTTGTGCTCGTGCGGGGGAGAGGAGGTGTGTGTCCACTCCAAGGTTTGGCCGCCCCATGCATTGGCAGGCGCTTTTTTGCCGTACTTTTTGCTGTAAAACACATTATAAATAATGAGGATTTGCGTAAAGCCAAAGACCATGGCGCCGATGGTGCAGAGCAGGTTCAGATCCGCATAAATAGGATTATAATCCGCGATGCGGCGCGGCATGCCCATCATCCCCAAAAAGTGCATGGGGAAGAACGTGATGTTGACGCTGATGAAGGTGAGCCAGAAATGGATTTTACCAATACGCTCTGACAGATAGCGGCCTGTGATTTTAGGAAACCAATGATACAGGCCCGACATGATGCCGAAGAAGCTGCCTGTGACAAACACATAGTGGATGTGGGCCACGACGTAATAGGTATCGTGCATCATATAATCTACCGGAGCGCTGGCGAGCACCACGCCCGAGAGACCCCCGATGGTAAACAACAAAAGAAACCCAAGCGCAAACAGCATGGCCGTGGTGAAGCGAATACTGCCCCCCCACAACGTGGCCAGCCAGTTAAACACCTTGATGCCTGTGGGCACGGCGATGAGCATGGTCATCATCATGAAAATAAGTTGAGCGGTGAGATCCATCCCCACGCTGTACATGTGGTGCGCCCAGACGAGCTGACCCAAAATGGCAATGGCGGCCAGCGCAAATACCATGCTGTTATACCCGAAGACCGGCTTGCGGGCGTGGACAGAAAAGACCTCTGACACGATGCCGAACACGGGCAAAATCATAATATACACGGCGGGGTGGCTGTAAAACCAGAAGATGTGCTGGAAGAGCACGGGATCTCCGCCCCCGGCAGGATTGAAAAAGGCGGTGCCGAAATGTCGGTCTGTCAGGAGCATGGTGATGGCGCCTGCCAGCACCGGTGTGGCCACCAGCTGCAACCATGCCGTAATAAGAATAGACCAGCTGAACAGTGGCATTTTAAACATGGACATGCCCGGGGCACGCATGTTGAGAATGGTGACGATAAAGTTGATGGTCCCTAAAATGGAGCTGGCCCCTGCAATGTGCACGGCCAAAATCCACATATCCATCCCCGCGCCTTGAGAATAGGCGGCGTTGGTGAGCGGCGGATAGGCTGTCCAGCCTGCGGCGGCACTGCCGCCCGGGACAAACAGGCTGCCCAGCATGAGCGCACCCGAAAAGGGCATGAGCCAGAAGCTCCAGTTATTCAGCCTTGGGAAGGCCATATCCGGCGAGCCTATCATGATAGGTACAAAATAGTTGCCCAGCCCGATGAGGGCGGGAATGATGGCGAAAAAAATCATGAAGGTGGCGTGCATGGCCGTCATCTGGTTGAAGAACGCGCCATCGACAAACTGGTGGCCGGGGGCCGCGAGCTCGGTACGGATAATGAGCGCCATGATGCCGCCGATAAAGAAAAAAACAAGTGAGTTCATGAGATACATGACCCCGATCTCTTTATGGTTCACGGTGGTGAGATAGTGCAGAAAACCTTTTTTTCCGGTGGTGGCCATGAGGACTCTTTCTTACTTTGGGGGGTTTATACCATGAGGGGTGAACATATGAAAAGGGGGAGAGATAATAAGTTAGGCTAACGTTGTGGCACACCTGCCGTGGTGAGGGTGGCGAGATAGGATTTGAGCGCGGGATGATACAGGGCGTCTCCGTGGTTGGTTCCCTCTAACATCAGGACATGGGCGGCGGGTTGGGCGGCGGTGAGATAGCCAAGGTGGGCAGGGGGAATCAGCGTATCCTCTGACCCGGGCATGAGGGTGATGGGGAGGGTGAGTTTGCCTAAAATGGCCTCTGTATTGAAGGGGTATTTGAGCAAGGTGCTTACGGGCAGCCACGGATACCCCTCTGATGCCATGCGTTTGATGGAGGCGAAGGGCGTGACCATAACGAGCGCATCTGCCCCCTGCCCCCCGTTTTGCAGCGCGTACGCCGCATGAGCCGCCACCGAGGCGCCAAGGCTATACCCTACCAGAACGAGTTTTTGGGCTGGATAGATTGCGCGGCTATGGGCGATGATATCGGCAGCATCTTCCAGTATATTATCTTGCGTGGGCGTGCCCTCTGACTTGGGGGTGAGAAACGTGCCGTAGCCTCTATAGGCATAACCGATGACAGTAACGCTGGCATTTGCGGGGAGAATATCTGTCCCCCAATAATTCACAAACCCTGCAACATCGTGCGCGTTGCCGCCAAAGACGATGACCAGCGTTTGCGGGTGCTTATTTTCCAGCCCGATACCTCCCCCGTGGAGGGTGGGTTTCCCTTCTCTTTCCAGCATCAAGGGCTTGGCTTTCAGGGTATCAGCGGTTACGGAGATCTCGTTAATATACTTGGGGAAGACCATATCCTCCTGTGCGACATACAGGTAGCTTGCGGCGGCGGTGTAGCCTGCGGCGGCAAGGGCGGCGATGAGGATAAGCA
>PFND01000076.1 GCA_002791805.1 Alphaproteobacteria bacterium CG_4_10_14_0_8_um_filter_53_9 | reverse complement strand
ATATCTGCCAGCTTTTCCAGCGCTTCCCCTGATTTGAGAATGACCCCGTTTTTAAGAAGTTTGGACATGATGGCCACGTGCACCGTGGGCACCGCCAAGGCGAGCGCACAGGGGCAGGTGACGATGAGGACGGCGGCGGCGCGTGTGATACTTTCGTGCCCGCCAAGACCCCACCACAGGCCCCCTGAGAGCGTGAGGAAGGCAAGGCCGTGCACGAGAGGGGCATAGGACTGGGCCATGCGATCGGCCAGACGGGTATATTTGTTTTTGACCGTGGTGGCGGTGTCGGTCAGCCGGGCAATCTCGGCCAGGGTGGTGTTTTTGCCTGCCGCGGTGGTTTTGATAAGAATGGTGCCGCTGGTGTTGAGGGTGCCCGCTTGCACGGTCTCTCCCTTTTTAACAGCGCGAGGCAGAGTTTCGCCCGTGAGGACGGAGGTATCCAGATACGCGGTGGGGGAGAGGAGGATGCCGTCTATGGCGAGGCGTTCTCCCTGACGGCAGAGCACGGTGGCGCCGAGAGGAATATCCTCTGCCCTCAGCTGCGTTGCGGTGCCATCTTCGTTTTGAACGGTGGCAACGGTGTGCTGGAGGCCAAGCAGATGCTCGGCTGCGTTATGGCTGCGGCCACGGGTGCGGGTCTCCAGATAGCGACCTATGAGAAGGAAGAAGAGCAGCATGATGGCGCTCTCGAAATAGGTTTCGCGGCCGCCGTTGAGGGTATCGTACAAGCTGATGCTGCTGGTAAGAAGAAGCGCGATGCTGATGGGAACTTCCATACTGGTGCGGCGGTGGGAGAGCGCCTGCCATGCGGCCTTGAAATACGGCTGGCCTGCGTAGGCGAGGGCAGGGAGGACAATGGCGGCGGAGAGCCACTGGAAGAGTTGCCGTGTGCTATCCTCGGCCCCTGCCCAGAGGGCCACGCTGAGCAGCATGACGTTGGCCCCTGCAAAACCTGCCACGGCGAGATAGCGGAGAAGGGCTTTTTCTTCTCTTGTGCGGGCATCTTCCTGTTTTTCGGGATTGTAGGGGGTGAGGGGATAGCCTGCCTTTGCGGCGGCATCTATGGCGGCCTGGGCGACACTGAGCGGGCCCACCCACTCCAGCACCAGGCGTTTGGTGGTGAGGTTGAGACGGGCGGTTTTTACCCCTTTGACGGGCTTGATGGCGCCTTCCAGACGGGCCATGCAGCCGGCGCAGTGCACGCCTTCTACCATGAACATCAGGCGTTTTGTGCCGTCATTTTCCGTATGAATATAGGGGGTGAGGAGGCTTTCTGTGAGGCTCATGAGGTGGGCTTTTTAGGAGGTTGATAGCGGAGGCCTTCCTCGTAGGCGTTGGGTGAGGTGAGGCCTGAAAAACTGCTGGTGGCGTAATAGATCAAAAACCCGTTGGCGACGAAGACAACGCCAAAGACGGAGAGCAGAATGATAAACAGGGTGCGGCCTGCTTTTTGCGAGGGCGTTTTTTGTTTTTTCATGTTTTTACTCTGCGCTTTTTTTGGGGCAGAGGGAAGGGGGGGATGAGAGAGTATCTTATATTTTGTATCTGGTATCTTGGAAAAAAGGATTAAGTTTTAAGGGTTAAACGGGATGGGTGGGCAAGGAGGTCTTACGACTCCTTTCTCGGTTTTGGCTGTCTGTCCGGGGTGACACGCTTGAGATATTTACGTTGAGGCTTACTTAGGTGAACCCGTGTTTTTTATGCATTTCGTAGCTGCATGTTCACGCCTTCGGCATCTCGTTTTTAAAGGGATGGCGCGATGAAGACGGTTGTGTAGGTGGTTTCTTCTCCGCCGTTATTTATCGCGGTGAAGATGAGGTTTTGGTGCGTGGGGAGGCGGGTGCCATCTTCTTGTACCAAGGGTTGCTCGGCAAAGACGGTATATTCTGCCACTTTGCCCGGCGCCACGGTGAGGGTGAGTGCGGCGCCTGTTTTTGCCGTGGCTTGGGCGGTGCGAAGTGTGAGAGCAGGGTTGGACGCACTGACGGTGAAGCTTTGATGTTGCCATGTTTTGTTGATAAGCCGCAGCGTGTACGTGTTGCGAACCTGACCTGTGGTGAGGATGACGTAGAGCGGGTTGCGGTTGTGGAGGACGCTCATCTCGAGCGTTGATTTGGTGAGAAGGGCACCCAGCATGGCGCCGCTGACCACGAGCATGATGAGGGCATAATAAAGGGTGCGCGGGCGCAGCAGGCGCGCGTGTGTGATAACCCCCCAACCCCCGACGTTTGCCGGAATGGTGCCTGTGAGATTGTTATACCGAATGAGGCCCTTGGGTTTGCCGATTTTGGCCATGACGGTATTACAGGCATCTATACACAGGGCACAGTTAATGCAGCGGTATTGCTGGCCATCGCGGATATCTATCCCCGTGGGGCAGACGGCGACACAGCGCCCGCAATCGATACAATCGCCCGCTTTATCGTGTTTTCCTCTGGGTTCTCCGCGCTCCTTATCGTAGGTGACCAGCAGGCTGTCCTCATCAAACATGGCCCCTTGGAAGCGGGCGTAGGGGCACATGTAGGTGCATACTTGCTCCCGCGCGAAGCCCGCCATGACGTAGGTGCTAAAGGTTAGAAAAATCATCCAGAAGGTGGGGACGAAGTGAAAATCTCCCGCCAGCATGTTGGCCCACAGGGTTGGTGCATCTTGAAAATAAAAGACCCATGCGCCCCCTGTGGCGAGGCCGATGAGGAGCCATGTGGCGTGTTTGGGAAGCTTTTTAGCGAGCTTTTTGGGGCTGTGCCATGGCAGCTTGTTCAGTTTTATCTGGGCGTTTCTATCCCCTTCAAAAAACCGCTCCACGTGCAGAAACAAATCTGTCCACACGGTTTGGGGGCAGGCATAGCCACACCACACGCGGCCAAACAGACTGGTGG
Organism: Alphaproteobacteria bacterium CG_4_10_14_0_8_um_filter_53_9; assembly: GCA_002791805.1. Taxonomy (GTDB): domain Bacteria; phylum Pseudomonadota; class Alphaproteobacteria; order UBA2136; family UBA6156; genus UM-FILTER-53-9. The sequence goes on along the minus strand of PFND01000076.1, from coordinate 1,183 downwards.
CAAAGAAAAGCCCGAGGGCGGCGAGCAGCAGCAGACCGGTGAAATAAAACACTTCTTGCGGCCAGAGCTCGATAAAGAAAAAATAGAACTTGCGGCTTATGGTATCGACCAGAATGGCTTGATCGGGCGCGCCTTCTCCGCGGTGCCAGCGCACCCACGGGAGAATATAATAGAGGCCCAACAGCACGACCATGAACGCCCATTTGGTGCTGCGGAATGTGCCTTTAACCTTGGCGGGATAGATAGGTTTGCGGGCCTCAAACAGTTTCCATAGGGTTATCTCGTCCGTATCGACGGGCGTGGTATCCACATGCTCTATGCTGATTTTGGACATGATTTAGGCTTCCGGCATCGGGGCTTCAACAGGTGCAGGGAGAGGGGCGGCTTCAGGCGTTGTCTGTGGCTCCGGCTGTTTCTCTGCTTCTCCGCCCCCGAGGGTGTGGACGTAGACGGCGAGCTTTTTGATATCGCTCTCGGAGAGCTTGCCTTGCCATGCGGGCATGACGGCGGCGCGGCCGTTGTGCAGCGTCTCCTTCAGATCCTTCGTGGTGCCGCCGAACTGCCAGATGGGATTGTTGAGGGGCGGGGCGCCGAGCTCTCGGTTGCCTTCGCCGTTCTCTCCGTGACACAGGGTGCAGTTGGCAAGGAAAACATCGCGTCCGCGGGTGGCGGATTCGCTCGCTTTATAGCCGTAGGCCAGCACGCTGAGATAGTTGACGACATCGTTAATCTCTTCTTCACTCAACAGCTCATCCTTCCCGAAGGCGAGCATGGGGCCGGGATCGCGCGTGTTTTCATCCGCCATGTGGCGAATACCGTGCGTGATGGTATAGGCAATATCTGACAGGCTGCCACCGTGGATCCATTCGTCATCCAACAAATTGGGATAGCCTTTGGTGCCGCCTGCGCCCGCCCCGTGGCACTGCGAACAGTTGATGGCAAACAGCATTTTGCCTGCGGCGACGGCGTAGGTGCGAAGCTGCGGGTTTTGCTCGATGCTCCCGATATCCTGTGCCTGAATTTGAGTTTCAAACTGTTGTTGGCCTTCTTTGGCTTTTGTGGTGCGCTCTTTCAGCTGGCCGAGAGAGGTCCACCCTGAAACGGTTTTATGGATGGTGGGGAAGGCGGGATAATACGCCACGTAGCCTATGGCATAGAGCACGCAGATGAGAAACATCCAGAC
>PFND01000085.1 GCA_002791805.1 Alphaproteobacteria bacterium CG_4_10_14_0_8_um_filter_53_9 | reverse complement strand
GAATCGTCGGCGGTAAATAATGGTTGAGTCCATCGAGATATTTGACATTATCGCGCAGCGCGCAGCCGTCCACATGGCAAGTTTGCCCTAAAGAGTGCACACCGGCATCCGTACGCCCCGCGACCTGAATATCAAAGTCTTCTGCCGTTTTTTCACCATTATGAAGAGACACCAAAGCGTTCAGCAAGGCACCTTCTATCGTGGGGCGCACAAGGCCATGTTCTGTCTGGCGCTGCCAGCCGCAAAAAGGCCCCCCATCATAGGCCACAACCAGCCGTAACCGAGGCGTATCCACTTAGCCTAAAACCTCCGCCGCATCCCGCCAGCCTTCACCGGGGCGCAAGGCTTCGGCCACCCACACCTCATCGTCAGAACACGAAAGAGAAGCCCCCACAAACCTCTCAATACGTCCCTCACCCAAGCGGCTTCCCCGCACTTTAATTCGCACGCCCTCATGTTCTAAAAAGGCATGAGGGGAGGGCGTAAGCGCTCGTATAGTATTATGAATTTCAAGTGCAGAGCGTGATAAATCAAGGCGCGCGTCGTCTTTTGTCAGCTTGCGCGCGTGGGTGGCGCCTTCGCTGTTTTGAGGAAGAGGCGTAAGCTCGCTCAAACGGGCCACAACATCCACAAGGGCGCTGGCTCCCATGGCCGCGGCACGGTCATGCAGCTGGCCGTATGTGTCATTTTCTTCAACAGTCAGGGGAATACGGCAATAAACAGGCCCCGTATCCATGCCTTCATCCAAACGCATCACGCATAGTTCGCTTGTCTTGTCGCCAGAAAGTAATGTCCATTGTAACGGAGCCGCTCCCCGCCAGCGGGGCAAAGCACTGGGGTGAACATTAAGGCACACGCGAGAGTCCACTAAAGCTTTAGGCAGTAAAAGCCCATACGCCACAACACAAATCACATCACAAGGTGTCGCTAAAAGTTCATCGAGAGCCTCATCGCGCAAGCGGGCAGGGCAGCGCACACGGTCGCCAAGGCCAAGGTTTTCGGCAGCAAGCTGAACATCTGTAGGTTGCACCTGTTGGCCACGGCCTTTGGGGCGCGGAGGCTGAGTGTAAACCGCGGTAATCTCATGCCCTGCAGCATGCAGGGCGCGTAAGCTCGGCACGGCAAACGCGGGAGATCCCATGAAAATCACGCGTAAACTCATAAGCTAATCTTTCCAGCCGTCCAGGTTGGGGGCAACTTCTCCTTGCTCCTGAGTTAAAATGCCATAACGTGGGTATTTAACAAAATACGCACGGGCTTTTTTGTATTTTTTCTCTATCATATTCGCTTTAAGCTTAGAGAGGTGATCAAGAAAGAGAACGCCATCCAAGTGGTCAATCTCGTGTAAAACAGCCGCTGCAGCCAGCTGATGCAAGCGATAAGATTGAGCCTTGCCGGTTTCATCCGTGTAATCAAGGGTGATAGAAAAAGGCCGCTCTACTTCCGTATAAACATCAGGGATACTCATGCACCCTTCCCCTTTGTGGGTGTACATGTCAGGGCTTATATCACGCACGGTCGGGTTGATGATTTTGAGAATACCGCGGGGTAATCCCTCCGTATTTTCGCCGTAGCGTTCCATATAATCATACAAAATATCAAAATCGAGCACGGTAATACGGTGCAAAAGTCCCACTTGGTTGGCGGCTAAACCGACACCTTGGCCCTCAGTCATGGTGGTCACCATGCTGTCTAAATAACCAAGGATTTCTGGGGTAATCGGGTCAACAGGCACCGCCTTTTTACGCAAAATCGGGTGCGGATAAATCAGAATGGGCAAAGTTTTTTTCATACCCCCCTATACGACAACCCCACCCTCATGCACAATCCCCCCAGCAAAAAACAACAAGAAAGTTTAAAGAAATATGAGCAACATCACGCACATCGGTATCATCGGCGCGGGCCAAATGGGTAACGGAATTGCCCACGTTGCCGCACAAAACGGGTTTAAGGTCACCATGGTGGATGTTAAGCAGGAGGCGTTGGACAAAGCCCTCGCCGTCATCGCCAAAAATATGGATAGACAGCAATCTAAAGGCATGTTGTCGGATACAGACAGAAAAGCGGCAGAAAAACGCCTGAACACGGGTACCCGCATGGAAGATGTCAAAGCCTGTCATCTGGTGATAGAAGCCGCGACCGAGAACGAAGAGGTCAAGAAGAAGATTTTTAAAGAGCTGGATGGCATTGTTAATAAAAAGGCTCTGTTTGCCTCTAACACCTCATCCATCAGCATCACGCGCCTCGCCGCCGTCACCTCCCGGCCGGAGAAATTTATCGGTCTCCACTTCATGAATCCTGTTCCCATGATGGCACTGGTAGAAATCATCAAAGGCCTCGCCACGTCAGAGGAAACATACGAGCGAACGCTGGAAGTCGCCCATAAAATGGGTAAAACCGTCGCCACGTCAGAGGATGTCCCCGGCTTTATCGTCAACCGCCTTCTGCTCCCCATGCTTAACGAGGCCGCCTATGCCCTGCAAGATGGCGTGGCAGATGTCAAAAGTCTGGATACCGCAATGAAGCTGGGTGCAGGCCACCCCATGGGGCCGCTCACGCTGGCCGATTTTATTGGTCTGGATACCTGTGTAGCCATCATGCGGGTGCTGCATGCAGAGCTGGGAGACAGCAAGTACCGCCCCTGTCCTCTTCTCGTCAAGTTTGTGGATGCAGGCTGGCTGGGCAAAAAAACAGGCCGTGGTTTTTATGATTATTCAGGGACAGAACCCAAACCCTATAAGTAAAAGCGCAAGGATACTTAAAAAGAAAAGCCGCTTAAAAAGGCGGCTTTTCTCTTGTTTAGGAAAGGGAGTAGGAATATATGTAAAGCAACATAAAAAAAGAAAAAATCATGTTTAAATTTGGTTCAAAATCCCCCCATCAAAGAGATAAATCCGCAGTTGCTGAAAAATCCATTTTTCATCAGCTACTGGTAGGAATTGTCAAAATCGCCCACGCTTCCGTAGAAAGTAATGTGGCAGGCGGCAAGGTCATGGCCATTGCAGGCCGCATGGCCGATCTGTCATCTTCAACTGCCGCCGCAGTAGAAGAGATGAGCTTTACCGCAAAAGTGATTGCAGAGAATGCGCAAAGCGCCTCCAGAGAGCTGGAAGAAGCTACAGTTACCTCAAATCGGGCGGTAAAAGTCATGAGTGACGCCCGTATTTCTATGGAGGATATGCGCCAACAGGTAGAAGAGCTTCAGGAATCATCCGCTAAAATCAACGAGGTGATCGATCTGATTGTGTCTATTGCAGATCAAACCAACCTTCTCGCCCTTAATGCGGCGATTGAGGCAGCCCGTGCAGGCGAGGCAGGCCGTGGTTTTGCTGTCGTGGCCGATGAAGTCCGTAAGCTGGCAACGCAAACTCGCAAAGCGACCACCAGCATTTCAGAGACAATTCAAGCCACGCGCAACACAATCAATGGTCTTGTCAGTAGCATGGCAGGGTCAGATCATGCCGTATCCGAGGGGACAGAGACGATTTCTAAAGTTAACGAAGCCATGCAAAACGCAACCACCTCTATGGGAGAAATTGTCAATGCAACCAAAGAGCAAACAGCGGCGTCCGAGCAGCTGGCAGAAGCCACGAACGAAGTTTTATCTCTCTCCAACGATAACCAAGGAGCGGCAGAGACGATTGTAGCCGTATTTGATGGCTTGGTGAAGGATGTGGAGGCTCAACGTGCCCTGCTGGCAGAGGAAAAAATTCCCGGCAAAGTTTTGCACCTCGCCAAGGCCGATCATTTGATGTGGAAGAAGAAGTTGATTGATTTTGAACAGGGGCGAATTTTTCTCAAGCCGGCAGATGCAGGGGATCATACTCTGTGTCGCCTCGGTAAGTGGTATTATGCAGAAGGCCAGAAAACTTTTGGAGCAGCCGAAGCTTTTCAAAAGCTGGAGGAATACCATAAGCAGGTTCACGGTGCTGCGCGTGGTGCGGCGGAGGCCCGCCAGAGAGATCCTCAAGCCGATATCACCCAGTATCGCGGCCAGCTGGAGGAAGCCTCTATTCACGTCGTCCGGCTGCTGGATGAACTCATCGCCCTCAGCGCATAGTCTTAATCATAAAAAACGCCGCCCGAAGTTTACCTCGGGCGGCGTTGTCGTTCAAACTTCGTGGTAAGGCTCAGCCCATGAATTTTGGACGGGCTTGCCCTCGTCAGAGGAAACGGGCAGGGCAGGGGGCACTTCACGAGACAGCATGCGCAGCACCTCCGCAATCTTCCTGTCCCGCGCCGCTTGCGGGTTGTCAGAGGTCTCCCCCTGTTTAAAATCTGCCATCTTAACCTCCTCGTGGTTATGGCGTTATCATGCCTCCTATCTAGAGAATAAAAATCCCAAAAACAACCCCCCATAGCCGTATCAACTGTGTTGACAAAACCCCCCGCCCATGCCAAAAACCGCGCATATGCACATATCACCTGCCGCCCATCGTTATGCCACCGCCCTGTTCCTCGCGGCCGAGGACGTAAAGGCAACGCAATTGCTGGAAAATCAAGCTCACACGCTTCTCGCCGCTTTAAAAGATAGCGCGCTGGAGGCTGTCACGTCACCCACCTTGGGTCGCACACAGCGCATCAAGCTTGTGCAAATGGTCGTTAAAACCCTCAAGCCTCATGCCTTGCTAGAAGGCACGTTGGGTCTCCTCACCCAAAAAGGCCGGCTGAACCTCCTGCCGGAAATTTTGACAGATTTTACCGCACAAACTGCTGCGGGGGCAGGTATCGTGCCGGTGGAGGTAGAAACCGCCACCCCGCTGACCGAGTCTCAGGTTCTACAAATCAAAATGCAAATCAAAGCCGCCACAAGCGCCAGAGACGTCACGCTCACCCAAACCCTGCGCCCCAGGCTCATTGGCGGGTTTCGCGCGTTTTATCAAGGTAAAGTGTGGGATGCGTCGGTGTCCGGGGGTCTGGAAGCCCTCAAGCAGCGCCTGCGCAGCACATTGTCCGCCCACCAAAAACCCATGTTTTAATAAGTTAAAGAGTAAAGGAGAAAACCCCCATGACCGATCTACGCGCCAGCGAAGTGACCAAAATCCTCCAGCAGCAAATCGCTGCCTTTAGTACGGAGAGCAAAGCCGAATCCGCAGGTCAGGTGCTGTCCGTGGGCGATGGTGTGGCCCGTATTCACGGCCTGGAGGGCGTTCAAGCGGGAGAACTGGTCATGTTCCCCGGCAACATCGCAGGTATGGCCCTCAACTTGGAAGAAGATAGCGTCGGTTGCGTTATTTTCGGAGACGATCGCGGTGTAAAAGAAGGCGATCTCGTCAAGCGGACAGAAGAAATTGTGTCCGTCCCCACAGGTAAAGAGCTTCTCGGCCGCGTAGTGGATGCGCTGGGTAACCCTATCGATGGTCTCGGCGCCCTCAAAACCAAAACCACCTCTAAAGTAGAAGTCATTGCCCCCGGTATCATCGGGCGCAAATCCGTGCACGAGCCCCTGCAAACAGGCCTCAAAGCCATCGATGCTCTTGTGCCCATCGGCCGTGGCCAGCGCGAGCTGATTATCGGAGATCGCCAAACAGGTAAAACCGCCGTGGCCATCGATGCGATTATTAACCAGAAGAACACCCACAAAACCGATAAGCCCGTGTTTTGTGTCTATGTCGCCATTGGCCAAAAACGCTCCACCGTCGCCCAAGTGGTGGAAAAACTGCGTCAAAAAGGCGCGCTGGAATATACGATTGTGGTCGCGGCCACCGCGTCAGATGCTGCTCCCATGCAGTTCCTGGCACCTTATGCAGGGTGCGCCATGGCCGAGTTCTTCCGCGATAACGGCATGCACGCCCTTATTGTGTATGATGATTTGTCCAAGCAAGCCGTAGCCTACCGCCAAATGTCTCTGTTGCTGCGCCGTCCTCCAGGCCGCGAAGCTTACCCGGGAGATGTGTTCTATCTTCACTCCCGCCTGCTGGAGCGCGCGGCGAAACTGTCCGATGAACTGGGCGGTGGCTCCCTCACAGCCCTCCCGATTATTGAAACACAGGCAGGCGATGTCTCGGCCTATATTCCTACCAACGTCATCTCCATTACAGATGGTCAGATTTTCTTGGAGTCCGATCTGTTCTACGCTGGTGTGCGTCCCGCCATTAACGTAGGTCTGTCGGTATCTCGCGTGGGGGGCTCAGCCCAAACCAAAGCCATGAAAAAACTGGCCGGTACCATGCGTCTGGATCTCGCTCAATACCGCGAGATGGCAGCCTTCTCCCAGTTCGCGTCAGATCTGGATGCCAGCACCCGCAAACTCCTCTCTCGTGGAGAGCGCCTGACAGAGCTTCTCAAGCAAAAGCAGTACCAGCCCCTCCGCGTGTCCGAACAAATTGTCGGCGTCTACGCAGGGACCAAAGGCATGCTGGATGATATCGAACCCAAGCATGTGCCCCTGTTCGAGGCTCACTTGTTAGAGATCGCCAATAGTTCGTATGACAAACTTCTGGGAACCATCGACGAAAAAGGCACACTGGATGAGAAAACAGAAGCCGAGCTGGTGAAGATGATCGAGAGTGCAAAAGCCTCCTTCAACCCGGAAGATGCGACGCTCAAAGCCCGCCAAAATCCTGCGGTTAAAGCATCAGAAGCTCCTAAAAAAGCCGCACCCAAAAAAGCCAAAAAATAACGCACGTCGTTTTTTATAAAAAGCCGCAGCCTTTGCTGCGGCTTTTTATTTTCTACAATAGGTAGTAAAAATAAAAAGAATATTCGCCATAAGGTAGAACAAAAAAAGATAATAAAAATGCGTCTCAAATTTAATTTCCGCACCTTGCTCATTATGGGTTTAGCCTTGGCCAATGTATTTATGTTGCTGGTCGGTATCGTCAGCGGCAGCATCTTTCTCTATCTGGAAAGGGATGTCATCAAGCTGGAGAAAGACACAGAGATGCTCAACACACTCCAGCATGTTGTCGCATTTACAGGCTTTACAAGCAGAGAGATGGCGCATCAGCTGCTTGCCACAACGCCAGAGGGTGTAAAGGAGCAGGAGGGTCATATCAAAAGTACCCTTTCTCAACTTCATGAAGAGTTGAAAAAACTGTCTGCACTGGAGGTTGAAGGAGAGATGAAAACGCTCCTGGAAGCCTTGCAAGCAGATCAAATCCTGTTTCAGCAAAGCGTAAAAAAGGTGATGAAGTACGCAGAACAGAACAATAAAGAGGCCTCATTTAAAATCATCAACGGGTCAGAGGGTCTGGAAGACAAGATGATTGATACGGTGCGGCAGGTAGAAGTCATCATAAAGAAAAGAATCCATGACGATAAAGAGCATATGGAAACAAGCATCATGTTTGCTCTCGGGATGATAACGGTGTTATCTCTTGTCGCCATCTTTTGTAGCTTGAATATTTACAAAAAGCTCATGGGCCACATGGTGGAAATTGTCGTCGCCGTTCGTCAGGTAAGCGGATCATTCAAGGAGGTGAATCTCCAAATCACCGAGGTTGCCGATGCCGTCAACAACGAGACAAGCACCATTCATGAAGTCGCCGTTTCCATGGAGGAGCTTACAAAAACCACCAGTCACATTTCAGAAAATGCAAATAACACGGCAGGCGGAACAGAGGCCGTGCAAGCCATGGTCAACACAGCAGGCGAGACCATGCTCAAGCTGACCGATCGTGTCAGCAGCATTACCGAAGTATTGGGGGTGATAGAAAGTATCTCAGAGCAAACGAACCTTCTCGCGCTCAACGCGGCCATCGAGGCCGCACGGGCGGGAGATGCAGGGCGTGGCTTTGCCGTGGTGGCAGATGAGGTGCGTAAACTTGCCCAGCACACCACCAGCTCTACCGGTAAAATTGCCGAGTCCAGCAAAGCGCTGACCGATCAGGTCGCACAGCTCGCCGCACAGCTGGAAGAGGTAGGCCGCGCCATGCGGGATATTGATAGTCAAACGTCAGAGATCAGCAGTGCCACCAATCAGCAAACCAGTTCTATGGAGCAGATGAACATCGCCGTCGGCCGGTTTACAGAGGCCATACACCACATCGGAGAGCGCATGACAGCCGCCCGCGAGCAAAACGATATTTTAGGTCAAGCGACAGAGCTGCTGAGCAAGCAGGTTTCGCGGGCGTAAAAGGTCTTGCCAAGTAAGCCCGTACAAGCTAAAAACACGCCATGCCAAGTCTCAAAGCCCTCCGCGCCCGTATTAAAAGCGTTAAAAACACGCGTCAAATCACCAAAACCATGAAGATGGTGGCCGCTGCCAAAGTGCGTAAAGCCCGCACCGCAGTCGAGGGCGCCCGTCCGTACGCTGCCAAACTGGCAGAGGTCATGACAGGCGCCGCCACAGGCAGTAGTGCCTCTCCGCTCATGTCAGGCCGTCCCAAGGTTAAAAACGTGCTGCTGGTCCTCGTGGGTACAGATAGAGGCCTGTGCGGTGGCCTCAACACAAACCTGATCAAGCAGGCAGAAAAAATGATTGCGGGGCACAAAGCGCAGGGCAGGGGTGTCAAGCTGGTCGCCGTGGGGCGTAAAATGCGGGATGCCTTTAAAAACAAAACAACGGCCGAAACCATCCACACGTTTACAGAGATGGGCCGCGTGGTAGAGTTCGCGCACGCCCAAACAATCGCCGCCTTTGCCAAAGAGCAGTTTGAAGACGGCACGGTCGATGAAGTGCACCTGTTGTTTGCGGAGTGTGTCTCCATGCTCACCCAGTCGCCCAAAGCCCACCAGCTTATTCCCTTTGCCCAAAGCTCAGAGGCTTCGGCCTCCCCAAGCTCAACCGAGTACGAACCCAGTGCCGAGGCTGTCCTCACACAACTTTTGCCGCTCAACCTCAACATGCAGGTTTTCACCGCCCTGCTGGAGACGCAAGCCTCCGAGCATGCCGCCCGTATGTCCGCCATGGATAATGCCACGCGCAACGCAGGGGAGATGATTGACAAGCTGACGGTAACCTATAACCGCTCCCGCCAGGCCGCCATCACCACCGAGCTGATTGAGATCATCGCCGGCGCCGAAGCCATCTAAGCGTAAAAAGATAAAGGGGCACCATCATGTTTTGGAAGAGTGAAAACCCCACCCAGGCCTATAACCGCAAAATGCTCAAGCTGTTTAACTGCTTCATTGCCGAGATGGATATGCGCGGAGAAACCCGTTATCGCGCCTATATGATGATTGTGAACGCGCTGGCCTACACAGCGCGTAACGCAGGCGGACAGGAAGATTTGGAGTATGTCTCCCGCCTCCTCGCCAGCGTCCCCCACAAAAAGCCAGAGTAAACCAACGTAAACTAAAAAAAGAGGCAAAGCCTCTTTTTTCGCGCGATGATCTGACGCTCACTCTCTTATCTAAAGCCGTCCCCACCGTACATCACATCCCATACTCGCCGCCACACGGGCCACCTCGGCAGGGTCGCCGCTGGTAAAGTATTGGATAAGGCCATGCCGTGGCCCCACAAGGCTTGCATGGCGCTCCAAATAATCTTCCAAAGCATCGGCCACCACTCTGGGCTGGCTTAAAATACGCACACGCGGGGGCAGGGCCTCGGCAAACAAATCCTGCACGTGGGGGTAATGGGTGCAGCCCAAAATGGCCCACTCAGGCATCACAGGGGTTTTATCCATCATCTCGGCAACGTAAGCCGCCACCGCCGCCCGCAGCTCGTCTTTGGGGGCGCCGCGCTCAATCAGGGGCACCAAAGCAGGGCAGGCTTGGCCCACAAGGCGCACGCGCGGGCAGCGTTTGGCAATCTCGGTTTCATAAACGCCACTTTCCACGGTCACTTTGGTGGCAAAAAGCGCAATCGTATCATCATTGTATTTCTGGGGGAAAACGGGGGTTTTAATACTCCATGGCGTCTGGGTCACCGCCTCCACTGTGGGGGCAATAATACCTAAAATCTTGTGGCCCGCACGGCCTTTGTTTACTTCGGGCAACCACTCTTGTTGCAGGGTTCGCCCGGCCGCGGCGGTGGCGGTGTTGCAGGCCAAAATCACCAGCTTGCAGCCGCTCATAAAAAGTTTGGCGCAGGCATCCTGGGTCAGGGCAACAATCTCGTCACCGCTGCGGCCACCATAGGGCGCATGGCCGTGGTCACCATAATACATCCAGTCATAACGCCCAAATCGCCGCGTCAGCTCACTAAAAACCGTAAGCCCGCCGTGCCCGCTGTCAAAAACACCAATCATGGGCGGATGCTATGCTAAAACACTTGACCTCACCAGCAAAATCCGCCAAATAAAGCCAAAGTTTAAGTCAAAGAGGAAAAAGGAGCCATTATGCCTAAAGCCCAAGCAAACAGCGGAGAAATCGTCAGTATCATCGGCCCGGTGGTAGATGTACGTTTTGATAACGGCGATCTGCCGGAAATTTTGAACGCGCTGGAAATCAGCCGCGGCAAGGGCACCCCCATCGTGCTGGAGGTTGCTCAGCATCTGGGAGAAAACACCGTCCGCACCATCGCCATGGATAGCACAGATGGCCTCACACGCGGCCAGGCCGTCACAGATACAGGCAATCCCATCCTCGTACCGGTAGGCCCCGCCAACCTCGGCCGCATCATGAACGTCGTCGGCGAGCCGATTGATGAACAAGGCCCGATGGATAAAAAGCACTTGTGGCCCATCCACCGTCCCGCCCCCAGTTTTGAAGATCAGTCCACCGCCGCCGCCATTCTGGAGACAGGCATCAAGGTGATCGACCTGCTGGAGCCTTACGCCAAAGGCGGTAAAATCGGTCTCTTCGGGGGTGCCGGTGTGGGTAAAACGGTGCTTATTATGGAGCTTATCAACAACATCGCCAAAGGCCACGGTGGGTATTCCGTGTTTGCCGGTGTGGGAGAGCGCACCCGCGAAGGGAACGATCTGTACCACGAGATGATTGAATCAGGCGTTATCGTCCCGGGCGATGCCAAAAAATCCAAAGCCACTTTGGTGTATGGCCAAATGAACGAACCTCCCGGAGCCCGTGCCCGTGTGGCCCTTTCAGGCCTCACCGCGGCAGAGTATTTCCGCGATGAAGAAGGTCAGGATGTGCTGTTTTTCGTGGATAACATTTTCCGCTTTACCCAAGCGGGGAGCGAGCTTTCCGCCCTTCTCGGCCGCATTCCTTCCGCCGTGGGGTATCAGCCCACACTGGCGACAGATATGGGGAACATGCAAGAGCGGATTACTAGCACCAATAAAGGTTCTATTACCTCTGTGCAAGCCGTGTATGTGCCGGCGGATGATATGACCGATCCGGCTCCCGCCACCACCTTTGCGCACTTGGATGCCACAACCGTGCTTAACCGCTCCATTTCCGAAAAAGGGATTTATCCCGCGGTAGATCCGCTGGATAGCACGTCCCGCATGCTGGATCCGATGGTGATCGGCGAAGAGCACTACCGCGTGGCCACACAAGTGCAAACAACGCTCCAACGCTATAAAGCCCTCCAAGATATCATTGCTATTTTGGGGATGGACGAGCTGAGCGAGGAAGATAAGCAAATCGTGCACCGCGCCCGCCGGTTGGAGAAATTCCTGAGCCAACCCTTCCACGTGGCCGAGCAGTTCACAGGGATGCCCGGTAAATATGTAAAACTGGCAGATACCGTACGCAGCTTTGCCGAGATTCTGGACGGCAAGCACGATGCCCTACCGGAAAATGCGTTCTACATGGTCGGCAGTATCGATGAAGCCATCGAAAAAGCTAAAGTCATGGCCGCAGCCTAAGGCTGGTAAGGCAAAAAAGCCGCCGCTTGCAGGCGGCTTTTTTTGTGCCATACTGGGGGCATGAACAAAATATTTGCCCTTCTTCTTATCTTCCTCACCCCCCCCCTCCATGCAGGAGATTTGGAAAGCGTCCTGAAGGAACGCGACGCGATTTTACACCTGAGGTATAACGAGGAGCTTTCCACTGCCACCACCGCGGCCGATAAAGCCGCCGTCGGGGCCAAGTATAAAGATAAGTGGGGGCAACCCACCGCCGCCGGCAATTTTGGAGACGCCAAGGAACAGATCGGCAAAGCCGTCATGGGCGGAGACAGCTCTTACGCCCAGGTACGCAAAGCGAGCGAAACCACGTCAGAAACCATGGCCCCCACCCTTAATTATTACGAGGTAGATGAAAATCTTCCCTCAAGCGAGTGGTAATCTCGGTTCATCCCGTTATACTCATCAGGCAGGGGGTTCCAAACCATGCCAAAAACAACACAAAAGGAGTGATTTTGATGAACATTCGTAATCTAGCAGGTCTTACCGCCCTGGCCGTTCTCGTGGCCATGCCGGCCTTCGCCATGAAAAACGGTGGTGGTGAACGTGCCCCCCAAATGACACTGGAACAAGCGAAAGCCCAACACGCCGAGCGCCATGATAAAATGATGGAGAAAAGAGACGCTCAACGCGCCAAAATGGATGCCCACATGGCAGATTGCTACGCGAAAGTCCAAGGCGCCAGCAGTACAGATGCGATGCGTGCCGAGCAGAAAAAATGCCGTGAAGAAGGCAAGGCCATGCACGAAAAAAACATGGAAAAACGGAAAGAGTGGAAAGCCGATAAGAAAGAAAAATGGGGCGAAATGAAAGAAAAGCGGGAAGATGCCAAAATCAAATGGCAAGAGCGTAAATCTGCCGAATAAGCAGCACTTCGCTTAAAAAAAGCCCCAGTATATACGGGGCTTTTTTAGTTGACAGCATAAAGCTCAAAGGGTAAATGAAGCCATCACCCAAAGACAACCAGCGCCCATGCGACGTGTGATTTCAAAGCACGGGGCTTAAAAACGCAAAGCTGGTCGAGGGAAACAAAGTGAACCCGTTTAGGGCAAGCCTGTTTTTCAAACCTAAAAAGGTGATGGTTTTCCTGCAAAGGGCAGGGGGGCCAACGTCAACCCATAAAAAAAGGATTGCACATGGATAGAACCCAAAAGCAAGCCTTCGTGCAAGAGCTGAACAAGGAGCTTTCCGGCGCCTCTGCCATGGTTGTGGCCCACTATCGTGGTCTTACAGTCAAGCAGATGACGGAACTTCGTCGTGCAGTTTCTGGTGCGAGCACGCGCTTGCAAGTAAGCAAAAACCGTTTGGCCAAGCTGGCGTTCAAAGGCACTTCATTTGAAGGTCTGAACGATCTGCTCACAGGTCCCACGGTTATGGCTTATGGTCAGGATGCCTTGGCCGCCACCAAAATCGTGCAGCAGTTTGCGGATAAAAACGACAAGCTGATCGTACTCGGTGGTCAAATGGACGATAAAGTGCTGAGCGCGGATGAGGTTAAATCTCTCAGCCGTCTGCCAAGCCTGGATGAACTTCGTGGGACACTGGTCGGGTTGCTTCAAGCACCTGGTGCCCAGCTTGCTCGCGTCACCAAGGCTTACGCCGATAAGGATGGTGTTATCGAAACAGCCGAAGCGCCCGCCGCCGAAGCTGAACTCGAAGCGCCTGCCGCCGAAGCAGAAGCCCCCGTGGCCGAAGCTGCAGCGCCCGAAGCCGCTCCCGAGCAAACCCAAGCTTAATCAAGTAACATAAAGGATAAAACTATGACGGATCTCAATCAAATCGTCGAAACCCTCAGCAAGCTCACCGTAATGGAAGCCGCTGACCTCAGCAAAATGCTGGAAGAAAAATGGGGCGTGTCCGCCGCAGCTCCCGTAGCTGCCGCTGCTGCCGCTGGCCCGGCCGAAGAAGCGAAGACCGAATTCGCCCTTCACCTTGCCGCCTGTGGCGATAAGAAAATCGAAGTGATCAAAGCCCTGCGCGAGATCACCGGTCTTGGCCTCAAAGAAGCCAAAGATATGGCCGAAGGCGCTCCTGTTCTTGTCAAAGACAGCGTGCCCGCCAAAGATGCCGAAGAGTTCAAGAAAAAACTCGAAGCCGCTGGCGCCAAAGTCGAGCTCAAGTAGGTCGTCTTTATCTAAAAAGAACGAGGCTCAGGCCTCGTTTTTTTGATAGAAGTGCTTGTATCTCAAACCAAATTTCCCCATACCCAAATCAACAAGGCTGCATCTCTCAGCCGTGTTACGTTTTCCAGGGGAGGCTCCCCCTGTCACCGCGCCACCCGCTACAGAGCTTAGGGTGAACAAAGGAGACTCTCCATGCGCAAGATCATCATCATCGCCGCCGCCGCAACCCTCGCCACCATGGCACCCGCCATGGCAGAAAGTGTCACCGACAACCGCACCTCCAGCGGGTGGCTGATTCCCTTCGATTCGCCGTGCGATTTGCCTGTCATGGGCAAGCCGCACAGGGTATTTGAAGACTATGCCGCCTGCATGGAGGCTGCCCTCGAGCAGGCCGAGAACAACGCTGTGCAGGCCCAGGCCGAAGTTGCGCGGCTTGAAGCGCTGGCGGCAGAAAATGCCGCCGCCAGCACCGATAAGGCGCTGGCCGCAAAACTTCAAAAGGAAGGCTTTCGCCTGAAGACGGAAGCCCTGAAGCTCAGGGAAGGCAATGCAAAACTTGCCGCGGCGCAAGCTTTGGCTCCCGCCGCACTGGAAGACGCCACGGCGGAACTGGCCAAGGCGAAAGCCTTGGCACGGGGAGAGCTTTTTGGCATTTTGGCAGGAGATGCCAAGGCAGCCGAAAATCGTGTGCTGGCGCTGCGGGCCATCATGGCCTCCACGCCCACGCCCGAGGTGAAAATCTCCGAAATGGAGGAAACGTCGGCCACATTTATCGCAATGGCCAAAATCCTCGCCGAAAGGTGAAGGTTCGCGAAAGAAAACGGAAAGGGCGCGTAAGCGCCCTTTTCGCATAGATGATGTCTTATGAAACAGAGTGTTGACACACCCTCCCCACGCGTATATACACCCCTATTCGTCACGGTTTTCAGCGTGGCGCGTGGGGGTATTCCCCATGTCTCTTTGGTTCGGTTTTAAGCGAGCTAAAACAAACACTTAAATCAAAGAGGGAATCCCCACATGTCACTCTCCTTTACCGAACGTCGTCGTCTCCGTAAAAATTTTGGTAAGCTCACAAGCCCTGCCGCCATCCCCAACCTGCTGGAAATGCAGGCAAACTCCTACAATTTATTCCTGAAGGAAGAGCGCGAAAGCAAAGAAACGTTCTTCACGCTGGATGGCGCGCTCAACAGTGTGTTCCCCATGCAGGATACGGCGGGCATCGCCCAGCTGGATTACGTAGGCTTCAAGCTGGAGACGCCGAAGTACGATATTGAAGAGTGCCGCACGAGGGATCTTACGTTCTCCGCACCCTGCCGCGTTACCCTTCGCCTCACCGTGTGGGATGTGGACCACGCAACAGGCGCCCGTAGTGTTAAAGATATTAAAGAGCAGGAAGTCTACCTGGCAGATATGCCCCTCATGACAGGCTCCGGCACCTTTGTGGTAAACGGAACCGAGCGTGTGGTGGTTAGCCAAATGCAACGCTCCCCGGGCGTGTTCTTCAGTCACGATGATGGCGCAACGCACAGCTCCGGTAAGCTTCTGTTCAGCGCACGTATCATTCCGTTCCGCGGCAGCTGGTTAGATTTTGAGTTTGATCACAAAGATAACATGCACGTTCGTATCGATCGTAAGCGTAAACTGCCCGCCACAGTCATCCTGCGCGCACTCGGCATGTCCACGTCAGAAATTTTGGATACCTACTACGATACTCTTAAGGTCAAGGTAAACGTAAAGGCCTCAAAGCTTGTCAAAAAGCCAACAGGTAAAAAAGCCACCAAGGCAGAAAAAGACGAAGCTGCCGAAACACAAGAAAATACAGAGGCTTACGCCCTGCAGTTTGAGCCCTTGTTCTACGAAGGCGTTAAGCTGACATCCGATCTCGTGGATGCCGATACCGGCAAGGTTATTGCGGAGATGAGCAAAAAGCCCACCCGTCGTACCATCCGCAAGGCAACCGAAGAGGGCGTCAAGTGGGTCAAACAAAGCGCCGAGGATATGTTCGGCCGCTATCTGGCACACGATATTGTGGATAACGAGAGCGGAGAAGTGAAGTTCGAAGCCGGGGAAGAAATCACGGAAGACGTGCTGGAAGCCTTGCAAGAGCTTAAAGTTAAAGAGTTTAACATCCTTAAAATCGATCACCTGAACATCGGGCCGTACATCCGTAACACCATCATGGTGGATAAAACCAGCACGCCGGAAGAAGCGCTGGTTGAGATCTATAAAGTCATGCGCCCTGGCGAGCCTCCCACAGTCGAGGCCGGTGCCAAGCTTTTCAACACCATGTTTTTCGATTTCGATCGGTTCGATCTGTCCGCCGTGGGCCGCATGAAAACAAACGCCCGTTTGTTTGGTGCCAAAGCGAATAAGGAAGATGAAAACCGCGTCCTCACCAAGGAAGATTTTGTAGAGACGCTGCGCGCCCTGCATAACATTCGCGATGGTCTCGAAGGTGTGGATGATATTGATAACCTGTCCAACCGTCGTGTGCGTCTGGTGGGTGAGCTGATGGAAAACCAGGTTCGTATTGGTCTCCTGCGTATGGAACGCTCCGTGAAAGAGCGCATGGGCAGCACCGAGATCGGCGCCATGATGCCGAACGATCTGGTCAACAGCCGTCCGCTGGCCGCCGCGCTCAGAGAGTTCTTCGCAGGCTCCCAGCTGTCTCAGTTTATGGATCAAACCAACCCTCTGTCAGAAGTGACGCACAAACGTCGCCTTTCAGCCCTCGGGCCAGGGGGTCTCAGTCGCGAGCGTGCCGGGTTCGAGGTGCGCGATGTGCACACCACCCACTACGGTCGTATCTGCCCGGTAGAAACGCCGGAAGGGCCGAATATTGGTCTTATCAACAGCCTGGCCACCTACGCCCGTATTAACAAATACGGCTTTATCGAGACACCGTACCGTAAGGTCAACAACGGCAAGGTGACAGATGATGTGGTCTACATGGCCGCGTTTGAAGAAACCCCGGAGGTGATCGCTCAGGCGAACACGGAGCTGGATGCCAAAGGCAACCTGAAAGAAGATTACGTCGTCTGCCGCAAAGGCGGAGAAACGCTGCTTATGCCCAAGGCCGAAGTCACCTATATGGATGTCTCGCCCAAGCAAGTGGTGTCCGTCGCCGCCGCCATGATTCCGTTCTTAGAGCACGACGATGCTAACCGTGCGCTTATGGGGTCCAACATGCAGCGTCAGGCCGTGCCTTTGGTGCGTACAGATGCGCCGCTGATCGGTACAGGGATGGAAGCCACCCTCGCGTCCGATAGTGGGGTCACCACCGTC
>PFND01000053.1 GCA_002791805.1 Alphaproteobacteria bacterium CG_4_10_14_0_8_um_filter_53_9 | reverse complement strand
CCCTGCCCTGTTTTTGGCAGAGTTATCAGCATGGCTTCATCCTTTTTGCGGAAGATTTGCTGGCTGATGTTCTGGCGGCGCACACCCGGGCGGCGGCGGTGGGTGAGCACGATAGCCCCCACCATGGCCGTGAGGAGGATGAGGCCCGCGGCCTGGAACGGCAGCGCATATTGTGTGAAGAGAACCTGACCGAGGGCGAGGGTATTTTCCGGCGCATCTGCCTGCGTGGTGGCGATGTTGGGGAGAGCTTCTGCTCCGCTTTTGTTAAGGGCTGTGATGAGGAGGCCGCCGAGGCTGAGCGTGGTGAGGGCCGCGAGCGGGAGATGCTTTGTGAGGCCTGTTTTGAGGGCGGCGAAATCCACGTCGATCGTCATCAGCACAAACAAAAACATGACCGCGATGGCGCCCACATAGACCATGATGAGGAGGAGGCCCAGAAACTCTGCCCCGTGCAGGATCATCAACCCTGCGGCGTTGACGAAGGTGAAGATCATCCCCAGTACCGCGTGCATAGGGTTTTTGGCGAGGACAACTGACCATGCGCCCAGCAGGAGGGCGGTGGCGAAGGCGAGGAAGAGGAGGTTAACGGTAGGGAGCATCACGCTTGAGCCTTTCTGCGAGGGTGGGTTCCAGTTTGTCTCCGTTACTGAGGAGTTTGTTTTTATCGTACAGGAGGGTTTTTCTGTCCTCTGTGGCGAAATCCATGTTCGGGCCTTCGACGATGGCATCTACGGGGCAGGCTTCCTCGCACAGGCCGCAATAGATGCATTTGACCATATCGATATCGTACCGTGTTGTGCGGCGTGAGCCGTCTTCGCGCGGTTCGGCCTCTATGGTTATCGCTTGCGCGGGACACACGGCCTCGCACAGTTTGCAGGCGATGCAGCGTTCTTCTCCGTTGGGATAACGGCGGAGGGCGTGTTCTCCACGAAAACGGGGGGAGATGGGCGTGCTCTCGAACGGGTACATGATCGTAAACTTTTTACGGAACATGTTGGCAAAGGTGATGGAGAAGCCTTTGGCGATATCCAGCAGGAGGAATTGTTTGAGTTGTTTGAGCATGATTAAACTCCAAAATTACCTAATAGTTTGACGGCGGTGGCGGTGAGGATGAGCCAGATGAGGGAGGCGGGGAGAAAGATTTTCCAGCCGAGGCGCATGAGTTGATCGTACCTGAACCGAGGCAGCGTGGCGCGTGCCCAGAGCATGATGAACAGGATAACCCCGATTTTGAGGATAAACCAGATGAAGCCCGGGATGAGCGTGAACGGCATGATGTCAAGCGGGGGAAGCCAGCCGCCGAGGAACAAGATGGCGGTGAAGGCGGACATGGTGATCATCGCGATATATTCGCCCAGGAAAAAGAGGGCGAAGGGCATGGAGCCATATTCCACATTATAGCCCGCCACGAGTTCGGCCTCGGCCTCTGGGAGATCGAACGGGGCGCGGTTGCACTCTGCCAGAATAGAGATAACGAACATCACAAAGGCAGGGAATGCAGGAATAATAAACCAGACGGTTTGTTGGGCGAGGATGATTTTGTTCAGGTTCATGCTGCCGGCCAGCAGGATGACGCTGAGGATGATGAGGCCCATGGAGACTTCGTAACTGACCATTTGGGCCCCGCTGCGCACGGCGCCCAGGAAGGGATATTTACTGTTGGATGACCAGCCCGCCATGAGAATGCCATAGACGCTGAGTGAGCTGACGGCGAGGAGATAGAGCACGCCGAGGTTGATATCTGCCAGGATCATGTGTTCCCCCGTGAAGGGATTAGGCCCAAACGGCATGACCGCCCACGCAATGAGTGACGGCACGAACACCATGACGGGGGCCAGTAAAAACACGATTTTGCTGGCGTTTCCGGGCACAAAGGGCTCTTTAAACATCAGCTTCACGGCATCGGCTATCGGTTGCAACAGCCCAAACCAACCCACGTGCATGGGGCCGTGGCGCAGGTGCATCCAGCCCAGAACTTTCCTCTCCGCCCATGTGAGATAGGCCATGGCGCCGAGGACGGGGAGCGCTATCAGGAAAATATAGAGGAGTGTTGTGGCGAGATAGATGGCCTCTGGCGTGGTGAGGAGGGCGATGAGGTTAGGCATTTTTGATAATCTCCAGCAGTTCGGGGAATTTCACGTATCCCGCTTCTGTATTTAAATGGCCGCCGTTTTTTATCATATGCAACGGCGCTGACAGCTCCTTTGAGAGCATTTGTGCATGCTCTGCGGGTACATAAGGATCGTTATCTCCATGAAATATATCAATATTTAAGGCGTTATCACATATAATAGACCAGTTAAAATCGTGATCGTAAAATGTTTGGTTTAGTGCATCATACTCTTCATTACCTATCGCTTTTATAAAAGGGCTAACCATAATGGCTTGCTTTACAGGCTCCTTAACACTCTCCAGAATATGAGGAATAAACGTGGCCCCGCAGCTGTGACCAATAAGAATTGTTTTATGGCCTAACAAAGGTGCTTGGTCTTTCAATGCTGTAAACCATGCCTCCACTGTTTGATCTTTTGGTGTTGGAAAGGTGGGGATATACACCGTGTGGCCCTTCTTTTCCATTTGGCTTTTTAGCCAAGGAAACCAGTTGCCTTCCGGGCTGCCCATGGTGCCGTGAAGAATGACAATATCTAAGCTCATGGGCGGTAGATTTTCGCTTCGGTGAGACAGAGATCCAGCGCGCGGGTTTGGCTCCACCCGCAGGTGCCGTTTGCTTGTACCTCGCACACCCCGGCTTTTTGGTAGCAGCTGTAAGCTTGTTTCCACTCGCATGTGGAGATGGCGGGGCCATCCTTTTTATGAGTGCAGAGCTGACCGCTGCACCCGCCGACCACGCAAGGGCTTTTGGCATTGATTTGCTGCTTTTCTATCGGCGCAATGGCGAGTGTGGGGCTGGCCACGTTTGTTTGCGCGCAGGCGGTGAGGAGAAGTGCTGCGCTGAGGGTGAAGAGAGTTTTCATGGTTATGCCCCCTGCCCTTCAGTATCCTGCACGATTTTGTGCATGGTGGGGGATTGTTGGAGGAACGGATTGGCGAGATAGAGCGGGGCCGTGAGATAGGGCGTGAGAGGGGCTTTTGTGTTGACCTCTGTGGCTGATTTTTTAGGTGCAGCTTGGGGGGTGGGGGTGAATGCGGGGAGCGGTGCGCTCGTTAGAATCTCTGCCAGTTTGGCGAAAATATCCTTATCTTCCCGTGCGTTATGGGGGGGAAGGGTGGCTTGTTGTGTGGTTTGAAGGGTGCCCTCTACGTTGCGGTAAGTGGCTGATTTTTCTGTATATGCTGCGGTGGGGAGGCAGATGGTTGCTGCGGTGGCGAGAGGGGTTTTGTGGGTACCCAGATAGATGATTTGGGTGGTGGGCGCGACCTTGGCGAGCATGGCGGAGGTAAGAGACGTGGGGTCTCCGTATATAAACAGATGCGTGAGAATACCTTTTTGGGCCTGGGCGAGGATTTTGCTGCTCTCTGCCGTGTGGATGCCAAGGTGAAGGGCGGAAAGATACCCTGTGGTGGGGTGAAGAATGCTGAGTTTAGCCCCTGTTTTTTTGGCGAGCGCCTGGGCGGCCTCCAGCATGGCGGGGGCATCCTTACGCGTAAGCGCGCCATAACCGATGAGGATGTGACTCCCCTCCCCTTTAAGCGCATCTTGCGTGGGCTTGGGCAGTTTGGTGAGCGTGGCGGGGGCGTTGCCCAGTTGTTCTGCCGGATAGGTGAGATCTGCCGGGGTGCCGAGGTTGAAGATTTGGGCTTTGTTTTTAAGGCTCGCCTTGCGGAGACGAAGATTAAGCAGCGGTGCTTCCTCCCGCGGGTTGGTGCCGATAAGGAGGATGGCTTTTGCTTTTTCCAGCTCTACCAGATTGGGGGTGGCTGATGCGGGGAGGTTTGCGGGGAGATGATCCGGCAGCGCCGCAATCGTGGGGCTTCCGAGGACCTGCATGAGGCTGGCGGCGGCGGCAAGATCGCTCTCTGCCATCAAGGGCCCGACGAGCATGGCGGCTTTGGGAGTGGCGGCGTGTGTGCGGATGGTTTCCAGCGCGTCTTTCCAGCCTGTATCTGCCGTGATTTTGCCCTTTTTGACCGAGGGGGTGCCCAGACGGTTGCAGGTAAGAGCATCGTACGCGAAGCGGGAGGTATCGGCGATCCATTCCT
>PFND01000055.1 GCA_002791805.1 Alphaproteobacteria bacterium CG_4_10_14_0_8_um_filter_53_9 | reverse complement strand
GAGCGGCGCGGCAACCTTTATGACCGCAATGGTGTGTTGCTGGCGGCGACGTTGCAGGTGAGATCTCTCTACGCTGACCCGGCTAAAATATTGGATGTGACGGAAGCTGTTGCGAAGATACGTGAGGTTTTCCCTGAGCTTTCTTCTCGTAAACTTACTAAGATTTTAAGGGATGATAAACGGCGTTTTGTATGGTTGAAGCGGCGGATATCCCCTGCCAAGGCACAGGCGATTTTAGCTTTGGGTGTGCCTGGTTTGGGCTTTAGAAATGAGTATGTCCGGGTTTATCCGCACAAGAGCCTTGCCTCTCATATTTTGGGAAGTGTGAACGTGGATAATATTGGTTTGGCAGGTGTTGAGCGCTCCTTTAATACGGTTTTGCGGCGCGGTGAAGATGTTCGGCTGGCGGTGGATGTTCGGGCTCAAGAGATTTTACGCACCGCGGTGCAGGAGCAGATGGATGCCAGCGAAGCCAAGGCCGGCTGGGGCATTGTTATGGATATTACCAACGGCGAGTTGATTGCCCTTACCAGTTTGCCTGATTTTGACCCTAACCACTTTGGTGAGGCCACCGATAACCAGCGCTTTAACCGCGTAACGCTGGGGAGTTATGAGATGGGGAGCACGTTTAAGCTTTTCACGCTGGCCGAGGGGATTGATGAGGGACATATTACGCCCGATACGCTGATTGATGCGCGGACGCCTATCAGCATCGGGAAATACACGATTCGGGATTATCATGCGAAGAAAACGATTCTCTCCGCACGGGAGGTTCTCCGCTATTCCTCTAACATTGGTGCGGCGAAGATTGCCGATATGAGCGGGCCTGAGCATCAAAAGGCTTTTATGGACAAGCTGGGGATGCTGACATCTATTGATGCGGGAATTGCTGAAAAAGGGAATGTCCTTTACCCTTCCAACTGGGGCCGGATACAAACATTCACCATTAGTTTTGGGCACGGGATTGCGGTGACGCCGCTTCATATGGTGGCAGCGGTGGGCGCTTTGGCTGATGGTGTTTACCGCACGCCGAGTGTTTTGCTGGGCGGAAGCCCTGTGCCCCCGCGTGAGCTTTTTAAACCTGATGTGGTGGCCAAGATACGTGACCTGATGCGCGATGTGGTAGAAAAAGGAAGTGGGGGACGCAGCAAAGTGCCCGGCTATGATATTGGTGGAAAGACAGGAACGGCGGAAAAAGCCAGCGGGCGGGGTTATGATACCACCCGCAACCTGGTGAGTTTTGTGGGGGTGGTGCCTATGGAAGCCCCGCGTTATGCTGTGCTTGTGATGTTGGATGAACCCAAGCATGGCTACCACACGGGTGGGCTTTCGGCAGCGCCTGCGGTGGGCGCGTTTATGCGAGAGTTTATGGTGTGGGCCGGACTGCGCCCTGATTATGATACGTTGCTTGCGTGGCAGCGTGATGAAATTAAAAAGAAAAAGCGCGAAGTTCCCGGTGTGTTTGAAGATGTTTATGTGCCGCCTGAAAAGCCCGTGCAGAGAGAATTGCCTTTGGGACAGAATGAGATTTTTGAAGAAGGTGTAGCCCCAACCATTGAAGGAATTATCTGGAATGAACAGTAACGATGTAAACATCCTTTTACGCGCTGCCCCGCAGGTGGTGGAGGATAGTCGTCAGCTTATAACAGGGGGTGTGCTGGTGTGGGACAGCCGCATTGCCCCCGATAAAACTCAGGCTGTTTTTGAGGATGCACGGGCGCGCGGAGCCTCACATATTGTGAGCGATGTGGCAGGCGAGGGTGTTGTGTGTGCTCCTGATGTAGGAGCTGTTTTGGCTTCCTATGCTGCGGAAACATGGCCACGGCAGCCTGACGTGATGATGGGTGTGACGGGGACGAGCGGGAAGACAAGTGTGGCATGGTTTGCTCAACAGCTTTTGCGTGGTGCGGGGCTTACGGGTGCCAGCCTTGGTACGCTGGGTGTGGTGCGCGATGACAAGGTGACGGATTATACGGGTTATACGAGCCCGACGGCGCTCCAGCTTCACCCGCGCTTACAGGCCTTTGCTGAAGATGGTGTGACCCATGCGGTGATGGAAGTGAGCAGCCATGCGCTTGCTTTGAAGCGTTGTGATGGCGTGCGTTTTACGGCGGCAGGGTTTACGAATTTCAGCCAGGATCATTTGGATTATCATGGCACGATGGAGGCTTATTTTAACGCCAAAATGCGTTTGTTTAGCGAGCTTTTACCTGAAGGGCGTGTGGGGGTTGTTAATATGGGACGCGAAGCTTTATGGCCTGTGGCCAGTGTTTTGAAGCAGCGGGGATGCTCTGTTTTGAGTGTGGGGACAGGGGGGGCGGAGCTTGTGGTCTCTGTCGAAGACAGCGGGCCGTGGGGGATGGATGTGGTGGTAAAATATGACGCAGTGCCTGTGCAGCTTCGGTTACCGCTTTTAGGTGATTTTCAGGCGGAGAATGTTGCTATGGCGTTGGGGCTTCTGGTGGGATCGGGCGTGCCGTGGGAGACGCTTAAGCGTGCCTTGCCTTTGGTGACATCTGTTGCGGGGCGTATGGAGATTGTGACGGGAGGGGATGCTGCCGCCCCTGCTGTGGTTGTAGATTATGCCCATAAACCAGAAGCTTTGGAAAAAGCTTTGGCGGCGCTGCGCAGCCAGACGACGGGCAAACTGTGGTGCGTTTTTGGGTGCGGGGGGAACCGCGATGCCGGGAAGCGTCCGTTGATGGGTGAGATTGCGGGCCGCCTGGCCGACCATGTGGTGGTGACCGACGATAACCCTCGCTTTGAAGAGGCGGCCACCATACGGGCTGCTGTGATGGCGGGCGTGGGGCGCACCGAGGGCGTATGGGAAATTGGCGACCGCCGTGAAGCTATGGCGTTTGCCATAGACACAGCCGGCCCTGACGATGTGATTCTGGTGGCCGGAAAAGGGCATGAGGATGGCCAGATTGTGAAAGGAGAGGTATTGCCTTTTGATGATCGGGTGGTGGTGCGGGAGATTTTGGGATGACGGATTGGTTTGAAAGAACGCGGCAGAGTTACCAACATCCTGAAGGGGCGAAAGCTTTTGTAGCTAAAGAAATGCCCCATTTGGATGGCCGTAATAGCAATGTTTTTCAGCTGCTGGATTTTGCGGATATAAAAGGTAAGCAGGCGATTGATATGGGGTGTGGTTTTGGCCGCGATGTTGCCGAAATGCGGCGGCGTGGCGCGGAAGCGTGGGGTGTGGATGTAAGCGCCGATCTGCTTAAAGATGCAGAAGCACGGTATGGTGGTGGCGGGTGGATTGAAGGCGATTTGTTAACCTATGAACAGCCGCCGAGCGGGCAGGTTGATCTTGTGTGGAGCCTTGCGAGTTTGGTACATACTCCACGTGTTGACATGCCCAAGATCCTCACCCGCTGGCATGGATGGCTGCGTGAGGGCGGGCATTTGATTCTTTTGAGTAAAACCGGAGAAGGTGAGCGTGTTGTTTATAACCTAGGAGAGAAGCTTCCTCGGATGATGGTTTATTATACGGTACAAGAGATTTTAGATGTTTTGGTTCCCCTTGGTATGACGGTTGAAATGGCGTCTTCTGCGTGGGCTAAAGGGGCAGCGGTTGGAGATGATTTGTTTGCTATTATTTTGAAGAAAGGTTGAGATATGCTTTGGACTTTAGGTGAAATTTGCGGAGCTTTGGGGGTTGCTGTTCCCTCGGAGAGTGATGCGGGTTTGGCGGTGACGGGGGTTTCTATTGATAGCCGCACAGTGGTAGCGGGAGACGTGTTTGTTGCCCTTAAAGGCACCCCGGGAGGTGGGTTTGTGAGCAGCTTTGGAAGTGCCGGGGATGGCCATGACTATGTGAAAATGGCCATTGAAAAAGGGACTGTGGCGGTGATTGTTGACCATGAGATGGCGGGTGTGACGGTTCCGCAGATTGTGGTGCCGTGTACGCACATGGAGGGGCTTTGGAAGCTTGGTGAAGCGGCCCGTACGCGTTTTGAGGGTCTTGTTATTGGCCTTACGGGCAGTGCCGGGAAAAGTGGTACGAAAGAGCTTTTGGCGGCCTTGCTGGATGCCCCTGCGAGTGTGGGAAGTTATAATAATTTCTGGGGGGTTCCGCTAACGCTTGCCCGCCTTGACCCGTTGGCAAAATTTGCGGTTTTGGAGATGGGGATGAACCAAGTGGGCGAGATGGCGCGGTTGAGTGCTTTGGTGCGTCCACATGTGGCGGTGGTGGTGAATGTGTTGCCTGTTCATTTGGAACATATCGGGAGCCTGGAGGGGATACGGCAAGAAAAATTGAGCATTGCTGCGGGACTTGTAGAAGAGGGTCTCCTGGTTTTACCTGAGGGCTTAAGTGCGCAGGAAAGCG
>PFND01000057.1 GCA_002791805.1 Alphaproteobacteria bacterium CG_4_10_14_0_8_um_filter_53_9 | reverse complement strand
TTCCAGCGCCACACAGGGTCAACGCCGTTGCACAGCACCAGCTCCCCGGCAAAAAGCGTGGCAGAATATATCTGCCCCGCCGCCAGCCCGCTTTTAAGCAGCGTCCATACTCCCTCCGCCAATACATAAAGCTTGCCGCTGGCCACCGCCGCCACAAGTTGGTCTTGGCCGGCAAAGCGGTACGCAAACAAACGGGTTATTTCTTCGCCCGCAAGCTCAGCGCCAAAAGCAGAAAATCCGGCACGCTTCGTCCCCGCACCATCTCCCAGCAAAAGCATATTGGTAAGCTCAGCCGCAAAACGGGCGGGCATCACCGCAGGCGCGCGGGCCGTACTCATCAAGCCCGTGGGGAACGGCACCATCAACGTCCGTAAATCACCTTTCATCGCCCTTACCCTCCTTTCTTAATTCTTTTCATGTAAAAAAAACGCCAGACTACCCAGGTTTGGGGCGTTCTAAACGTACCGATAAGGCCGCACTCGCATACTCTCTCCCACATTCCCCAGCAAACCCAGCTTCACTTGTTCCTTGGCCGCCGCCCATTGGCGCTGGTACAAAAGCTGTTCTCCTTGGGAGAGAAACCCCCGCTCAAAAACCGCGCTCCAAACAAGTCCGCCCCAAATAAGGGCATGGTGATAAACCCGTGGCAGCAACACAGCCGCTTCAGCATCATCCATCAGCAAATCCGCCGCCATAGGCACATAAAGCACCGCAAGTTTGCGGGCCATCGCCGGGTGAACCTGCACACGCCCCGCATCAATAAACACGCGCACAGGTTCGCCCGTGGCTGTGCCTTCGGGGTCAACCACCAGAACATCATCGCGGTTGCTCAGGCGTAAACTTCGCCCGGCCTCGCGGTCAACAACACGTATAAGGCGATAAACGGGCTTGCTCAAAACAAGCTTCCCCGCGCCGGAGCACACGCCCTCCTCCTGCACCTGCAATGCCTGCGGCAGGTAGGGCACCAGTTCATCCATCAATTCCTGATACGCCGCATTCACCCATCCCAGCGCCTTGCTTTGCAAATCCACATCCGCATTCCCGGCATGGTGAGAAAGCTCAACAATGCGGGTCACCATCATTCGTACATCCATACCGTTTTCCCCTTTTCTCAAAAAATCTCAAAATATAAAAAAGGAGGCCTAAAAGCCTCCTTTATCCTATCCACTCACGCACTCATTTAGTCAGCGACTGCAGCTGAAAAAACATTAACAATCCCATGATCAACCCCATCAAAAACGAGCTTCGATACACCACGAATCTCATCAATGGCAAAGCCGTTCTGGTGGCCGTAGTCATCCACATCTTCTTTGTAGTTGGTGCGTTTGCCCCAGGCTACAGCCGCCGCTTGAGCACCACAGAGAACGTTATGCGCCACATCAATCGTGCTGGCACCGGCATCCGCAATCACAGGCATCTCGGTTTCAAAAATCATGACCCCGTCCCACATGCCTTTATACCGCTGGCCATGCACAAACACGTTTTCGGCCAGCGTCATGCCACCCGCGTTCACGTTCACATCGGTAAATTTGCTGTCTTCCAGCAAATCACGCACGGCATAAGGGTGGGCAAAAAGCACAAAAACTTCTTCCACACGGTTGCCGTTTTTCATCACCATGGGGCGCACTTTGCGGCCACCATCCAGCAGGGCTTTGCGCTTGGCACGGCTGATCATCGCCGTGCTCAGCTTGTCGTTAGTTCCGTCCACATTGGCAAGGGCGGTCGCATGCACAGCATCCCAGTTCGCATCGGTCGCACCGTAAAGGTAGCGGCTGCGGTCACGTCCTGTGCTGGTATCGGTCAGCGCCGTCACCAAATCACTGCGCATTTTATCGGCGGCCCAGTCAACCAAAGCTTCCCGAGCCTGGTTACGCAAATCAAACGCCACACGCTGTTCGCTCATTTCACCCTTCAACAACACAGCATGACGCAGCGTATCGACAGAGAGCTTCTGGTCGTAAAAAACCAAATCCTCTTCCACACCTTTAAGGGCCGTGCTGCCGGTCACACCGGCACCACTCAGCTTCGCACGTAGTTGAAGCGTAATGGCATCGCCAGGCGCCTTCGTCAGTTCTTCTTTCACCTGAACCACATTTTGGCTGCTGGTGCCCATAAAGTTAAAAAACGGGTTCTGGCCTAAGTATTCGCCAAAAACTTCCGTACTCCACTGCTCGGAACTTACACCGTGCGTGGTTTCAATCGTTGCCGTCGGCATCGCTTGTATCCTTTCATTTATTCATAAAAAAAGAGGCCACGCCTCTCGTTTATTTTTATCTTTCCACAGTCTTTAATCGTGTACTTTCAAGAAACAACATTCTCAATCTCTCAAGCGTGTCACCCCGAGTGGCGGATAAGCTTGGCATTTTTAATGCCTTAGCTTTCTGCGCACCTCGGGGCTACTCTCTCGCCTTGCACATATTAAAAAACTATTTTCCAAAAACAGAGCCAAGCCCCGCTGTCCTCGCCGCACTCTCACGCCGCGGCGCATACCGGGAGGAAAACACAACCCCTTTGCCTTTCGGTTGAGGAGCCGCTGCCTTCGCCTCATGCGCCAGAGCCTCGGCCGCAATTTTTTCCTTAATGGCAGAAGGCTCGGTGCCATAAGCCGCGGCAAATTCAGCATAGGGCTTGTAATCCTCGGCCACTTTCAGGGCACTTAAAACAGGGTTATCGCTGGATAACACCTCTTGCAGCACACCGGGCTTCGCCGCCACAGCTTGTGCATAAGGGCTGGCCCCATCCATTTTAATCAGGGCGTCGTAATCAATGCCGAACACATGCAAAGCGGGCCGTAGCACCGCCTCCGTGGTAGCAATGGTTGCCGCTTTTTCAGCAGAAACGTCACCATCATCAGCAATCGTTTCAGCGGTTAACACCGGGGGCGCCGCGCCCCCCATGGCCGCCCCCCCCGTCGCAGGCGCCCCCGCAGGCACCATCCTGCCCGCAGGCTGGGGCCCCGCCGCCGCCTGTTTGCCGGCAATCTCGCGTAAAACCTCCATCACGCGCTCTAATTTATTTCCTTTGGGTAAAGCAGCCTTCCCCACCCGTCCTTCTTTCAACATGTCTTTCATCTTTCACTCCTCACAGTTCATGGTTGATAAAACTTCAATTTAAAAGCTCATATCTCATTCCCTCTTGATATTTCTGTTATTTATTGTATACTTAAAGAGACTTATCATTTTTAAACAAGGAAATCACCATGCGTGTCCCCCTTATCCCCCGCCCCCTGCCCCTTATACTCACGTCGGCAGAAAGCGCAGCCTTTCTCGGCGCAGCCGAAAAGGGCCACGATAAAATCGTCAGCGCCTATCTGGAAAGCTGGCTCACCAGAAAGCTGCAGCCAGAAAGTGTAGGAGATGTATTGGAGCAAGCCATCCTCCTCACCCTCAAAGGCAGGCGAAAGCAACATGCCGAGACATTGTCCATCCTCTTGGCGGCATGGCACCATCTCTGCTCCAGCATCCATCACTCAGATAATGCTGAAAAAAAGAAGGCCTGGCACCATCACGCCGTACAAGGTGGCAACACCACGTCCATCGCCCTGCTCTCCTGATAACAATGCCCAAGCCCTCGCGAAAGCGAGGGCCCTTTCTTAATTCTCCTACTCACCTACTGTCCTACTCAAATGCGCCGCAATCTCGCGCTTGTGCCGCACCCCGCTCATCTCCACAAGCACTTCGGGCGGCACGGGCACACCCGCGTCAATCAGCAGTTTAAGCTGCTGGGCCTCACGCTCGCGCGCACTGGCCACATCCGCCACTTCTTCCACCACCACATCAAAGGCACCCACACGCGGGTCGTTTTGCACTAAGGACTGGCCATCTTCGCCAAGCACCTCGCGCCCCATGTCATCGCGCAGGGGCTGGTTCAGGCCAATCATGGTGCCCGCGCCAAACGTGTCTGTAATGCGCACAGCCATTTCATGGGTAAAGTGCTGTTTCATCAGGGCCAGAATCTGCTCGCCAAGGCGCTTTTTCGTGCGTCTAAGCGCATCAAACGCAAACATCTGGTTCAGGCTCGTGGCCATCTGACGCTGCTGGATAGCAATGCCGCTCACCGCATTGGTCTCACGCCCCAGCGCTTCATCAAAAACACCCATCACATCCTGGATATCCCGCCCCGCATTTTCCATAATCTGCACCTGGCTCACCGCCAAATCGGTGTTGCGGATAATACGCAAATCCTTCCCGGCACGTTTCAAAATCATACCATCAGGGCGCGCGGCTTCACGGGCCAGCACATTGGGGTCATCCACCGCATCTATATCCGCAATCACTTGGGCCGTATTTAAAAGGTGCATGGCTTTGCTGCGGCGCTTGTTCAGCTCGCGCTGAGGGTGAACCGCCGCACGCACAAGGCCATAAGGCCGCCCGTCTTTTTTATGGCGCTTGTAAACATAGGGGATAAGCGTAAATCCGCCGTGCCAATAGGGCAAAGCCTCATCGCTCAGCAAAACATCGCCCGCAAAGTAAGCCACGCGCGCGCGCATCAGTTCGCTGGCATCATCCACTTCAGCCCCTTTGTGCAGAGCCGTAAAACGCTTCACATCTTTTTTATCCGTACAAAGTTGAATAGCCCCACTGGGCAACCGAACCCGCCACACGGTGGTAGGCTCAAGGTACTGAACTTCCACCACGCGCATCACCTCGCGCGCACCATCATAGTAGTTAATGCTCTCGCCACCGGCACCGCGCATGGCCCATGCCGCACTGCCGCCAAGGGGCACACCGGCCTTCCCTTTGCCAAATGCCGCCATGCCGGCCTCACCAAACATGGTTTCCATGTCATGAGAACTCAGCCAGCGCTCGCGGCACACAAAACGCATATCGCTCATATCCGCGCGGCGGCTCATAGGGTCCCACACAACCGAGAACGGATCTTCCGCGCGGTTAAAAATAAGCGCCCCCTCGTCGCTGTCTTCCACGCCCACGTCCAACCAGCCAATCCCGCTCACCAGCCCATCGCGGAAAACATGACTCAGCTCCACAGCCTGGTCATTACGCTCCGCCACATATAAAGCCAAATCACTCAGCACACGCGCGGTCTCGGCTTCATTCGCCACACCGCTGCGGCTTTGGTATAAAATCCGCGTGCGTCCGGCCACTTCCGTCCCGGCAATGTTGTCCACCTTGCTGGCAATCTTGTTAATCACAATAGGCGCCTGTCCCACATCGGCAAGCTTGGCTTTTTCGTCGCTGCTCCATTGGTCACCGTCGTAAAAATCAAAGGCCTCGCGCGCTTCGGCCTGCCACCGCTGCCAGGCAGCATTCCCCACAGCCTGCTCAAAGTAACCCTTAACCCGACCTAAAATGTCTTTATCCTTATCCATCATCACCCTCCTTGTATCTTTGTTAAAAATTGTATATAAATCGTCCAACACCTTTTACCGTTCCCCTTACTGGAGGCCAACATGCCTAGAGAAGAACTTACCGATGAAGAACTCGCTGGTTTCTGTCAAATCGTCGCGGAAAAATTAAATATTCCCCTTGAAACTGTCACCGAACGCTACAAAAGCGCCGCCACAAAGCTGATCACACATAGAAAACTTCTGGGGCGGAATATACCAGAAGACATGAAGTTAACCGAAGATGAGAAAGATATCTTTTGGAAAATTTCTTGTTTCAAATTTTCCTACTAGACGCAATAAAAGCGCCTGAACATTCCCCCTTCCCTTCACAGGAGCCTCCCATGGGTCAGCCCTACAACCATAACGCCTGCCTTCGCACTGCAAAAGAACTTGGCATTTCCATATCCGAATGCAAAAGAACTCACCACGCAACGCAAGAGAAACTTAAGAAAGATGAACCCCGCACAGCCTACGAAATGATCCTTGAAGGCAAAATCAAGGCATAATCTCTCCAAGAAATATCTCTGATCCTCCCCCCGAAAGGGGGCCTTTTTTTACTCATCTACTCACTAAACCACCCGCCAATCCACCACAGGCCGCACCCAAGGAGTCTTAACCAGCGGCCGCGCCACCTCAAGGCCACTCACCAAGGCGTAGCGTGTCGCATCCATCAGGTGGTCTCGCCGCTTCATCACTTTGCCTCGCCCGTCGCGGCGGTAGGTTCTAAACTCGGCCCACCATGCCTCAAGGTCACCAAATACCCGCAACCTGCCGCTCCTCATGCGCTCCAAAGCCGTCATCAGGCCCACTTCCACCGCATTTTCAGCAGGAGAAATCCGCACCCCGCTCGCCTCATACAAG
The DNA here is from genome assembly GCA_002791805.1 of Alphaproteobacteria bacterium CG_4_10_14_0_8_um_filter_53_9. GTDB lineage: Bacteria > Pseudomonadota > Alphaproteobacteria > UBA2136 > UBA6156 > UM-FILTER-53-9. The sequence goes on along the minus strand of PFND01000057.1, from coordinate 11,561 downwards.
GTCATCAAACTTTGCCCATCTCGCGCACTTGCTGCCAAACCCGCTGGGTCACCAACCAAAGGGATATCACCGCGTGCCAGAAGCGCTGCCGCATGTTCGGCAGGTGTTGCTTCACTTTTTTCATAAACGTCATAAACATAAACAATATCTTTCTCTTTATCATGAGCCATCCACACAGCGGCCGTCGGGTTCACCCAACCAAAGTCCACGCCGCAACACCGTGGCCATGCGGGCGGAATGTCAAACCGCGCGCACACAATATCTTCTTCAGGCACGGGGTAAACCGCGCCTCGCCCTAGCTGAGGCACACCATGCTCGCGCGCCTGGGTCTCATGCGGACGCAAACTGGCCCGCAGCCCCGCCTTCACGTCCTCACCAAGGTGGGGCGCATCGCCCCACCCTGCCCTCACCACACCTTTGGCGGGGTTGCCTTCGTCTTCTAAAAAATGCGCCACCATGGGCGTCATTCCCAAAAGCGGCGTCATGGTGAGCATGACCAGCCCCCCCACCGTCATCGTCCGCAGCAGGCATTCCTCATAAATCTCAAGCGGGGGCTCTTCATCTAAATGAACCACCTCACGCGCCGTCCCGGCAAACGTGGCCACCCCTTGGTCAAAGCTTTTAAACCCCAGCACACTCACCCCGCCACGACAATGTCTCACCCCCACTTCATTCACCGCCCCCGCAACCCCGCTCCCATGCCTCACCCACACCACATCACACTCCCGCAGTACAGCCTTTTTTCCATGCGTCCCGCCAAGGTAAATAGCCTGGAGAATATCGCGCGTCGCCTCGCGCGTCGTGCTCGCGGCCCACGCGTTAATCGGGCGGTCAAAGCGGGCACCCTGCCACCATGCGGGGTAACGGCCCGTTAAGTGAAAACTCGTCTCCACCGCCCCCGCCAAAGTCTTCCCCACACGGTTTCCGGCCAAAAACAACCGCTCCCGCGCCGTAGTATGAAAAACCTTCTGCTTCTCATGAGGCCGGTACCATACCAAAGGGTCAGCCAAAACACGCAGAACCTTCGCAGATAAAACCGTCACATCTCCCATCCCCCCCTCCTCCATTTCAGTTGACAAACAACACCTAAGTGCATACAAATAACGCAAATCGCCCGAGCGAGAACCACATCCCCATTCCACCAAGGCCAACCTCCCGGAAAGGAGCCCGCCATGATCACCCCTTTCCAAAACATTGCTGTGCTGAAAAGCCAGCTCATCGCGATAGCTTTTGCTGGCAATCTGGATGAAACCCGGAAAATCGCCAGAGAGCTTCGCACTGCCTCACCAGATGAAGAACTCACGTGCGAGTTTCGGCATCAACTCGCCCTCGCCGCCGTGCAAAGCGGAAAAGACGATATCTGGGATGCCACCGAAGCCTTCGTAACGCCGCCAGAAACCCTCCTGCCCGCGCAATGGGTGCATCTCTACACAACCGCAGCACCATCATCGCCACGGTCTCTCCGTAGGCGAATCCTCCAAGCCGCCGGCCCCATGCTGGCAGCAGAAAAGGAGGCCTTCTATGAAGAAAGCAAAGGAGAAACCATCGCGTCTTCTCTCGCCATTGGCGGCTGATCTCGAACGCGCCCGCGAACTTCAAAGGCCCTGCTCCCCAGCAGGGCCTTCAGCGCATCCTCACAACACACCCACCAAGGTCAAGCCCCGCGTAAGCAGGGGGAGGCAGCCCAAGATCCCCCCCCTCTTCCTACTTTCTACCCACAACCTCTTTCAATTCCGCCAGCAACGCCTCCACATCCACGTCGTCATCAGGCATCTCACGCCCGCGCACCCGGTCATAAACAAGCCTCGCCGCCGCCACATTGCCCTTGCGGGCCGCCGCCAGCATGGCGTCATCAATGGTGGCCAGCGGGTCGGCGGCCCGCCGTGCCTTTTCGGCATCCACAAGGTCCCAAAAATCTCCCCGCAGGTACTGCTTCACCGTGTGCACACTCACCCCCACCGCCGCCGCCATCGCCCCATAATCCCGAACCAAACCCTCATCTACCGCCATAAACCGCACCAAAGCCTCGCACCGCAGCCGTTTCTGCCGCACATGAAAAGGTTCACGCGTCGCCGCGCCGTCTCGCTGTGCCACACCCCCCATCCGTCCTCTCCTTTCTTAAAATTTCATATTTTTTAAGCTGTTACCCCTCTACCAAACAAAGCAGCCTCTCGCCCCACCTTGACATCCCACCCGTAGATGTATACCTTAATCACCATTCGCCCCGCGAGACCGCCTCATCACCCCCTCATTTTCCAAGGCCCATCCTCAGAAAGGACACCGCCATGACCACCTCCTCAATGAAGCCTGAATCCTTCGGCCCCTTCGTGCTCAACTTGTTGAGTTCAAGCGTCGCAGAGTTGCAAGACCATCTCATCGAAGCTACCGCCTACTATGCCCTGAACGTAGCCCAATCCAAAATGGATAAACGAAAAGCAGAAGCGGCAATCCTGCTTATCTGCAAAACGCGGCCAAACGATATCACCATGGAGGATCTTCAAAAAATCCTTACCGCTTTCGGCCCGGCCTTCTGGCACAATCTTAAACACATCATCACATGGAATGGCTATTTTAAAGATACTCTCCGCGATCCAGATCACTGGGACGAGTTCAGAGAGCTCTTTGCAGATGATGCCGATGCTTTCGCGGCCTTCGTCGCATGGGCAGAACCTCACTTAGATACTGAGGATATGGCTCGACTCCCCACAACGCTGGAAGACTCTCCAAAAGAGTAAGAGAGCCATCTTCCACTTTCGCGATTTTCCTTCCCCCCTTCTCCGCCATCACATGGCGAAGAAGGGGGCTTTATTCGCCCCTTTTCCTTGACACCTCACCCTTATGTGTATACTTTAATCACACATCGCCCCGCGAAAACTTTATTTCCCGTTCCCCTCAAGGCCCTTCAAAAAGGAGTCCGCCATGACACAAATTCTCCTGCCTCTCGCTCTTTTGAACAAAGAGGATTTGCAAACCCTTATCACCCGGAGCCTGTCGCTCACGGCAGATCAATACGAGCCCAAAAAACTCCCGAGCCTCGTTAAAAGGCTGCTCGCCCTGGCACCCCCCGCAGAAAAAGACGTGTGTAAAACACGGGCTCTTCTCGCCGCCACAAGTGGCAACGTGCCTCTCTGGAGGCTCATCAGAAACAGCTTCAATCCCTATGTGTACCGGAGCATCATGGAATCGTATTACAGCGATATCCGTACCGCCGCTGCCAAAAGCGGCAATGTAGAGATGTGGCACGCCGTGAAAAAAGACAAGCCGATAGGTTATATCGCCTTGTGGGTCTACTATGCCGAGGCGGCTCTTCAGTCCGAAAATCCCCACATGCTCTTTACCGTGCTGGAAGAAAGCCCGGGGGAGAAGCTGGAGTATTGGACACGAGAGGAATGGGAAAAACAACCACCAGAAAGCATGGCAGAAGTCATCAAAGCCTTCAGAAAGAAACGGCGCTTCTCCAGCCTCTAATCTCCCCCGCGCCTCAATAAAAGCCAGAAGCCCCCCGCACCCAAGCGGGGGGCTTCTCCGTCAAGTGCCTGTTTCTCTCCCCTCCTCTCCCACATTCCCACAAAAAAGCCCCCCAAGGGAGGCCAAATAAGTATGCCCGCAGTTCCGCGAGCATGTAAAAACACTACCCCAAACATCGGATCTTGTCAAGAACTATCTCATATTATCCATAATATTCATAGGTATATAATACTTTATTAAACCATATTCACGGCGTAAAAGCATATCTTCTGCCGATCTCAAGGCCTCGCGCACGCGCCTGGCAGCCGTTTTATCGCTCACATCCCACAACAATCCCAGCTGGCGGTAACTGTATGTGAAAGAAAGGCGCACACGCATCCCTCTCAACCTCATGGAGGCCTGAAAAGAGAGCGCGCGCCGCAGCCGTTCCGCATCCGCATAATCACCCCACATCCATAAACGCAAATCTCGCCCCTCTTCGCCCATAGAATCCACAACGCTCCACACCTTGGCGGCAAGGTCAGCCGCATCATCTTCGTCGTCCTTTCCGTCATCAAGCTGAGAAAAAGGCGTACCTCCCCCGCTATGTATCCGTCCCATACCTGTATAAACACCACTACCGCCCACGCTCACCTGCCGCCGCGCCCGCAAAACCTCCGCGGCCCACCGCAGCATATCTTCTATCGTTGTAAAGTTAAGCATATCCTACCCTTTCTCATGGTTTACGTTTCACAAACATCATGAAACATAAATACCGAGCGCCCAAACTTAAATCATATTGTCAGACATTTAGATCCATACAAATCAAACAATTAATCAAAACTAAAATACAACGCAAAGTTGTGCTTCATCATACAAATAACAATAACCATCTGATAAATCATCTCTTGTATCATCGCGCTCCCCCCTACCCACCAAAAAAATCCGCCCTAAGACGGAAAAAGTCATATTAAATCAAATAATTAAGCAGGCTCAATAAACACAGCCGTCCCCTGCACCGCCACCATCAGCATGGTTTTTCCACTCCCGGAAACTTCGCCATAATCAATATCAATACCAATCACGGCATTGCATCCCGCGGCTTCCGCCTGGGTCTGAATTTCCCGCAGAATCAGCTCACGCGCATCCGCCAAAGCCCCTTGAAAAGCGCCACTTCTGCCGCCCACAACATCCCGCACTTTAGCAAAAAAGTCTCTAAAAATGTTGGTTCCCATCACAGCTTCAGCGGCAACAAGCGGCCCGTATTTACGGATACGGTATCCCTCAACATTCGGAAGCGTGGAGAGCAACATATCTTAAAGTTTTTTCCGCAAACCTTCGCGCATCGGGGCTTCAGTCTGCACCGCTTCAAAGCCGATATCTCCCAAAAAGTCTTCGGCATAACCCCCAAAGAACGGTTTAGATTCAGCTGCACTGGCACCCATCTGCACCACAGCAGCCTCACCAGAAATAACTTCAATCTTCGCATTATCCGCCGCCAAAGCAGGCTTCATTGGCAAAATCATTTTGCCAAAAACATTGTCAAATTTCGTCTTGTCCATCATGGCACTATCCTTCTTTTCAGTTCATGCTACTTGCCACAATGCGGCCCGTCAATCCTAACAACATAGGTCGGGCATCATGCAGCCACAACCCCATAAAATAATTTTTTTAAAAGGTACGGCATATGAGGGCCACAGGCCACATTCTAACTTTCTTCTAAATCGCCCGCAGCCTTATCTTCAGCAGGTGCCGCAGGCTTGGCCTGCCCACTCTTCTTCTCGTCTTCTTTTTCTTTCACAGCAAAGCGGTAGGTATTTTTTCCTCCCTCTTTTGCCGCATACATGGCTCTATCAGCAAGGCCCAGCAACTCAGTCGCCGTCGTTGCATCCTGCGGATAAAGAGCAATCCCAATACTCGTCCCCACGCGGGCAGGCGTTCCGCCTAAGTCAAACGGCTCCATAATCGTTTTCAATACCTTTTTAGCTACCTGTTCTGCATCGGCCTTATCTCTGATAGAAAGGATCATTGTAAATTCATCACCACCCAGCCTCGCCACCGTATCCGTTTGCCGAACACATGTTTTTAAGCGCTCCGCCACACCTTTTAACAGTAAATCACCATAATCATGGCCAAGGTTGTCGTTGATAGCCTTAAATCCATCCAGATCTAGAAAGAGCAACGCCACTTTACCCAGCTGACGATAAGCCTGCGCCAGAGACATATTCAGTCGGTCAGAGAACAGCTGGCGGTTCGGAAGCCCCGTCAACATGTCAGAATACGCAAGCGCATTTTCCCGTTCATGAGATTGCGCAATCTGCGCCCGCAAGCGTACAAGCTCCGTCACAGGCACAACGGTAAAAATAAATCCGGCATCGCGGCCAAAAGCATCACGCCACGGGCGTATATGCCAGCTTAAAACTTCTTCATGACCATTAATAACTCTGCGTTCATCTTCTCGCCCCACAAGTTCGCCAGCAATCAACTGTTGTCTTGCCACACCCAAGTCTCTGGGAAAATCGGGCATAACATCTTCATGTCTTAGCCCCACAAGGCTTTTACCGTCAGGCACGCCCAAAACTTCTGCCCATCTCCGGGAGACCATAAGATAGCGCCATTCCATATCCAAAACCGCCACAGGGCGCACGCTGTCTTCCACCAGTTGACGGGATAGTTTCTCGGCCGATTGAAGATACGCCTCAGGACGCCGCCTATGCGTCACGTCACGCAAAACCATGGCCACACGGTCTTCCATCGGCCAAAGCCATACAAGCAAAAAGAGATCCTCACCCAGTTTAATCTCTCCATACCAAGGCTTACGGGCATTGGCTGCCTCATGCACAGCCTTATAAAGGGAGGTATTATTAAACCCGGGTAAAACTTCACTTAACAAGCGTCCTTCAACCACCTCAAGCTGAGGATGAAAACGCCGCACAAGGTCTAAGAATGCCCGATTACTCCGTAAAACTTTAGCCTGCTTATCCACCACCAGCCAGTTTTCGCTCGCTTCAGAAAAAAGCGTGTCCAAAGCAATATCCTGTTGTTCCCAAAGGGTTTCCAGACGTTTTTCACGAACTTCCGCATCTTGCAGTTCACGCTCCAGAATATAAAGGCGTTCCAGATAAACATTAAGCTCTTCATCCGTATAACGACGCCACACTAAAATCGTTCCCAAAAACCCGATAATCAAAACGCCCCACAGCATCCAGTTTTCTAGTAGCAGGTAAAGATAGTATTTCAGCTGGTTGGGGAGACTCCCATCATGAGACGCCCAAAAGCGTGTTTCAATCGCCGTCACCTGGTCAACAGGGTAAACCACCATAAGTTTGGCCATAACAGCAAGCAGCAAAAAGGTCACCACCGCACCGGCGCTCACCACCAGTATTTTTATAAACCAACGGGGCATAAAGGAACCTTTATCATGTTGTCATTCACCACTTTTGCGGTACACTCGCGGGCATGATGACACGCCCCTCCCCCTTCTCTCAATCCCTTAAGCCATTATTCTGCCTCATCGCCATGCTTTTTATAGCACAGGCGAGCCATGCTCAAACATATGGACAAACAGAGCTTACAAAGGCAGACGAACTCACCCACCAACTGGTGGCAGAGGTCACTACCGCTGTGCCCGGCAAGCCTCTCGGCCTCATCTGGAAAATAAATCTCGATCCTCACTGGCACATTTACTATAAAAACCCGGGAGATTCAGGCCTCCCTCCAGAAATAACGACCGAAACCGGCGCCCTCACGCCGCTCACCTTCCCCACCCCCAAGCGGATAGATATAGACCCCATCACCAACTACGGATATGAAAACGAGGTCATGTTTGGCACATCCCTCACCCTGCCGGAGGATATGGCTCAGGGTCCGCAAAATATCTCCTTGAATCTAGAATATCTGTATTGCAAGGATATCTGCCTTCCCGGCAGCGCAAAACTCAATCTCCCCCTCAACATAGGAACATCGGAAGAGTCCAACCCGGCCTACCCACCTCTTCTGGCTCAGTACCAAAGCACTCAACCTCAACCGTGGCCAACAAGCATCCCCCTCCCCACGCTGACTCAGAACAATCAAACCCTTATGCTGGGTGGCTTGCCTCAAGGCATCACATCGGCACAGTTTATTCCTGCAGAAGAAGGTCAGATCCACGACTTTGCCCCACAAATAAAACAGGAAACAACCCTCCTCCTCACAGCCGATGAGCAAAGTCTCACCCAGCCCCCCCTAAGCGGCATTTTAATATTGGATGACAAAAGCTATGTCCTCCCAGAGCTCACACCAACCCATGGCCCCCTGCCTCAGGCAGGCAGAATACAGGGCGGAGAAACCGCCCTTTTGCCCATCCTTTTTGCGGCCTTTATTGCAGGCCTCATCCTTAATCTTATGCCCTGCGTGCTGCCCGTGCTCGCTCTTAAAGTTATGGGCCTCATCAAGCACAGCACACAGGCCGATCGACGTAAATACGGCCTCGGCTATACACTGGGTGTCTTGGGTACATTCAGCCTGTTCACACTCGCCATCATCAGCCTTCAAGGCGCAGGGGCACAATTGGGTTGGGGCTTTCATCTTCAAAATCCATGGTTTGTCGCAGGGCTCACCACCCTTATGCTCACCCTCGCCTTAAACTTTTGGGGAGTCATGAGCATTGGCAACAAACTCACCCGTCTAGGAGACGCCCCCCGTCAAACAGCCCCCACCCTCACCTCAGCCCTCAGCACGGGGGCACTTGCCGTCATCGTGGCAACACCCTGCACAGTGCCCTTTATGGGTGCCGCCGTGGCGTATGCCTTCACACAACCTGCCCTTGTCACGTGGATGGTTTTCATGGCGCTTGGCCTTGGTCTTGCGGCACCCTTTCTGTTGTTCAGCCTCACACCAAAAGCGTCTCACCTTCTTCCTAAACCGGGGGTATGGATGCACACCCTCAAGCTATGGCTCGGCTGGCCTATGCTTGCCACCGCCCTTTGGCTTGCTTATGTTTTTGCAGGCCTAACCCACACACTGGCGCTTTTTGTGCTGCTTACCTTTCTCCTCATCTGGGCTGCGGTTGTATGGGGATACGGCCAAGAACCCTCACTCTCCCGTCTTCTTCTCATAGTATTAACGCTGGCAGGCGGCCTGTTTTCTCTCCAGTACATCATGGGCCAAAGCACGCCATCTCACTGGCAACCATGGCGCCCCGCCACCCAGGCCGAAGCCCAAACCCAAGGTCCCGTCTTTGTCGATTTCACGGCCGATTGGTGCATCACCTGCAAAGTGGTAGAGGCCACCGTTCTTAACCGGGACGATGTTCAAACACTGTTTCAAAAAACAAACACAACCCTCCTCAAGGCCGATTGGACAAAGCAAGACGCCACCATCACAGCCGAGCTCGCCAAACATGGCCGCAAAGGGGTTCCTCTCTATCTGGTCTACACACAGGGCAACGCCGCGCCCCGCATCCTCCCCCAGCTCCCCAGCTATACAGATATAGAAAACGCCCTCCTGGGGCGATAAAGCCGGCCAAAGCCGTTTAACGTGCAGGCAAGCTCACAAAGCTGCCTACCGTCACGCCCCAGTCTTCCAGGCGACCTTCATTCACCTCCAAAATCGCCTCCACAGGCACGGGGGCGGCAATCACCGTTTCATCATCAAACGGGGTACCATGGGCCACATGCACAATCCGTCCGTCTGCAATAAAGGCCATATCCAAAGGTAAGGGAGTATTTTTCATCCACATGGCCGCCCGCACAGGCGCATCAAAGATAAAAATCATCCCGCACAGGTCACACAAACGCTGCCGTCCCATCAATCCCCGCGCGCGCGCGCCCGTATCTGCCGCAACCTCTGCGCGCACAATCACGTCTCCTTGCGTCCCTTGCAGCACCACATCAGCCAGCGGCAAACTGCCGGCTTCTTGCTGGCCGCAACCCAACAGAAAAAACGCCAGCCACAAAGGGGGCAAACGGGTCATTGAGAGCGCCCATCTTCAACTTTAGGGGGCGTATTAGGGCTTCCACCTCCCGTAATGCCGCGGAAAAGATCCTTCAAAAGCCCCGGCGTCAGTACAGAAAGGGGTTTAACACTCACCTCAGGGTCACTCGTAGGGCCTTTAAGCTTAAAGTCAGCCACCACAAGGCCGTCCTGGCTCCCTGTGAGAAAACTACCCAGTAACGGAATCTGGGAGACCAGACGATTCATAGGCAACGCTGGCACAAGGCTGCCATCAAAGTTCATAAGCTTTTCTGTGCGGTTATAGCTCCCGCTCAAGCGTATGCTCATGCTGGGGCCTTCTAAAATCGCACGGTCTAAATAAACCCACGGGCCATCAAGGCGCACCGGAAATTCTCCGCGCTCAAAAAGAACGGCATCCGTACCCGCCACCAGCTGTTGAAGAGAAATCAAGCCCAGAATCTGCATCAAGAGCGGAGGTTTTTTAAGTTCAAAGCTTCGCAATGTCAAAACGCCACCGCCCACATCGGGGGCATCGTAAAAAATCTCGCCAAACAAACTCCCGCCTTTAAGCTTGTCATATAGGCCGAGAGAATTAAGCACATCCCCCAATCGTTCCACATTCACTTTCATGACAGATCTTCCCGGCTGGCCTTCCAAAGGCTCTCGGCGAATATTCACGTGTCCATCTTCGCCCAAACGCCCCGTAAAGCGCCTCAAATCATAGTGCCCTTCCTTGGCACCAACATCCGCCACCACATCATAAAAAATGCCCTGTTTTAAAAGAAGCCGTTTTAAATCGACAGTAATCTTTCCATTTTGTAAGAGAGCCTCCGAAGGTTCCGCTTTCTCCTCACTGCTCATCAAATCCATTTCGCGCAAATCCAGCACACGGCCAGAAAGGTCAATACCCTGATCATTCCAAACAATGACCGCATCACTGGCCCCCAGCTTGAACGGGTCAAGAGTCAAAGCTGTAACCTTGCCACCGGCACCGGTTTTCACATGCCCGCGCACATTCACACCACTGCCAGAAAGGCTAAGGTCAGAGAGATCAACAGCGGTCACCTTATCCGCATCATTCACACGGGCCACCGCCTCAAATTGAGCTTTAAGGGGGCCGCCCACAGGTTTAAAGAAGCCTAAATCTTTAAGGCGCAAACTGGCTCTTGCCGCATCCAGCGTCCCCTTCGCCTGCCAACGGTCATGGTCAAGGCGTGTCACCGTCACAAGGGTATCCAGCGTCCCCTGTCCCACCACAATATCGCTCACATCATGGGTGCGGAGAACATCGGAAAGCGGCAACACGCCATCCGCTTTAATCGTTATGTTGTCACCAAAAGTCCTGAATTTATCCACAACAGAAAGCTTGATAGGCCGACCATCCACAACACCTGCCCCCTCAAAGCCCAATTTTTTAAGGGTAACTGTCACCTCACCTTCAAGGCTATCAAGGGGCATCGTGCCCAGCATCGGAACATTCTCCAAACGCCCCTTCACAAGGGTAACCTTCATATTGGGGGTCACATCCTCGATAATTACAGGACGGCCTTTCACCAACGCCACACGCAGGTCAAGGTCGCCTCTCACCTCGCCAAGCACTTTAATCTTAATCTTCTTGTCGATAACACCTTCCAGGCTGCTCATCAGTTCTTCCGCACGGCCGCGTATATCGCCTCGCACCACAACATCCGTAGGTTTGGCTTTAATAAACATGTTCTCAAGGGTCACATTCAGGTCGCGCACGGCAAACGTCCCGGCAGAGGCCGTGGGCACGCGCACCACAAGCCCCCCCTCCCCTAAATAAAAACTCCCTTGGCTTTCCATCTTTGCCACAGGAAAACTCGGAATATACCGTACCTGACCACTCACAACATCCGCCGTTATGTTCACTCCGCATTCCTTGTCACAATCTTTCATTGTGGTCAGGTCATGGGCAAAGGTTCCTGTAAGGTTGGCAAAGCGCACCTGTCTCATGTTATCATTCAGCCACTTAACAGGCTTATCTAAACGAACATCCGGCAGCAGTGCCACCACTTGAGAGAGATCGCCCTTATCAGAAGCAAAGCTGATATCCGCAAAAGGGCGCGGGCCGGCAAGGCCGTTCACAGTTCCGCTTATTTCAGCAACAAGCCCTGCCTCTGTCACCAATCGGGCCCGCCGTATCAGCAACACGTCTGTCG
>PFND01000023.1 GCA_002791805.1 Alphaproteobacteria bacterium CG_4_10_14_0_8_um_filter_53_9 | reverse complement strand
GTTTGGAAGATTTATACCATAGTTTGAGTTGGTTGAGTAGGGTTTTGTGATTACCGCCGTTGAAGCGCCATTCACACTCCTTCAAGAAGAGGTAAAAGTTCTGTTTTGGCACCCCATTAAACTTACGCATGTGCCGCTTGGCTTGGTTCCAGAAGTTTTCAATGCCGTTGATGTGGTTACGGCCTTCTGCAAACAAGAGGCTGTGGTTGATGCGTAAGTGCTTAAAGTGGCTTGTATCAAGGCTATCGTAACTTCTAAAGCTGTCCGTATAAACGATGCTATCAGGGGTCACCTGCTCGCGGATGATGGGGATCAGCGTGGTGGCCGCGCAATCTGGAACAATGGCCGTATAAACGCGGCCACCACGCTTGAGCAAGCCAAAGACAGGGACTTTGCCTGCTGCACCTCGCCCACGTTGCCCCTTCCTGTGTCCGCCGAAGTAACTTTCATCAGCTTCAACTTCACCTGATAATGGATAACTTTCCTGCTTGCTGGCAATAAGCTCTCGTAATCGCTTATAAAACGTAATGGCCGTGTTGTATTGAACACCAACAATCTGGCCTGCTGCCCGTGCCGTTGTTCCAGCCACAAAATGCTCTATCAGCTTACTTTGCTGGCTTAACCTGAGCCTGCTTCTCCGCTTGTACATCGTTGCCATTTTAGACCCTTTTTTAGGCCTTAGCTACGTCAGCCCCTACTTCTTTCCCATCCCACATAGACTTAGGTTTCGATGTCCGCTGAACATCATTACGATCCAAATAATCTTTGATAAAAATATCATATTCATTGCGACCGCTTACTAAGCGCCCATACACGCGCCCAATCTCTTCCGTGACTTTTCTAGGGCTCCACATCCAACGACCTTCTCTACCATCACTTTTCATAGGAAATACTTCCACTGAATGTTTTTTTGATTTTTCGAGAGAAACCGTTTCATCATCTGGGCAGACATAAATAGGGAAATACATATCAGGACGATCCAATCTTAACGACGCAGCCCCTCTCTGTCTTAACCCCATTTCTCTCCATTTTTGTCCATTTGAGTCCTCACGATCGAAATCTTCCAGCATTTCATCAGACAATGGTAATCCACTAAGCTCCACAAAGGATTTATTTTTAGCATAGGCAACCAGATAATCATGTAGTGTGGCTACATAGCTGTCAGACTGTCGACCTCGTGGATTTGCCTTTACTGTGATGTTGCACAAAGCATTTTGTTCGCCGAAAATTTCATTCATTAAATAACCTAAAGAATGAATTTCATTGTCATCAATACTGACCCAAATGATACCATCATCCGCCAACAACTCCCGCAATAGTTGCAACCGTGGCCACATCATGGCCAGCCATTTGTCATGGCGTTCTAAATCTTCCTTATCGACAGGGTTGGCCTCTTTTTTAAGCCACTCCTGCATCAGGGGACTGTTCACCTTGTCGTTGTAACACCAACCTTCATTACCGGTGTTATAGGGTGGGTCGATATAGATACATTTGATGCGGCCAGCATATTTGGGCAGCAGCGCCTTCAAGGCGTGCAGATTATCGCCATGGATGACAAGGTTATCCTCCAGCCCCGGCTTGGACCCTTTGGCTGGGGCAGACTTGCCTGCATCCACCACCAGCTGCCGGAACGGCACCGTCAGGTGGTGGGCATACACGAATTGCTTACCTTTAAAATCCAGCGTTGGCATGGCGGCGTTTCCCCTCTCTCAAAACAGGTGCACTGTAGCGAAATTGCGCCCAAAAATAAATAACATTGCGCAAGATATAGGACTTTTATCAGAAATTTTGTTAATTTTCTCCCAATGAACCAACGTGACCAATGGCAAACATGGATGCAAGCCGCCCAACAGGGCGACCAGCTTGCCTATGCCAAGCTCCTGAAGGATGTGTGCCCCTACCTCCGCAACTACCTGCGGCCTCGCCTAAGCCAGCAGGATATGGTGGAGGATGTGGTACAGGAAGTGTTGTTGGCTATCCATACCGCACGCCACACTTGGAACCCTGAAGAACCTCTCATGCCATGGCTCCATGGGATTATCCGCTACAAACTGGCCGACGGACTACGGTCTATCTATCGGAAAAACCAGAATGAAGTAGTGGACACCGATATGCTTGTAACCCTTTCGGTTGCCGTACCGAATAAGGATGCAGAAGGAACGAATATGGATATGGACACGATGCTTGCCACCCTGACGCCCCGCCAGCGGGATATTGTGCGTATGACGAAACTGGAAGGTCATACGGCGGAAGAAACAGGGCAAAAGCTGGGTATGTCATCTAGCGCGGTCAAGGTTGCTTTGCACCGCATCCTTCAAACCCTCAAAGACCAGTTTGGACCACGCACATGAAAAACACCCCCACCGATAGCCTTATTGCTGCCTTGGCCGCCAACGCCAAACCGGTAACACCTGCCACGTCCATCGCCCTCATGTGGCTCACGGGGCTAGGTATTGCCTTGGCAGGTAGCCTTGTTGTGGTGGCGGGTATGGGGTTCCGCATCGATATTCAGCATCAGCTGGCCCAGCCGGGCTTTTTGCTGACCATCACCCTTTTGGTCGCATCGGCCTGTACATGGGGCTGGGCGACGGCCCGCTTGGCTGCACCCCGTTGGCCTTTAGCTAACGATGTTTTGGCAAGTATGGCTGCTGGCGCTTTAGCCTGGGGGTTCATGATGGTGCCCGACATGCTGGCCAGCGATAGCCATAGCTTGATGGAAACCGCCACCGACGTTTCCACCCATACCTGCGCCATGATTGTAACCTTCATGACGTTCCCTACCACGCTGGTGTTTTTGGCGGCATTTCGCCACGCCATGCCCAGCTCTCCGCGCATGATGATGGCGGCGGCCACGGCCTCGGGGGCTTCCTTCAGCATGCTGGCCATCACCATGCTATGCGCCCGTAATGATGCCGCCCACATTGTTGTGGGGCATATCATTCCTGCCTTGCTGCTCACGCTGGCCGCAGTTCTGGTTGGCCGCCATTATCTGCGCTGGTAGTGCCGTCACGCACAGTGATACTTTTTATAGCAGTGATGCTGTAACCTTTTTCTCCCTGTTCCTGAATCTATTCTTAGCAAGCCCAACGGGGATTGCGGATAACAAAAGGAAAATGAGGAGATATCCCATGAATGCCAAGAAAATGCTGACCATGGCTGCTGTAGCCGGTGCCCTGACTGTTGCCGGAAACATGGCCCACGCCATGGACATGGCCGGAATGGAGAAGTGCGAAGGTGTTGCCAAGGCTGGCAAAAACGATTGTGCCAGCGGCAAAAACAGCTGCGCCGGTAACGCCACCAAAGACAATCAGCCCGGTGCATGGATTTTGGTCCCCGCTGGTACCTGCGCCAAAATCGCCGGTGGTAACGTTGTGACCAAGTAAGGACATCACGATTATGACTGCCGATACCTTGAACCTTCTGACAAGCACACGGCAGTTGTTACCTAACCTGATGCACCCGTTACCGGCGGATTGTGGGAGCTTTACCGCCGGTATTGGGTTGCGCTACCCCCATGTGGCCGAGATTCTGGAGCGCCAACCAAAAGTTGGCTTTTTGGAAGCCCATAGTGAAAACTACTTTGGCGGTGGTTATGCTCGCCGCAATCTCCTCAAACTCCGCGAAACCTATCCCATCACTTTACATGGTGTGGGCCTTTCGCTGGGCCGTGCCGATGGCCTTGACCAGAAACACTTACGCCAACTCAAACGGTTGGTAGACGAGGTGCAGCCGTTGTTTGTCTCCGAGCATTTGTCATGGAGTGCCTATACCCATATTGCCGTGCCTGACCTTTTGCCCATCCCCTTTACCCGTGAGGCCCTCTCCATTTTTGTAGCCCATGTGAACGAGATGCAAGACACCCTTGGACGCCAAGTGTTGATTGAAAACCCTTCCAACTACCTTGCCTTTGCCCAGACCGACTGGACGGAAACCGAGTTCTTGAACCGCCTGGCCCATGAAACCGGCTGTGGCCTGTTGATGGATGTGAACAACATTGATGTTTCTGCCCACAACCTTGGCTATGATGCCGTGACCTACCTGCAAGCCATCAACCCGCGCTTCGTCAAGCAAATCCATTTGGCAGGTTATACGGTGGATACGGTGGATGGCACCGATATCCGCATTGATACCCACGGCAACCCCGTGTACCCCGAAGGCTGGCGCCTCTACCGCACAGCGTTGGAGCATTTTGGTGATACGCCCACCCTGATTGAATGGGACACCGACATCCCCGCGTTGGATGTGTTGGTGGCCGAAGCCGCCAAGGCCGATACCATCCGCACCGCCACCCATGCCCACGCCGAGGCTGCCCATGCCTGACCTTGCCACATTTCAACAGGTTTTCC
>PFND01000064.1:13120-18075 GCA_002791805.1 Alphaproteobacteria bacterium CG_4_10_14_0_8_um_filter_53_9 | reverse complement strand
CAGAGCATTGTTCAGAAATGGAACGAGAGCGTCTGGATTGCCTCCAACACCGGGGGAACGGGAACCTACTGGGGGAATATCCGCAGTATTGGTGAACAGATTGGGATTAAAGGCAAGGCGAGTGGTGTTGTGCCCTTTATTGTGGTGCAAAACAGCCTTTCTGCCGCGATTGACCGTGGGGCCCAGCGCCGCGGGGCTGCCGCTGTGTACTTGCCCGTATGGCACCCTGAAATTGAAGAGTTTATTGAAATTAGAAAACCTACCGGTGGCGACCCCATGCGGAAAGCCCTCTTCCTCCACAATGCCGTTGTGATTGATGATGCCTTTATGGAAGCGGTGGAAAAAGACGAGCTTTACGACCTTAAATCTCCTAAGACCGGCAAGGCCGTTAAACAGGCCCGTGCCCGCGATATCTGGGTGCGTATTCTGACAAGCCGTATTGAAACGGGTGAGCCCTACATTATGTTTGGCGATACGGTGAACCGTGCGATGCCCGAGTTCCAAAAACAGCAGGGCCTGACGGTTAAAATGAGCAACCTGTGCAGCGAGATTGTGCTGGCGACAGGGATTGACCAGTACGGTAAAGACCGCACCGCGGTGTGCTGCCTTTCCTCTGTTAACCTTGAGCGTTTTGAAGAATGGAGCACCGAGCCCCAGTTTGTTGAAGACCTGATGCGCTTTTTGGATAATATCCTCCAGGACTTTATTGACCGTGCGCCCCCTGAGTTTGAAGCCGCCCGTTACAGCGCCATGCGCGAGCGGAGTGTGGGCCTTGGGGCCATGGGCTTCCACAGCTTTTTGCAATCCAAGCAAATTCCGTTTGAGAGTGTGATGGCCAAAGTGTGGAATAAAAAAATGTTCCAGTTTTTGAAAGCGGGCGCCGATGCGGCCAGCATTAAACTGGCTGAAGAGCGCGGCCCTTGCCCTGATGCGGCTGAAGTGCTTGTGAAAGAGCGCTTTGCCCACAAAATGGCGATTGCGCCGAATGCATCCTCCAGCATTTACTGCGGTAACGCCAGCCCCGGCATTGAGCCTTACCCCAGCAACAGCTATAACCACAAAACCCTTGGCGGGACCTTTAATGTGCGGAACAAGCACTTTAAGAAAATTCTCGCGAAATATGACCGCGATGATGAAGATACGTGGACCAGCATTACGGTGCACGGGGGCAGTGTGCAGCATCTGGACTTCCTCACCGATGATGAAAAAGCCGTGTTTAAGACAGCGTTTGAAATTGACCAGCGCTGGTTGATTGAACACGCGGCCGACCGCACCCCCATGATTTGCCAAAGCCAAAGCCTGAACCTGTTTTTGCCGGCAGACGTGCACAAGCGCGACCTGCACATGCTGCACTATCTGGCATGGAAAAAAGGTGTGAAGTGCCTTTACTACTGCCGGAGCAAATCTCTCCAGCGGGCCGAAGTGGTGAGCATGCCCGGTGTGGGCACCAAGGCCGAGGCACGCCCCCAGATTATGCTGGCGGCGACAGGCACGGATGATGCGGATAAATATGCAGAGTGTTTGGCCTGCCAATAACCCCAGAGGGCCTGCGCTGGTCTGCAAATCATTTTTTCCTGCGCGTCGCCTCCTCGTGTATGAAAGATATACACGTTGTCGTTGATGCTCGGAAGAAAATAATTTTCGCCGCAGCGCAAACCCTCTGGTCCCGTGGGCTTATGACCGGGTGTTAAGGGTATTTGGGAAAAAAGGGATAAAAAAGTTTGGGGTGGAATGAAGATAAGAGAAAAAGAAGGAGTGAGATGATGAGTGTAAAGGTTGAGTATTATCAAGACAGCCAAGGCGAATGGCGCTGGCGTGCAACGAGTGCGGCGAATGGTCAGAATGTGGGAAGTGCCTCTGAAGGTTTTTCCAGCGAAGCGGCGGCCCGCACCAACTGGGAGCGTGACCGCAGCAGAGACACGGTGGAATATTACCAGGATAAAGCCGGTGACTGGCGCTGGCGTGCGGTGGCGGTGAATGGTCAGGTGACCGGGGCCGCGAATGAAGGTTTTTCCTCCAAACAAACAGCTGAACATAACGCCGAGCTGAATGGCTATGGAGCTTGCGAGGTTAAAGCAGCCTAACGCCTTTGTTTGTGCGGGTGGGTTTGGGAGAGAAGGGAGACATCATGAATAATACAAATAACATTATCAATTTTGAGCCGGCTGTGGCAAGGCATGCTCATGTGGTTAAAATGAATAGTAGTCAACAACAAGGAGAAACGAAAATGCCAAACCTTATGGAAGAACGGATTGCCTATAAACCCTTTGCCTACCCTTGGGCTTATGAGGCATGGCTTCAACAGCAGCGTATCCACTGGTTGCCCGAAGAAGTGCCCATGGCGGATGATGTGAAAGACTGGAACACCAAGCTGAATGCTCAGGAAAAAAACCTGCTGACCCAGATCTTCCGCTTTTTTACCCAGAGCGATATTGAAGTGAATAACTGCTACATGAAGCACTATATGAAAGTCTTCAAACCGACAGAAATTCTCATGATGATGAGCGCTTTTAGCAATATGGAAACCGTGCACGTGGCCGCCTACAGCCACCTGCTTGACACCATTGGCATGCCTGAAGCCGAGTATTCTGCCTTTATGGAATATTCTGAAATGCGGGACAAATACGACTACATGCAGAAATTTAACATGGACGACAAGCACAGCATTGCCATGACCATGGCCGTGTTTGCCGCGTTTACCGAAGGGCTGGCCTTGTTTGCCTCCTTTGCCATGCTTATGAACTTCCCCCGCTTTAACAAAATGAAAGGCATGGGACAGATTGTGACGTGGAGTGTGCGTGACGAGACCTTGCACTGCCAATCTGTTATCAAACTTTTCAATACGTTCATTCAGGAAAACCCGGAAATTTGGACCGATGCCCTGAAGCAGGAAATTACGGACGCCTGCACCAACGTGGTGAACATGGAAGATAAATTTATCGACCTCGCGTTTGAAATGGGCCCTATTGAAGGCATGACGCCGGATGATGTGAAGGGTTATATCCGATACATTGCGGACCGCAGATTGCGCAGCTTGAACCTTGAGCCTGTTTACAAAGCCGAGAAAAATCCCCTGCCTTGGATGGACCTGATGCTGAACGCGGACGAGCATGCGAACTTCTTCGAGCAGCGCTCTACCGAGTACACCAAGGCTGCCACCAAAGGGACATGGGATGACGCCTTTGGCGCCATGCTGAACACCAGCACCGAAGAAACAGCTCACAGCCCTGTGAATAACCAGACGTGGGGCGAAAGCAAGTTCTCTGGCGTGTTTACGGAGCTGCAAGAGTCACATGGCAAAACCGACGTCTAGGGCTTGCTCTGATAGGGAAACGAGGCCATGATGGCCTCGTTTTTTATGGGAAGGAGATGTTTTGTATGACTGAAATTTGGCTGGGCTTGAATCGCAGTGGTGAAAAGGTTTGTTGGGGGCTGGATAAGCTGAACAGGCATGGCCTTATTGCCGGGGCGACAGGAACGGGGAAGACCGTGACGCTTCAGGTGATTGCGGAACAGCTGAGTGCGCAGGGTGTAAATGTTTTTTTAAGTGATGTGAAAGGTGATTTGGCCGGCCTTTCCGCTGAAAGTTTGCAGCAGGATTTTGTTTTGAAACGGGCGGCCCAGAATGGTTTGGAGATGGTGCCTGCGGCGTCTCCCGTGACGCTTTGGGATGTGAGTGGCGAGAACGGGACGCCGATACGCCTGACCATTGCCGAGCTGGGGCCTAACCTTATTGCGAAGCTTTTAGGGTTGTCTGACGTGCAGACAGGTGTGCTGGAGGTGGTGTTTGCGGTGGCCGAGGCCGAGGGGCTTTTGCTGCTTAACCTTGCCGATTTGCGCTCGGCTTTGGTGCATGTGGCGGAGAACGCCAAAGTTTATTCTGTACAATACGGGCTTGTGAGCGGGCAGAGTGTGGGCGCGATTCAACGCACCTTGCTTGCCTTGGAACGGCAGGGCGGTGAGAGCCTTTTTGGTGAGCCTGCCCTTAAGATTACAGACTTGTTAGCCCCTGCCGGTGGCAAGGGGATGATCCATATTTTAAATGCCAAGAAGCTGATGCAGACGGTGGATGTTTATGGGGTTTTGTTGCTTTACATCCTCTCTGAGCTGTTTGAAGAATTGCCTGAAGCGGGTGATTTGGATAAACCCAAGCTCGTTTTGTTTTTTGACGAAGCCCACCTGCTTTTTGAAGATACGCCGAAAGTTTTATTGGACAAGATTGAACAGGCGGTACGATTGATACGCAGCAAAGGTGTGGGGGTCTTTTTTGTGACGCAACAGCCCAGTGATGTGCCTGAGAGTGTTCTCGCCCAGTTGGGCAACCGTGTGCAGCATGCCTTGCGGGCGGCGACACCCCAGGGGCGTAAGGATATTATGGCGGCCTCCAAAACCATGGCGAGCAATGCGGATTTTGATACGGCGGAGATTATCCCCACCTTGGGGGTGGGCGAGGCGTTGATTAGTGGGCTGGACAAAAAAGGGGTGCCCACGCCTGTGCAGAGGACGATGCTAAACCCTCCCTTAAGCCGTGTGGGTGTGCTGAGTGAGGGGGAGCAAAAAAGTGTGGTGGCCGGCAGTATGTATGACCGCCTTTACCGTGCGAGTGTTGACCGCGAGAGTGCGGCCGAAATCCTCCAGAAACGGTTGATGGAGACGAAGGCGACAGAGGGGCGTGTGATTGTGAAGGAAAAAGAAGTGCGTGTGTCCTCTATGGCGAAAGGCCTTCTTTTGGGGACAGGGCGGCGCCAAGGGGTTTTGGAGACCGCCACCAAAAGCATTGTGCGGCAGGTGGCGAACCAGATTGGGCGTGAGCTTTTGCGTGGATTGCTGGGGGGGCGGCGGCGGTAATGGTTTATTCTGTAACGATTGTAACGTTGTTCCCTGAGGCGTTTCCCGGGCTTTTGGGTGAGAGCATTGTGGGGCGCGCGCGGCGTGAGGGTGTGTGGGCTTTGGAT
>PFND01000064.1:0-13103 GCA_002791805.1 Alphaproteobacteria bacterium CG_4_10_14_0_8_um_filter_53_9 | reverse complement strand
TTTTGGTTTGGGCAAACATAAAAATGTGGACGACACGCCTTATGGGGGCGGGGCGGGGATGCTGATGCGGCCTGATGTGGTTTCTGCGGCGATTCACAAGGCTGTGGAGGGCAAGCCTACGCGTCCGCGCGTGGTTTTTCTGGCGCCCCATGGTGCGCGGTTTACCCAAGCCAAAGCACGAGAGTGGGCAGGGTTGGAAGAAGGACTGGTGCTGTTGTGCGGGCACTATGAGGGCATTGACCAGCGCGTGCTGGATGCCGAGGTGGATGAGGTGGTGAGCCTTGGTGACTTTGTGCTGAGCGGTGGTGAGCCTGCGGCTGTGTGCATGATTGATACCATTGTGCGCCTTTTGCCCGGGGCGCTGGGCGCGGATGCGAGTTTGCATGAAGAGAGTTTTGACATCCGCGACCCTGAAACGGGAGACGCCTTGCTGGAGTACCCCCATTACACCCGCCCGGCCGTATGGGAAGGACGAGAGGTGCCTGCCGTGCTGCAAAGCGGGAACCATGCCGAGATTGAAAAGTGGCGGCTGGCGGCGGCGCGGGCGCGGACAAAGGGGTGAGGGGTATTTTATCTTCATAAAAGGCTTGATTTGGGGGAGGGATTGGGTTAGAAGGCGGGTTATGTGCACTGCCCGTGGTTTGGGCATGTGGGGAGCTTTGAGGGTTGATAAACCTGTTTAGTTCTTGAAAAGATTATGAGAAAGGGTGAAAACCATGAACATTATTGCCGCGCTTGAAGCTGCTGAAATTGCTAACCGCAATGCCGATATTCCCTTATTTGATGCGGGTGACACCCTGCGCGTAGACGTGCGCGTGAGAGAAGGCGAACGTAGCCGCATACAAGCTTTTGAAGGTGTGTGCATTGCCCGCCATAACAAAGGTGTTTCCTCCACGTTTACTGTGCGTAAGCTGAGCTTTGGTGAAGGTGTGGAACGTGTTTTCCCCCTGTACTCCCCGATTGTTGAGAAGATTGATGTGGTGCGTCGTGGTAAAGTGCGTCGTGCAAAACTTTATTACCTGCGCGACCTTACCGGTAAAGCTGCGCGTATTGTTGAGCGGGCCCGCAAAATTGTGCCTGCCGCGGTTGCGCCTAAAGCTGAAACCAAAGTGGCAGAAGCCCCTGTGGAAGCGGCGGAAGCCCCTGCCCAAGCTTAAGGTTTTTGGACGTTTAGCGGCCTTTTGAGGCCGCTTTTTTTGTCGCTTTTCTGGTGCAGGGAAGGGGGTTTGTGGTAGGGTTTGTTTTATGAGAGATGAGCACGCCGACCCCACACAAGAAGAGGTTGTTCTTGCGTGCCTTTTTAACGATTTGTATATGGCCGGTGTGCGCCATGAGGACGGACATGAGATTTTTAACTGGCGGGCGGCTGATCTTGCCAAGGTTGCGGGATTTGGTGTTAAGCCAAAGGTAGCTTCTGCTGAAAAACGAGCTGATGTGGTGGTATCCGCCAGAGAGAGGGACGGGCGGGGTGAGATGCGGGCGCCAGCGACCTCTGCCCTGCCTGTGCGGCGTGAAGGGGGATTGGTTTCTGACAGTTTGGCCTCTGCGGCCTCTGCACAGAACAGAAAAGAGAAAGAGCATGCGCCTGTTGCCGTGCGTGCGGCGGTGCCTGCTGAGGCGGCTCCCAAGGGGCGTGTGTGGTCTGGCGGGGAGGCTGGCGGTGTGGTTGTGGTGCTGGCGGCTGAAGGTGCCCTTGATGGTGAGGCTCTCGCTCTGGTGAGGGCGATGCTGGCCGCGGTGGCCTGTGCCGAGATGCCCCTTGGTTTTGTGGGCGTGGGCGGCCTTGATGGTGTGGCCATAGGTGTGGGTGCCGAGGTGGGAGCTGCCATGGGACAGGCTGTGGTGGCGCTTAACCCTACACGGGTTTTGGTTCTGGGGGGCGTTGCCTTGCAGGCGTGGCAGGGTAAAGCGGCAGGTGTGGAGCTTTGGAAGGCATCTGATGCTGCTACATTGCCCGGTTTTGAGGGCTGTGATGTGCCTGTGGGCGCAACGTATGCGCCCGAAATGTTATTGGCGCGCCCTGTGATGAAGCGGCTGGCATGGCGGCATTTGCTGGCGTGGCGAGGGTAGATCGTCTGTTTGATTTTTAAGGTGAGGTGAAACCTTGCGCGTGGGGAGGCCGTTTTTTTTGTGGGGTTATGGGGTTGGATTTGAGGGAGATTTTCTTTTTTACAGATTTTTAAGGCGAGGGCCTCTGGTAAGTTGGGTGGGGTGTGGTAGGCTTGTTTTTGTAAGGGAGGTAAAGGTTTTGCGTGTTTTTTCTGCTGATTTGAAAGGTGTTGTTTTCCAAGAGGTTCGGGTGTTTATGGCCATGGTGTTGCTTTTTGCGGCCTTGATGCTTGCCCCTTTTGGCCAGCTTTTTGCGGCGTGGCCGCAGGGGGTTCCTGCTGTATTGAGTGCCTCTGATGAGGCGGTTTACCAAAAGATTTTTGCCGATGCCGGGCGCGGGAAAATGCCCGCCCCGACCCAAGTGCGCCGGCTTAAGGAGACCAGCCTGCTGGCTGATGCCGAAGCCCTTGCACTGAGCGAAGGCAAGCAAAGTTATGACCTGCTAAAGGGATGGATTAACAACAACCCTGACCACGCCCTTGCGTCTACCCTTTACCGTCAAGCTGTAAAGACCCGACCCTCCCCCAGAAAAGTGTGTAAAAAAGAAGTGCGCCGCAACAGCAAAGGGGTGCGGTATGACCACCGCGCCTGCCGGTCTTCCGGCAGTTATGCGGCCTTGCCCAATAAGCCCACGGCGCTTGTGGAACGTGAATCCCGACAGGCCCGTTTGGAAGCCGAGCGTACCAAGCGTCCTGCGGCTGTGAGTGCCATGCTGAGCGAGGTTTGGAACCTGCGCAGCCGCGACCGTTTGCAAGAAGCGGGCGAGATTTTGCTTTCTGCCGAGGCCAAGCGTGTGCTGGATAGTGCGGACAGACAGGCTCAGCTTGTAAAAATTGCGGCGCGGTATGATGATATTCGGTTATGGGAGCGAGGGCTTCCGTTTGCCAAAGCTGCCGGTGAAATTGCCGGCCCTGGCCGCGACGAAGCCTTGTGGCTTGCCGGATGGAGCGCCTACCGCCTTGGTAAAACCACTGAAGCGGCGAAGCTTTGGGATAAACTTGTGAGCCATGAACCTGTAAAAGGCGCCCACTACGGCCGTGCGGCATGGTGGGCAGCGAGGGCTTACAGTGAAGCCGGACAGCGTACGAAAGCCAAGGAAATGTTAGCCTTGGGGGCGAAAGACCATGTGAGTTTTTATGGCATGTTGTGTGCGCAGAAGGCGGGTGTTGAACCTTCTCGTGATTGGCGGGCGCCACGGTTGAACCGCGAGCATATGGCGGCTCTGGTGCAGATACCTTCTGTTAAACGCGGGATGGCGCTGGCCCAGATTGGTGAGCACGATTTGGCCCAGCAAGTGCTGAAAAATGCCGATGATGTGATCCCCTATCAAATGACTGAAACCCTTGCAGCGTTTGCCCTTGAAGCCCGCCTGCCCGGGACGGCCCAGCGCATGGGGCGCGCTCTTTATGAACAGGGCGATATGTTGTTTTCGGCGCTTTTCCCTTACCCCGCTTACTGGCAGCCTAAAGGCGGCATGGCCATGGACCGCGGCCTGATGCTGGCGATTATGCGGCAGGAAAGCGCCTTCCAGCCCAGTGTGGGCAGCCATGCCGGCGCGCAGGGCTTGATGCAGCTGATGCCGGCGACATCCAAATACATTGCCCGCCTTGCAGGGCGCCCCACCCCCAGCCGCGATGATTTGCACGACCCTGCCATTAACCTGATGTTGGCGCAGGATTATGTGGGATACCTTAACGGGAAGCTTTCCGGGAATATCATCCATATTCTGGCGGCCTATAACGCGGGGCCGGGCAACCTTAATAAGTGGCGCACCCGCGGCCTTTTGCCCGATGGTGACCCCATGATGGCGATTGAAAATATTCCGCTGGCCGAGACCAAGGGATATGTTCAGAAAGTTTTGGCCAACTGGTGGTTTTATCAGAGCCGCACACAGGACGATGCGTGGAGCCTTGCCGCCCTTGCTGACAACCATTGGCCTGTGGTGGATGAGCGCGGGCGCGGGCGCGGCGCTAGGGTGGCGCAGCGTTAGACGCCGGCCTTTTTAATGATGGTGATGGGGGCAGAGGGGTTGTCTCTGCCCTTTGTGGCCGTTAGCCTAGCCCCATGATGGATTTTTCTTTTGAACGTGAGGCCTGGGAAGCGGGAGCTTTGCGTGTGGCCGGTATTGATGAAGTAGGGCGCGGTCCGTGGGCAGGGCCTGTGGTGGCCGCAGCGGTAATTGTGCCCCGTGACGAGGCGGTGCGCGCCGAGCTTTTGGCGGTGGTGCGGGATTCTAAAACCTTAAGTGCGGCCAAACGCGAGGTTTTTTCTGCCCGCATTTGGGAGGTGTGCGAGGTGGGTGTGGGTGAGGCGAGTGTGGCCGAGATTGACCGCTTTAATATTCTTCAGGCGACCTTTATGGCCATGCGGCGTGCCGTGGGAGATTTGGGCTCTGTGGATACTGTGCTGGTGGACGGCAACAAGGTGCCCGAAGGACTGACAGGCAACGCCATTGTGAAGGGCGATGCGGTTGAACTGAATGTGGCGTGCGCCAGTGTGGTGGCGAAGGTTTACCGTGATACGCTTATGGCACGGCTGGATGCGGATTTTCCCGGTTATGGGTGGGCGAAGAATGCAGGATACGGCGTGCCTGCGCACAAAGCAGGGCTGGAAGCGCTGGGGGTGAATGAGCACCATCGCACCAGTTTTGCGCCAATTAAAATATATGTGAAAGGAGCCGCGTGATGCGTGTTCTCATCAATGCCATGCACACCTCCGGTGGTGGGGGACTTGTTTATTTGAACGGGATTTTGCCCCATGTGCCCCGTGATTGGGAGCTTTTGATAAGCCCTGATATGGCCAGCAAAATAACGGTGCCCGAAGGCATGGCGGTGCGCGTGACCCCCAAGCTTGGATTTTTTGGCAAGCATGTTTATGAGCAGTTTGTCCTCCCTATTTTACAGCGGCGCTGGGGGTTTGATGCGATGTTGTGCAATGCCAATTATGGCCCTCTTTTTGCCCGCAGGCTTGTGCCGATTGTTCATACGACACCCCGCGCGGCGGGCGCGGCGAAGACGCTTAAAATGCGGCTGTACTGGTCTTTTCTCGTGCTGCTGACGAAGATGAGTTTGGCCCGGGCGTGGCGTGTTTTGGTGGTGGCGGAGCATGTTCTGGCAGATTACGGTGGCAAAAACTTAATGAACAAAGCTGTGGTGGCCCACCCGGGCAAGCCTGAGTGGGATAAGAATACGCCCTTTAAAAAAGATGAACAGTTACTGCTGGCTGTTGGTGATGTTTATGCCCAGAAAAACTACCCCACCCTTGTGCAGGCTGTGGTGCGTTTGCGCCGGGAACGCCCCGATGTGCGTTTGGTGATTGTGGGACGTCCTGTGGATGCGGCGGCCGTGCGGGCGTTGGATAAGGCTGTGGAGGCTCATCAGGCTGAAGGTTTTGTGGAGGTGAGAGGCGGTGTGCCGCATGATGACCTGCTGGCATTGATGGCGCAGGCCGCCGTGCTGGTGAGTGTAAGCCGTGCCGAGTGCTTTAACCTGCCCCTTTTGGAAGCCCTGACCGTGGGCACCCCTGTGGTGTGCGGTGACGATGACTTTTTTACGGAAGTGGTGGGCACCAGTGCCGCGGTGCGCCTGGGGCTTTGCGAGGGGGCTGTGGCGGATGCTGTGGCGGTGGCTATCTTTGCGCTCTTGGAAAGCAAACCTTTGTGTGATCAATTGATACGTGCGGGGTATGTGCGTGCCGGCTTGTTTGACTGGCGCCTGACGGGGCAAAAGATAACCTACACCTTTGCTGTTTAGGTTTAGAGGAAATAAGCGCCGCAAAAAAGTCTCACCCCTTAGAGGTTTGGTGCTTTTTGGGAGTTGATTTTTTACGCATCCTTGCGGTAGGGTTTTTATTAACAACAAGAAGATGGATGAGCCATGCAATTACAGCAATCCGCAAGCAAGAACAAAGAGGCGTTGACCACCATGCTCCAGCTGGTGACGTTTGAGCTTTTTGAAGAAACGTTTGCTCTCCCGATTTTAGATGTGCGCGAAATTATCCGCATGACCGATATTACCCCTGTGCCCCAAGCTCCGGACTTTGTAGAAGGTGTGATTAACCTGCGGGGTCAGATTATTCCCGTGGTTGATTTGCGCAAACGGTTTGGGCTTTCTCCTGCCGAGCTTTCTGATGACAGCCGCGTGATTGTGGTGGAGCTGAACAGCCATATGGCTATTGGACTGATTGTGGACGCCGTGCGTGAAGTGGAGCGCCTGCCTGCCGATACCATTGTGCCGCCGCCGGCCCTTGTGGCGGGATCCATTGGATCGGAGTATATCAAAGGCATCTCTAACCATGAGGATAAAATGATTATCCATATTGATATGCGCAAAGTTTTCTCGGTTGAGGAGCTGGAAGTTCTGGAAGGTGGCGTTGCCGCTGAATAGCTTGAATGTAAAGGCCCTGAAGGGGCCTTTACTCTGAGGTGTTTATATGTGTGTTGTCAGGTTTATTTTTCGGGGATAGCATAAGAGCGTACACTTTGAACATTCGTTAACAGGAGATTTTGTTATGAGACAATTTTATTCTATATGTATAACCGCTTTTTGCGGCGTTATGCTTTCTTTGCCGGCTTTTGCCTTGGAAGCAACGGCGGGTTCTGGAACGGATCAGACATCTCTTCAGCAAGCAAAATTGGATTCTACCGAAAAACTGACGATATTACAGGCGAATATTGATAATATCACCTGGTGTAACAAGTTAGGGAAGTTTTACAAGCCGGGACAACCTGGTGCTGATGGCAATGGTTGTGTAGCCCAGATTTTGAGTTTTACCAGTGGTAAGCTATGCCGCGGGACGGGAACCCAAGTGGTGTGTGATACCACCCCACCTGTGATGCCTGTGATACCACCTATCCCCGACCCTGAGCCTGCGGGTACTTTATGTGGCCTGGCATCCTTATCTTGCGATGGAGGGATTGCAGGTGTGAAGGCGTATTGTCGAGGGCACAACCCTGCGAGTAGCTGTCCTTCTACCCACTCGTCCGTATCTTTACCTATTTGGGGCGGGAGATGTGGCCAAAGTTTTGCAACATGCGTGAAAAGATAGGAGTTTGAGAGATAAAAAAGCTCCCCTTGGGGAGCTTTTTTGAGACGGGCTGCTTACTCGGCAGCGGCGGCAGGGGTGCTGGCGCCAAATTTTTTGCGGAACTTATCGATGCGGCCCTCGGAATCGATATTGCGGCGCTTACCTGTGTAGGCGGGGTGGTTGAGGGGATCGATAGTGAGTTGCAGCGTATCTTGATCGCTTTCCCATGCCATGCGGGTGACGTACTCGGTGCCATCTGTCTGCTGGATGGTTACAAACCGGTAATTTGGGTGAATGTTGTCTCTCATCTGTCTTCTCTCTCTTTATGTTGCGCTGATTGTGACCAGCTTTGGGGGGTATATAACCTAGGATATTAAGGTTGTCTAGGGTTTTGAGGATGTTTAGAGGGAGAGGTTAAAAAAACGGCCTTTTAGGGCCGCTTTTTGAGATTATCTGGATTTTTTAGCCGTTGAGGCCTTGCTTGAGGGCTTGGTCTGTCAAAGATTGGGCTGTTTTCTTATCCACGCTTTGGTGAATGAGTTTCTCGGCAATTTGAACCGTAAGAGCGGCGACTTCGGCCTGCACATCCCTCAGGGCTTCATCCCGGGCGGCGGCGATGGACTTGCGTGCATCCTCTGCTTTGCGGGTCAGCTCGGCCTCGACATCGGCAATGCGCTTTTTGGCGAGAGCCTCGGCCTCGGCACGGGCGCGAGAGACGACCTCTGCGGCTTCCTTGCGGGCTTCTGCGAGCTTTTCTGTGTAGGCGGCGAGGGTTTCCTCAGCCTCTTTGTTTTTATCCTCGGCGCCCCGGATTTCTCCGGCGACTTTCTCAATCCGCGCATCCAGCACCGCGGTGATTTGCGGCACCACAAACTTACCCAGAATACCCAAGAGAATGAAAAAGGCCGTTCCTGTCCAGAAGACTTGACTGTGAATAAAATCGAGGACGAAGAGTTCCATGGGGGGCGGCCTTTTTTACGCGTTCTTTAAGCTAGAGGACGAACAGAATCATCGCCGCGATCACGAAGGCGAACAGCGCGATGGCCTCAACCAGCGCCATACCGATGAAGAGGTAGGTTTTCAGCTGGTTCTCTACCGCGGGCTGACGGCCCACAGCTTGGAAAAAGTTACCAAATACCAAACCCAGACCAATACCTGAGCCGATCATCCCGCATGCTGCGATCCCTGCACCCAGTGCCTTCATTGCGCCTACATCTTCCATATGCTTTATCCTTTATTTGATGGTTAAACTTATGCCGTGCTTTTACCAAGGGTTTGGCGTTGTGGCAAGGCTTTTTTCGCCTGCCCTTAGAGGGCGGGGGTAATGCCTTCGTGGTCGTCTTCTGTATGTTCGTGGCCGTGGCCAAGGGCATCGTTAAGATACACGCAGGTGAGGACGGTGAAAATATAGGCCTGGAGCAGGGCCACAAAGACCTCCAGCCCGGTGAGCGCGATAAGCAAGATGAGCGGGGCCACCGCGCTTGCCGCAAAGACACCCATACCCATAAGCAAAATAACAAAGGTTGCAAAGATTTTGAGGAGCAC
Source organism: Alphaproteobacteria bacterium CG_4_10_14_0_8_um_filter_53_9 (assembly GCA_002791805.1). GTDB lineage: Bacteria > Pseudomonadota > Alphaproteobacteria > UBA2136 > UBA6156 > UM-FILTER-53-9. Next base: position 4,424 of record PFND01000064.1, on the reverse strand, counting down.
GTGGCCTGCGACCATGTTGGCGGCCAGACGCACGGCGAGGGTGAGCGGGCGGGCGAGGAAGGAGATAACCTCCAGCGGGACAATGAGCGGCGCCAGATAGGCCGGGGTGCCTGCGGGCAGGAAGTGGGCGAAGAAATGGAGACCTTGTTTATAAATGCCCACGCCGAGAACCATAAGAAACACCGCGACCCCCATAAAGGCTGTGGTGGTGATTTGAGATGTGACGGTAAAGCTGCCCGGCACCATGCCGACCAGATTCATGGCGGAGATCATCAAAAATGTGGCCATGATGAGCGGCAGGAAGGGCAGGGCTTGCTTGCCGGAGGTGCCGACGACGAGGTCTTCTATGAACTCATACGTCATCTCGACAAAGGCTTGCCAGCGGCCGGGAATGAGGGTGGGTTTGCGCAGGCCGCCGACAAGAAGCAGGATGATGGTGGCGACAGCGATACCGGTCCAGATGGTTTGGTTGGTGATGGCGAGGTTGAAACCTGCGATATCCAACGGGTACACCGCGTGGACTTGAAACTGGTGGAGGGGGTTTGCTGACATAGGCGCTTTTTAGCAGCGCTTGGGGGGGTTGTAAAGAGTCTCTTTTTTCTGTAGAAGGATATTGAATACACATGCTATCAGAGGAGATGACGATGGCGATTGCGTTTTTTGGGGCTAAAGAACTTTCACCGTGGCGGTTTGTGCGGAAAGGGTTTCTGGCCCTTGTGATTATGGTGGTGTGGTACTGGGCTTTTTTAACCCGGGCAGGGCTTGTCGAGTGGCAATTGCTTATGCCTTTGCCCACGCTGTTGTTTGCCTTCTTGGGCGTTTATTCGTTCAGGCTTCATGCCAAACGGAAAAAGGAGAGCCCTCTTGTTGATTGGGGGCATCTTAATGACACGGAGATCGCCTACTACTATTCCCCTGAGATGTACGGGTGCATGTGGGTAGGCTTGGCGGTTTTCAACCTTGTTGTGTTGATGGTTTTTGCTTGACCTGACACTCGGCAAGATACCGCGTGCGTGGCTGTGTAAAGGCCCCCTCTATGAGAGGGCCTTTACGTTTAAGTGGATGTGATGAGTTTATAGATGGTGCGGAGCCAGCTGGCGAAGCCCAGAGCAAAGCCCATGAGGAGGAAGAGGGGTGTTGTCTCCAGCCAGACATCCAGCCCGTAGCCAAGGCCTGCGGCAATGAACAGGCTGGTGAGCAGATTGATGCCGACCTCTGCCCCTTTGAAGGAGCTTTGGGATTTACTTTCCTTTGGTTGCGGCATCGTAAGCGTTTTGAAGGATGGGTTTGACCTTGTTATAGGGTTGGGCGCCATCTATTTTTTGGCCGTTGACGAAGGTGACGGGTGTGCCTTGGACGCCCAGGCTTTTCAGCGCGCTATCCTTCATGGCGGCGATAATGGCGTGATCATCTGCACTGCCATTGATGCAGCTGTTGACCTGACGCGAGGAGAGGCCAAAGGGCTCTACAACTTCTGCCAGTTTGGCGACAATACCATCGATACCTTTTGAGGTGACGATGGCCTCCTGATTTTTCATGATGGCGGCGACGGCGCGGAAATAGTTCTCCTGCGGGGCGCAGCGGGCTGTTTTGCCCATGGCGAAGGCCAGATTATCCCATGGCAGATCTCTCAACACATATTTGGCTTTGCCTGTTTTAATCCACTCCCTTTCTATATAAGGAAGGGTATCCTCGTGAAAATGGGCGCAGTGGGAACAGGTGAGACTTGCGTACTCTATGATGGTGACGGGGGCGTCGGCGCTTCCCATGACCCTATCGAACGGGTAGACTTTAAGAGGCTCTTCTTGCAGGGCGCGCAAATCCTCCAGCAGGGTGGTTGTGACGGGCGGGATGGCGGCTGTTTGCGTTTGGGTCTCGGCCGGTTTAACAACCATAAAGACCCCAAATGCTGTGAGGCCCAAGGCGGCGGTGATGGTCGCGATTCTCATAATTTTATTCATTCCGTTCTCTTTTTTTACTTAACATACCATTTTGCAAGATTTGTGAGAGCCTCCCTTAGCCCGTCATCTTTCACACTTTTACATGCCTCCACCGCTTTGGCAAGCACGGCGGGTTTAGGCGCCGGGGGGGCTGATTGTTTGCTTGTTTCGGGTTTGTGAAGTGTGCTCTCTTGCTTGGGGGCGGTGGTGGCGGTGATTTTGATGACGCCCTCAAACCCGAGAAGCTGGTTGATGAGCGCGATGAGGGCGGGGGCATGATAGCGGAGCTCTTGCTTGGCGCTATCGGTGCTCGCCACGATTTTAAGATTGCCTTTATGACAGGACAGCGGCGTGGTGACCTTGTGCAATAACGGACACAATGCAGGCCAGTTGCTGAGAAGTTTGCTGACCACGACCCCTTGGGACAGCCCCATGTTTTCTATTTTTGGGGTGAGGAGGTGGGCGATGGATTTCTCGCTTTTATAACGCTTGCGCGATGCTTGGACAGGAGGCTTGCTTTGGGCGGGGGGGCGAGGCATAACGTGAGTTATACATGAAAAACACCGCCTCTTCCAGCTTTGATGTGACCGCTTTTAATGCGGCGCTTAGCGCGTGGTACAGTAAAAGTGCACGCGTGATGCCGTGGCGCGGGACGGCCGACCCTTACCGTATTTGGGTGGCGGAAGTGATGTTGCAACAGACGACGGTGGTGACGGTTATCCCCTATTACGAGCGTTTTATGGCGCGCTTTGGCGATGTGCAAAGCCTGGCGGCGGCGGATATAGAGGATGTTCTGGCCCTGTGGCAGGGGCTTGGCTACTACCGCCGGGCGCGCATGTTGCACGCGTGTGCGAAGGAAGTTGTGAGTTGTGAGTTGGGAGTTGAGAGCGAAGGCGGGTGGCCTCGGGATGTTGGTGGGCTTATGGCCTTGCCCGGGATTGGGCCTTATACCGCGGCGGCGATTGCGGCCTGCGCCTTTGATATACCCGCCAATGTGGTGGACGGCAATGTAGAGCGGGTGGTGGCGCGATTATTTAAAATATCCACCCCGTTACCTGCTGCGAAAAAAGGGATTTTTGCTGCGGCAGGAACGCTGGTGAATGAGGCTCACCCGCGTATTTATGCTAATGCCATGATGGAGCTGGGGGCCACCGTGTGCAAACCCCGCAACCCCAAATGTGAGGTGTGCCCTGTGGCCGCCTTTTGTGCTTTGGCGGGTGATGAAACGGTGGACAATTACCCTGTGAAAGTTAAAAAAGCGGCGCGGCCTGTGCGGAGTGGTGTGGCTTATATTTTGATGCGCGAGGGCGATATTTTTTTGCGTAAACGCGGTGATGACGGGCTTTTGGGTGGGCTGTGGGAATGCCCCAACGACGGTTTGCCCGGAGCGGGTTTGGATGGTTTGACAACCATGGAGTATGAAGAAATGGGCGTGGTGCGGCACGTGTTTACTCATTTTACTTTGGAGCTGGAAGTGCGAAAAGTTGAGCGTTGTGACGTGAGCATGGGGGGCTTGGGCGAAGGTGGATGGTTTGGCGAGGAAGATTTGCCGCCTTTGCCAACGTTGATGCGGAAGGTTTTGAAAGTGGGGGTAATACGCGAACACGCCGCCGACCTGTGAGGATCGGCGGCGCATTCGTTCAGGCTTTTGTGGCGCAGCCTTTGATGTGCCACTTGTGAGTTTTCCCTTCGACCAGATTAAAGCCAGATGCTGTGAGAATGGCGTTCCATTCTTCCAGATTATATGGCGTTACCGGCTGCAGCATGTTCAGGGCCTTTTGATATTTTGGCAAAATGACGCCGTGGCGCTTTTCTACGGGCAAACAGTTCTGATGGTCTGAGATGCATGGCGCTTTGTTTGACAGAATGGAAAACCACAGACGGCCACTTGGCTGGAGAGCTTGGTGGGCGTGCGTCAGTGTTTTTTTCAGATCATCCACGGGCATCCAAATAAGGCTGCGGAAGGCCATGACGGCAATGGCGCTGCCAGGAGGAATGCTGGTTTTTTGCCACGTTTCTTTTTCTGCCATATTACCGATGATAATGTCTGTACGAAATTGTGCATCGGCATTTTCCATAGTTTTCCTGAAAGGAACGGCACATTCCGGCGTGATATCGATGCCTGTGACGACATGATGGGTTTGGGCGGCTTTAAGAGTAAAACCACCGAAGCCGCAACCGAGATCAATGACTTGGTCTCCGCTTTGATAGGGGATGGTTTTGAGCCAAGCGAGGGCTCGGTTGTGAATGTCGTCGCCGTGATCGAGTGCGAAGTTGCCGCCGAAACCGCCGGGGATGGGGGTGAGGACAGGTTTTGTGTCGGGATCGATGGACATAGATTGTCTCCGTAAAACGAGGGGTGATGGGTTCTTTTAACAGAGATTTCTTTTGTATTCAAGTAATTGCTCTGGCGGGTTTTTGGGCTTTGCATTTGGCTTGCGCGTGAGGGTGGTGTAGGTTGCTTTTTATATGGAACAGGGAACT
>PFND01000041.1 GCA_002791805.1 Alphaproteobacteria bacterium CG_4_10_14_0_8_um_filter_53_9 | reverse complement strand
GCGATGACAAGGAAGACGACGGCAAAACTCGCCTTGAAAACCTGAAGGAACTTTTGCGCGCCATGCAGGATTATGGCGACCTCACCAGCTTTTTGGAGCACGTGGCGCTTGTGAGCGATGCGGACACCGAGGCGACGGAAACGGTGAAGCTTATGACCATCCACGCGGCTAAGGGGCTTGAGTTCCCCATGGTGTTTTTGCCCGGCTTTGAAGAAGGCATCTTCCCCCACCAGCGGGCCATGAACGAAGAAGGCCTTAAAGGCCTTGAAGAAGAACGCCGCCTTGCTTATGTGGCGATGACACGGGCGCGCGAAGAGCTGGTGATAAGCTACACATCTGCCAGACGCATGTACGGCCAGTTTATGCCCAGCTCTGTCAGCCGCTTTTTGGCCGAAATCCCTGAGGATCATCTTAACAAAGTTGTGAGCACGATGCCCGGTGTGACCGCGTGGGCCGGCGCCGGTGGCTTTAGACGCGAAAGCTACGGCAGCAGCGGAAGTGGCAGCAGCTACCGCGCTGGAACGGGCAGCACCAATGACCGCGCGGGTAACCGATCCGGCCGTGATTTTGTCAAGCCTCGTGAACCCCTTGTGGCTATTAAAAACCGAGGCGGTGGCATGGGTAACCTCCGTTTTGGGGATGGCAAACCTGTGAACCTTTCGGCCCTGCAAGGCCGCAATGTGGCCACCGAGGCCGCTGCCGCGGATGGCATGGGTGTGGGCGTGCGCGTGCGCCATGCCAAGTTTGGCACGGGGCGCATTCTCTCCCTTGAAGGCAGCGGCGACGACATGAAAGTGGTGATTGATTTTGGCGGCGTGGGTGTGAAGCGTCTGCTGAAACGGTTGGCGGTTTTGGAGGTGCTGGGGTGATAACGGAACCTAAGTTGTTACATGAGCTCATGCAGCTTAGCCCTAATATTAAAGGTTATGTGAAAGATAATCTCGAAGCTTTTTCAATTTCAAGCCATTTATATAACTACCTGTTATTAGAGGATACTCAACATAATCAATCTAATTTAGAATCGACTGTAGCATCCAAAATTTTAACGCAGTCCATCGGTTATTTGTTTGGTGCAATCCAGCTTACCTTTAATGGTCAAGTATTTTACTCATTTCCTTTACTTCGATCGTTTTTAGAAAGTGCTATACTGGCACATGCATTTGTTAAAGATAAAAAATATGTGGACTATTGGCTAAACGACGAAATGGATACTAGGCCAGTTAACGATTTAGCAATGTCTCGTCTTATAACGTTATTGCCTGAACAAAATGATTTGCAAAAGCGTGTAAAGCATCGAACTAATCTTCTTATCAAAGGTGGCGCTCATCCTACAAAATTTTCCCTCTCTATGCATGATAATGAATTACTACAGTATATCTCTCTTCCCTCAAATTCTAGAAGCTATAAGAATGGCTTATTGTGTTATCTCAAAACCCTCCTTCTATTTATGGAAATTGAAAATGTTACTTGGTCTTCACCTAAATATGATTACGAGCTTATGGCTCTAACTCAAAAACGTATCTATGATCTGGAAAAACTAAATCAAGAAATCCAAGCTGCATGATCTATACTTATTCTCATAAAATTTCTAACAAACATATAAAAGCTTTTTTGCAGGCCACCGACGAGCGGGAAGGTGTGAGCGTTGTCTATACCCCAGAAAAGACGGATTTTAAGGGCGATGCGACGGCGGATTCTGATTGTTTTGACGTGACGCTTTGGGTGGAAGAAGGGGCTTTGGCGGGAGTGCGCGAGGCCATTGCACCTTGGTGGGCCGATGCCGCTTTTACCCCTGTGGACGACCGCGACTGGGTGGCTGAGAATCAGGCGAGTTTTCCTCCGCTGACGATTGGGCAATGGCGCATTGTGCGCGATGATGCAGATGAGACAGGCGACCATGTTTTGGTGATTAAGCCTGCCCACGCTTTTGGGAGCGGTGAACATGCGACGACGCAGCAATGCCTTGCTGCCTATGAGCGTTTGGTGTCCGGTGGCGACACCTTTGACACCGCGCTGGATGTGGGCTGTGGCAGCGGAATTTTGGCACTGGCCGCGGCACGCCATGGCGGCACCCGCGTGGTGGGCGTGGACATTGAACCCCCAAGTGTGACGGCTACACTTGAGAATGCCTCTGTAAATGGTGTGGGCGATTTGATGACCGCCTATGAGGGCAGCCTGCCCTGTGCGGCGATTACGGGACAGGTTTTTCCGCTGGTTTTTGCGAATATTCTGCTTGGGCCCTTATTGGAGATGTCAGAGGATTTGGTGGCAACGGTGGCTGCGGGCGGTTTTTTGATTTTGAGCGGTTTTAGAGACGGTGAACAAGTGGCCCAGATACGGGCGGCGTATGCGCCCCTTGGCCTTACCGAAGTGGCTTACACGTGTGATGACGGGTGGGGATGTTTGGTTTTGCAGGCTTAGGGACTTAGGCGATCTACGGTGTTTGCTGAGTGATGGGTTTGGGGGCAGCTTTTATTTTCGGGATCTATGGTTTTTTGTGCATGGGGCTGATATGGTTCCGGCCATGCGCACCTTTATTCTTTCCCTCTTTATTCTTACTGCTTCTATAGGCCAGGCTTTTGCTGCGGTGACCATCAACCTCTCCAACCCTGGAGAATCTCCTGTGCCGATTGCGGTACCCACCTTTTATGCGGTGAACCCCGAAGCCCAGAGCTATGCCGAAGATATTACCGGTGTGGTGCGGAACAACTTTAAAAACTCCACACCGTTTAAGATTTTGAACGAAAAAGGGTATTTACAGACCCCTGAACAGCTTTTCCAGAATGGCCCGTTGTTTAACGATTGGCGCAGCATTAACACCGATGTGGTGTTGGTGGGAACCGTTGAAGTGATTAACGGCCAGCAGCTTAAAGTGGATTATCGCCTGTACGACACCCAGACCGAGAAGCAGCTTAAAGGGCACAGCTTTAAATCTGACCTTCGGTTTATGCGCCACCTTGCCCACCGCGTGAGCGATGACGTTTATACTCAGGTAACCGGCGAGCCCGGCTACTTTGCCACCCGCATTGTGCACATTGGCGAAGACAAAGGACTGGATGGTAAAAACCAAACCAAGTTGTGCGTGATGGACCAAGACAGCGCCAACTACCAATGCCTTACCGATGGCAGCAGCCTGACGCTGGGGCCGAAGTTTAACAAAACCCTCCAAACCATTATTTATATGAGCTACGAAAGTGGAACGCCCAAGCTTTACCTGTTGGATATGCCCACCGGCAAACAGACCATTGTGGGTGACTTTGAAGGCTTGAACTCCACCCCGAGATTCTCTCCCGATGGGAAGCGCGTGGCCATGACCATGACCGCCGGCCACGAGGGCAACAGCGAGATTTATGAGATGGATTTAGGAAGTCGTCGCCTCAGCCGTTTGACGTATCACCGCGGAATTGATACCAGCCCGAGCTATAACCCTGAAGGCGACAAGATTGTCTTCAACAGCGACCGTGGCGGCTCCCCTGCCCTTTACATTATGAATAGCGATGGCAGCAACGTGACGCGACTTACTTATGGCACGGGGCGTTATTACTCCCCCGCGTGGAGCCCGCGCGGCGACCTGATTGCCTTTGTGAAGCAGCGCGCCGGCGTCTTCCACATTGGTGTGATTGACCCGCAAGGTAACGAAGAGCGCCTGCTGACCGACAGCTGGATGGATGACAACCCCACATGGGCGCCCAATGGCCGCGTGATTGCCTTCCAGCGGCAGGCGAACCGCAGCGACCGCAGCCGTATGTTCACCATTGACCTGACCGGCTACAACCTGCGCGAGCTGCCGACGCCGACCAATGCCAGTGACCCGGCCTGGAGCCCGCTTATCAGGTAATTAGGGACTTAGGAAAGGGGCTTACGCCCCTTATTTTTTTAGGGAATGAGGTAGGGGGTTTTGGCGAGATTTGTGAGGTTTTTGTGGCCCGTTTTGGTGGCGACGACGATATCCTCTATCCGGCAGCCGCCGATGCCGCCGTTTATGTTGACGGGGTAGTACAGCCCCGGCTCCACCGTGAGGGCGTGGCCTGCTTTGACCGGGCCGCCGCCCACCGTAAGGGTACGGGCGCCGGGGCCCCGCATATCCAGCCCGATATGGTGGCCCACGCTGTGGGTGAAGCCGTAGTTCTCTCCCTTTTTTTCGCCTGTGGGGAAGCCTGCTTTATCAAACATCTCGGTCGCAGTTTTTTGAATAAGATCTCCGCTGGCGCCCGGTTTTATCATGGCACACAGGGCCTCTTGCACGGCGATGGTGGTATCTATCAGCTTACTTTGCCACGGGCTGGCTTTGCCTTTGATGCAGGTGCGCGTGCAATCTCCCCAATAGTAATTTTTGTGGCGGGGGAAGCAATCAACCACAATGGTTTCGTTGGCGTACAGAGGGCCGTGGCCATTATCATGCGGGGTGGCGGCGGCAAGGCCGCAACTGACGATGGGACCGCCGTGAAACTCCAGCGCGCCGAGGCCTGCGGCGTAGGCGTTCATTTCTCCCTGCACACGTTCTGACGTTAAGGGTTGCCCGCCGAGATACAACATATTTTTACTGCGCACCTCGGCTGCGGCGATGAGGCTGCGGGCGAGCTCTATACTGCTGGTGGCGAGATTTTGCGCCTCTTGCAGTTTTTTGATTTCATCTGCCCTGAGATAAGCCATCTCTTCAAAAAAAGGATCTCTCGTGGTGACGGTGACGTCTATTTTATTTTCCTGCATGAACTGAAACAGGCGCGCGGGGAAGTTAAGCGGAATCTCCAGCTTATTCACCTTGGCCTTCGCCATGAGAAACTTAACGAGGTTGATGAGCGAAAACTTGAGGTCATTTTTTTCGATCCACTTTTTCGCATCTGTATAAGTATAGATATGCTGCGCGATGGATTTTGTTCTGAACTCTGACAGCTCTATAGGGCTGGCCATGAGGTGGGTAGCGCCTTTGGCATCTACCAGCAGGAGCGAGGCATCTGACGTGTGGAGGCCTGCTTTATAGAGCCAGTAGGGGCCATTTTCGTAGATGAGGAGGCCTGTGGACATGCTCGAGGGCTTATTCTGATGTGCTGGGGGCCTGGAAGGCGATGACGCGAGCATTATCTGTAATGAAATACAGCGCGCCATCCGCCACGATGGGTGGGAGGCTTACGGGCTCTTCCAGATCGGTCGCGGCGAGGCGTTTGCCATCTGTCGGGGCGATGCTGACGGCGTAACCATCTGAGCTCACCACAATCAGCCTGCCGCCTGCGAGGACGGGGCCGCTCCAGAACCTGCGATCTTTCGCTTCTGGCAGGCCTTCCCCAAGTTCTACCACCCAGCGAATGAGGCCATCTCTTCTGTTTACGGCGGCGAGTTCGCCATCATCCGTAAGGACAAAAATGGCGGTGCCTGCCACCCAAATGGGTTGGCTTGTGATGACGTTTGCCTTCCAGAACCGCTGGCCGTTGGTGATGCCATAGGCGGACAGGCCGCCGCCCAGGCCTACGGCGTAGACGATGCCATCTGCCATGACGGGCGGGCTGCTGATGGCGTTGAGGGTTGTGGCGGGATCTGACCCTGAAAACGGTGTACTGAGGACATCGTGCCAGATGTAGCGGCCATCTGTCGCGCGGAGCATGTACAGTTCTCCGCTGGAATAGGGCACAGCCACCACGCCGTTTGCCACGGCGGGGCTTGCGGCACGGAGCGAGCTTAGGGACTCTTCCAGCCCGCTATGGGTCCATTGCAGGGCACCTGTGAGGGCGTTGAGGCCGAAAATGCGGCTATCGTGAGAGGTGACGAAGAGTTGCTCTCCCATAATGCTGGGGGCGGCGCGCAGCGGGATGGCGAGATCGATCTTCCAGACTTCTTTCCCCGTGCTGGCTTGCAGGCAGAAAACCTGACCGCCACCTGTGGTGACGTACAAGAGATCTCCTGTAACCGCGAGGCCGCCTGAAAGTTTGGCCAGCTCCGGCTCTTTTAATTTAAGTTTAACGCTCCAGAGTTGTTTGCCTGTTTTCGCATCCAGCGCGGTGACGGCGCTGTTTGTATCTATCCCGAACAGGCGGCCGCTGTGTACCACCGGCGGGTTGAGAAGTTTGGCCCCGCGCCCCATGCCGCTGCCCATTTTAGCCGTGTATGCCCGTACCACTTTACCAGGGAGCGCGAGGCTGCCCGGCGCATGGCTGGAGACGGCCATGGTTTGACCCCAATAGGGATTTTGGACTTGGGCGGGGAGGGCAAATTCTGCTTGCAGGGCTGCGGGATTGGCAGTGAGGCCTGTGGCACGGGCGGTGATGTTAATGCGATTGCCTTCGAGAATCGGCTCTTTATCCTTCCCCCCGAAGCAGGCGGTGAGGGCGGCCGTGATGAGAAGAAGGGCGAGGGTTTTGCGCATTTTGGCATCCTTGTTTTGGCCGGAGTTTAGCTTACGCTCCCCTGACGAGCAAGGGGTTTAACTCCCTTACCTTCTTCTTTATCCTAAAGGGCGAGGATGCGGGTGGTGCGTTGTTTGATATCTGCCGGGAGGCCGGGCAAATCCAGCAGTTGCCGGGCATAGATTTTGGCGCCTTGCAGATTGTTGGCCCGTACTTCCAGCCATGCCAGTTGCTCCAATGCCAGCGCGGAGGACGCGGCGGGGGGTTCCCCTGCATTATGTTGCGCTAACAGTTGCAGGTGCGACCTTGCGGCGGCATCGTCCTCTCCAAGATAGCGGATGGCGGCGTTAAGGCGCGCAAGATCGCGTATCCACTTGGGTTGACGCCCGCTTTCGTACACGCGCTTATAATACTCGTTTGCTGCGGGAGCTGTGGTTTGCTGAGCGGCCAATTTGAAGGCGGCGAGCGCTTGGTAGCCCCCCTTCCCTTCCTTCAGCACGACTTCGTATCCCTTGGCTTTTTCCTCCGGCGTTTCGGCTTTTTCGGCCTGATCCCAAAGAGTGGCAACTTTTTGGATTTGCTTTGTTTGATAGGACTGCCAGCTTTGTGAGGCGGCGACTGCGGCCAGAATGGCGATGACGCCTGCGATGATAAAGACTTTATATTGCGCCCAGAAATTGGCCAGCTTTTCTTGCTGAATGACGTCGTCTACCTCTTTGAGGAAGGACTCTGTGATGTCTTTTTCCGGCTTGGGGGCCTCTTTTTTAGCCGCTTGCTGGCGTTGTGATGTTTTGCTCATGCTTTTTGTTTAGCTTGTTTTTGCGTTTTTGGCGAGAGGGTTTGATTTTTGGATGATTATGGTTTATTCATGTTTTGAATACATTTTGTGACGTTTATACACTTCTCGGAAAGGAAGTCACATGCCTCTTGACTGGAATACCGTAGAATCGCCTATGGATGAACTGAACCGCAAAAACCGGCAACAGCAGATTGTGGCGGCCCGTCATGCAGAAATTCGCAAGCGCCCGCCTTGGGAGCTGATGCGGCTGAGGCAGGAGATGACCTTGTACGGTCAGCATGACTGCTGGACACTTAGCCTCCCTGCTGATGCGACGCCAGAAGACGGTGCTACTGTGGTGACCATTACAACAGATATTGTTCTTCTGCGGGTGAACCGACTCTCTCACTTGCGGGCTCTGCATTGGTCTCCTCCTTCCAACTCTCAATTATCCTTGGGGATGGTTTTCCTTCCACAGGATGGCCACACGATGCACTTTGACCATGCCAAAGGATTTGAGATGGAGGATGAATGGCTGCTGCCTGCAGAAGATGCGGAAGCCGCCATGCCGCGCAAGTGCCTTGCATGTGGAAAGGAGGCCCACAACCGTGGTTTCTTCAGCAAGGAAGAACCTGTGTTCTTTTGCGAGGGCGACTACAATGGAAATAACCCTGTCCTGCTTCCAGGCGCTGGGTTCTCTGAAGCAACGCGCGCTGACCGCGTGTAATGACATGAAAATGGCGGCTCTTTGGGGCCGCCGTTTTCGCGTTGTGTGCCCTACTTATTATTGAGGGCGTTGAGGGCGGAGCCTGCTTTGAACCACTCGATTTGTTCCTCGTTGAGGGTGTGGTTGAGCGTGATCTCGTTACTGGAGCCATCTGCATGATGAAGAGTGGCTTTAAGCGGTTTGCCCGGTGCCAGTGAGGACAGGCCGTGGATGCTTACTTTATCCGCTTCTTCCACAAGATCATAATCTTCCGGATTGGCGAAAGTGAGCGGAAGCACGCCCTGCTTTTTCAGGTTGCTTTGGTGGATGCGCGCAAAGGTGCGAGAGATAGCCGCTTTGCAACCCAGCCAGCGCGGAGACATGGCGGCGTGCTCGCGGCTGCTGCCCTCCCCTACGTTGTAATCTCCCACAAATACCCAGCCCAAGCCTTGCGCTTTATACTGGCGCGCGATATCTGCCGGGGACGCTTCTGACCCATCCAGCTGGCTTTTCACCTTACCCGACTGGCCGCTGAATGCGTTGATGGCGCCCAGATACATGTTGTTCGAGATATTATCCAGATGCCCACGATACTTGAGCCAGGGGCCTGCGGGTGAGATATGATCTGTCGTGCATTTGCCTTTGGCTTTGATGAGCAGTGGCAGATTTTCGTAATCCTTACCATTCCACGGCTTAAAGGGATCCAGCAGCTGGAGGCGATCGGACGTTGGGTTTACCTTCACATCCGGGGCGTTGCCTTCCGGCCCGTCGTAGCCTTTTTCATCCGGCACGAAGCCGCTGGCGGGGACTTCATCCACCCCTGCGGCATCGCGCAGCATGAAGGTGCTGCCGTCTTTCGCTGTCACGGGTGTGGTGAAGGGGTTGATATCCAGACGGCCGTGGACGGCGTAGGCGAGCACTGTCTCGGGGCTGGCGATAAAGCTACAGGTGCTGGCAAAGCCATCGTTCCGTTTGGGGAAGTTGCGGTTGTAAGAACTGATAATGCTGTTGACGGTGCCGTCCTTCACATCATCCCGCTGCCACTGCCCGATGCAGGGACCACAGGCATTGGCGAGCACGGTGGCGCCGAGGCGTTCCAGCTTTTCCATAATGCCATCGCGTTCTATCGTGGCGCGCACTTGCTCTGACCCCGGGGTAACCATGAGCGGCGTTTTGAGGGTGACGCCTTTTTCTAACAACTGATCCGCCAGCAGGGCGATGCGGCCCATATCCTCATAACTGCTGTTTGTACAAGACCCGATGAGCGCATAGGTGAGGTTGGCGGGCGCGGGTTGGCCTTTGTTGAGCTCTACCACGCGGGGGCTTTTTAAATGCTCTGCCATGTTTTCTACGGTGGCGAAGGCATCCGGTGAGTGGGGGCCCACGAGACTGGGCGTGAGGTTGCTCAGATCAATCTCGATCACCAGATCGTAATATTTATTTGGCTCTTGCGCGGTTTCGGCATCGGCCACCAGCATGGCTTTATTTTCATGAATAATGGGGAGAAGGTTTTCTCGGCCTGTGACCTTTAAATACGTATCCATCCGATCATCATACGGGAAGACGCTGGTGGTGGCGCCGAGCTCGGCACCCATATTACAAATGGTGGCTTTACCCGTGGCGGAGATGGTGCGGCAGCCTTCGCCAAAATATTCAATCACGCGGTTGGTACCGCCTTCGCACGTGAGTTTCTCCAGCAGTTTTTGAATGACATCCTTAGGTGCGGCCCAGCCTTTGAGCTCTCCCGTGAGTTTGACGCCCACGATGAAGGGGTGAAGCACCTCCCACGGGAGGCCGACCATGACATCCACGGCATCGGCCCCGCCGACCCCGCACGCGAAACAGCCAAGGCCGCCTGCGTTAGGGGTGTGGCTATCTGTCCCCAGCATCATGCAGCCGGGGAAGGCATATTGCTCTAATGCCACCTGGTGAATAATCCCTGCGCCCGGCTTCCAGAAGCCAAAGCCATAACGCTGGCCTGCGGCGTGCAGAAAATCGTACACTTCTTCATTTTCTTTATTGGCCACACCCAGATCGCTATCGGCCCCTTTGTGGGCGCGGATCAGGTGATCGCAGTGAATTGTCACAGGCACGGCCGCTTCATCCTTTTTAGCCTGCATGAACTGGAGGATGGCCATTTGGGCGGTGGCATCTTGCAGAATCACTCTATCCGGCTTGAATTCTGTATAGGCTTCTCCGCGGGTGAGATCCGCACCTTTTGCATCGTGGAGGTGACCGTAGAGGATTTTTTCCGCCAGTGTGAGCGGACGGTTAAGGCGCGCCTTCATTACATCCAGATTTTTGGCCATGGTGGCGTAGACGTTTCTCACAAATGAGGGAGTGGCTTCTATTTGGGGCATGTTTTTACCTTTTATTTTTTGACCCTACCTTTTTACGGGGCTTTGCAACTTAACGCAAGATGGCGACAAAAAAAGGACGGCCACTACTGTGGCCGCCGTATCAAGCCTCCTTGACTATTGATGGGAGTATAAGCAGGTGAGGGCTGAACTTTCCTGCTGCCCAGATAGTTGGATCACCGTCCTCTCCCCCGGAGATATACGCCGGGTGGAGAGGGCGGGCGCTAACCTGCGATGTTTGCAGGCTTATGCGCCGCGCCCCCTCCAAAGTTGCACGAAGGGTTCTTTCTTGTCCCATTTAAAAAGCTTCATGCGCTGATACTCCTTTTGTTGCGCCGCCCAGATTATTCTGGGCGGTCGGGGGGGAAGGTTATAAGCCGCAGATTTCTCGCATACTGCGATCTTTCATGGGCTTTTGATTGCCATCTGCCACACGATGGCGCTCACGGCGGCTTCCGCCGCGGCCTTCATGTTGCGATGTTTTTTCTGGGCCTTTTTCTGTGCGGCCTGGCTCATACGACGTGTTTTGGCTCATGGCTACACGAGATGGTGAGGCTGTTGTTTCTGGCTTTGCTGGTGCCAAGGCTGCGAGCTTCTCATAGGGAAGCCTTCTCATATTGGGCTCCGCCGACAGACCGGGAGGTGTATCTGCATGACGGGCACAGATGGGTTTGGCAGCTGGCGGGCGAGCAGCACCTTCCACTTGGCCATAACGGCCTTGCGGGTGTTGGCGACGTTTTCCGCGTTTGGATGTGCTGCCAAGCATATTGGAAAAAGAAGACGACGAAACGTTTGACGTTTCTGGCATTTTGTTATCCCTCTGACATTTCTGGAGAGTTTGAAGATGGGTGCAGGAGATATGGTTTTGCGGGTGTTGGAAGCCCGCTTATGAAAAACTCTGATGCACCGATTAACATTTGTATCCAATCATACAGGGTTGCAGGTGTCAAGTTTTGGCGTAGGATGGGAGCCGAAAAAATAACCAGAGGAGAGATACTCATGCAACGAGCGGCACGGATGAATGCGGTCAAAGAATCGGCCATTATTAAAGTTGCCGGACTGGCGCGTGCGTTGAAGGCTGAAGGAAAGCCCGTTATTGGCCTTTCTATTGGTGTGCCCGGGTTTAAGCCCCCTATGGCTGTTTATGATGCGGCGAGGGCTGCGGTGGACCAAGACAGCGGAGACTACTTACCCGGCCGTGGGGCGGCAGGCCTTGTGACGGCTTTCCGCGATTTTTTGGCGCGGCGCGGGTTTGAGTATGCCGAGGCTGAAGTGGCGGCTCAGGTTGGAGGGAAAGGTGCCTTGTTCAACATTTTTCTCGCCACGTTGAATGAGGGGGACAAGGTGGCGATACCCGCCCCCTACTGGGCCAGCTACCCCGATATGGTGAAGCTTGCGGGCGGGGAGCCTGTGATTATGCGCGCCCCTGCTACGCAGGATTACAAGATATCTCCCGACCAGTTGCGCGATGTGCTGGCGGCTGGTGATGTTAAAATGTTCATTTTTAATAACCCCAGCAACCCCACCGGCATGCTTTACACCCCTGATGAAGTGGCGGCGCTTGCCGAGGTTCTGCTTGATTTTCCTGAAGTGATGATTATCTCTGACGATATTTACGACAAGCTGGTTTTTGTGGGCGAGGTGGCGGGACACCTGCTGCACACCGCCCCTGCCCTGCGCGACCGCATGATTATGGTGCAAAGCATAAGCAAAACCTATGGCATGCCCGGTTGGCGTGCGGGCTTTGTGGCCGGGCCGAAAAGCCTTATCAGCGACCTTTTAACCCTGACGAGCCAGAGTTTTACCAATGTTCCCGGTGTGGTGATGGCGGCGGCGGAAGCCGCACTGCGCCTTGATGACAGCCACCTGGTGGTGCAGAAAGCCCGATTGCTTGCCCAACGAGACATGACGCTGGCGGCCTTACGCGAGGCGGGCCTGCCCTGCCCTATGCCTGAGGGTGCGTTTTACGCCTTTCCTCAAGTGAGAGGATGCTTTGGCAAAACGACGGCGGCGGGGACGGTGATAAAATCTGACGAAGATTTTTGCACGGCGCTTTTGAACGAGGCTTTTGTGGCTGTGGTGCCCGGGGGAGCTTTTGGCGACGACGGGGCCATACGCATCAGCTATGCCGGGAACGCCGAGGAGCTGAAAGAAGCTTTGGCGCGGCTGGTGGTTTTTGTGGGAGATTTAAGGTAATCGTTTGAGACTCTTTATCCCCTGTCTCTTGACCCTTTTTTAACCTTGTGCACACGGATAAAGTAGCCCCGAGGTGCGCTAAAACCTACAGCAGCAAAGCTGCTAAGGTTTTATCCACTCGGGGTGACACGCTTGAGACGCATGCGCTTTATTTTTAACCCTGCGCGCACGACTTTTTATGGGTTTTATGCTTATTCTTTCTCCAGTATCACGCCTTCTTCTTTCAGGAGGCGTTTTTTTGTGGCGAGGCCGCCTGACCCTGAATACCCCCCGAGGGTACCATTGCTGCCTGTGACACGGTGGCACGGAATGGTGGGGGCCGCAGGGTTTTTGCCGCATGCATTTGCCACAGGACGCGGATGGCTACCGACGGCTTGGGCGATTTGGGCGTAGGTTCTGGTTTCTCCCCGCGGGATTTTAGCCAGTTCCTCCCATACCGCTTTTTGAAACGGCGTGCCTTGGAGCGAGCGGGCGAGTTTGATGAGATCTTTTTGGTTTTCCATAGATTTAGGATACCAAAAAGAGGGGTAGGTGGAAACACACTTTTAATGTGCTTTCACCTACCCCCCTGTTTTACACGAACAGAGAGGCGAGGCGGAGATCAATCGTCCAGATCAAACTCCCTGAGAAGTTCATCAACTTCCTCTCGGGTTTCCCCGATCTCGGGGTTGATGAATTTTTCGGCTTCGTCGATTTCGTGTGCCATTACAGGCTCCCTCGTAGTACCCCCTAGAAGATCGCGCTAGGTACGCGGTGAAACGTGAGTCGTTTCGAGGTTTTTATGGGAGTGGGGATTAGGCTATGGAATACAAAACTGACAGGGGGACGTGCCCCCTGTTGTTTTTTTTATTTATTTCAAAGTTTTAGGCCTCTGGTGTGGGTTCACCTTCCGGTGTGTCTCCTTCCGGCATGGCTTCGGGAGCTTCTGCCAGCATGGGCTGGATTATGCCGTCGTCCTCGCCGTCGTCCTCTTCGTCGCCGCGGCCCAGCATATCGGCACTGAGGCGGGTGACGAGGGTGACTTTGGAGCCATCTGTCCCGAACAGCTTCACCCCTTGGGTGTTGCGGCCCATGACGCTGATATCGGCCACGTTCATGCGGATCAGCTGACCATCTGACGTGGCGAGCATAATCTGATCTTCCAGACTTACCGGCAGCGCGGCAACCACGTTACCATTGCGGGAGCTGGTTTTGATGCTGATGACCCCCATGGTGCCACGGCCTTTGGTGGGATAATCCGGCGCATCCGTAAGCTTACCGTAACCGTTGGCGGTGACGGTGAGGATGTGGCTCTCTGCCGGGGTGACCAAGTGGATGGCCATGACCTGATCTTTATTTTTGAGCGACATACCGCGGACACCGGTGCTGGTGCGGGAGGCGATGGGGCGCAACTGATCTGACTGAGCAGAGAACCGCACGGCCTGACCGTTTTGCGATGACATAATCACATCTGCCCCGGTGGGCTCGTGATAGAGGTGCACGCCGAGGAGTCTGTCTCCATCATTCAGGCCCATGCCGTAGATACCTGAGCTGCGGACGTTGGCGTAAGCGGTGAGCGGTGTTTTGCGCACGGCGCCGTTTTGTGTGCCGAAAATCAGGAAATACTCTGCCCAGGCTTTTTCATCCCGTGGGGTGGGAATGACGGCGGCCACGGTCTCATCCTTTTGGAGCGGCAGCAAGTTGACGAACGCCTTGCCCCGTGTGGTGGCGGAGGCTTGGGGAAGCTCGTAACATTTGAGTTTGAACACGTTGCCCATGTTGGTGAAGAACAGCAAGGGATCGTGCGTGTTGGCGGCAAAGAGGGATGACATTTGTTCGTTATCCCGCAGGTTGGCCGCTGCCTTACCTTTGCCCCCGCGGCGCTGGGCGCGGAACGCGGCGAGGGGCACGCGTTTGACATAGCCATCTGAGCTGATGGTGACAACCATATCTTCCGGCTGAATAAGATCTTCCAGCGACATATCTGACCCGCCGGCTTCTATATTTGTTTTGCGCGGGGTGGCAAAGAGATCGCGGACTTCGATCAGCTCTTCTTTAATAAGGTTAAGCAAGGTGGGGCGATCTGACAGGATTTTGAGAAGGCCTGCGATGACCTCGGCAATTTCCTTGGTTTCATCCATGATCTTATCGCGCTCCAGCCCTGTGAGGCGTTGGAGGCGGAGATCCAGAATGGCCTGAGCTTGCACGGCCGAGAGTTTATAGGTTGCGCCTTGGCTGGCTTCCCCCAACAGTTCCAGCAAGGGGAGCACCGCTTCTGACGGCCACTCGCGTGCCATGAGCTTATCCTTGGCGGTGGCGCCATCCGGTGCGTTACGGATGAGCGCAATAACTTCATCAATATTGGCGACAGAGATGCCGAGGCCGACCAAGATGTGGGCGCGATCTCTCGCCTTGGACAGGCGGTGGCGGGTGCGGCGGTTCACCACATCTTCTCTGTGGGCAATGAAACAGCGCAACACTTGCGGGATGCCCATGAGGCGGGGAAGGCCTTTATCCAGCACCACCATGTTATAGCTGAAGCTGGTTTGGAGCTGCGTGTTTTTATACAGCTGGTTGAGCACGACTTCGGCATTGGCGCCGCGTTTAAGCTCCACCACGACGCGGACGCCGTGACGATCGGACTCGTCGCGCAGATCCGAAATATCCTCTACTTTTTTCTCCTTCACCAGATCGGCAATTTGCTCCACCAGTTTGGATTTGTTTACCTGATAGGGAATCTCGGTGATGATGATGTGATTGCGGGTCTCGCCTTTTTGCTCGATGACCGCTTTACCCCGAATGACCACGCTGCCGCGGCCCGCCTGATGACCGCCCAAAATACCTGCGCCACCCATGATGGTGCCGCCTGTGGGGAAATCGGGTCCGAGGATAATCTCTCTCAGACTAAAGGCTGCCTCTTCTGCCAGTTGTTCTGGATTATCAATAAGATAAAGGATTCCGTTAATCACTTCTCCTAAGTTGTGCGGCGGAATATTGGTGGCCATACCGACCGCGATACCCCCGCTTCCGTTAACCAACAGGTTGGGAATGCGCGTGGGGAGAACAGCAGGTTCTTTCTCCGATCCATCGTAGTTGGGACGAAAATCTACCGTGCCTTCTTCAATATCCTGAAGCATGGCGGAGCCGGGGCGAGAGAGACGAATCTCTGTATAGCGCATGGCGGCGGGGTTATCGCCATCCATGCTCCCGAAGTTACCTTGACCATCTTCTAATGGCAGGCGCATGCTGAAATCCTGCGCCATGCGGGCCATGGCCATATAAATAGAGCTATCCCCGTGAGGGTGATATTTACCCATGACATCCCCGACGACACGGGCAGACTTGAGATATTTACGGTTCCAATCGTTGCTCATTTGATTTTGAGCGTACAAAATGCGGCGGTGGACGGGCTTGAGGCCATCCCGCACATCCGGCAGGGCACGGCTGACAATGACCGACATCGCATAATCCAAATAGGACTTCTGCATTTCGTCTTCTATGGTGATGGGCTTAATGGTGGGGGCAAATAGATTATCCATGGCCTGCTTTTAGCACTTTTGTGGATGTTTGGGGAGGGTTATGGCGCTTTTTTGGGCTTTTTTACATGTTTTTACATTCAAGCTCTTGAATATGTATGCATGGGTATCTATTTGGGTGGAGAACATTCGTTCCATTGCCCGCAGGCCCGCCAATTGGTTTGCCTTGGGGCATCCTTTTCTCGGGCCTTTGGGCTTTGATTCCCCCCCCCCGCCCTTCGGGGCTTGCTCAAAAGGAGCTTTGACTATGACAACCTTCATTCTTGGCGGGATCGCCCTGATCCTTCTCATCGTGGCGATTATCATTGCCATGATTTTCCGCACCGTTGTGCCGACAGACAAGGTGCACATTGTCCAGTCCCAGAAGGCTACTGCAGCCTATGGTTCTGGCCTGGATAACGGCAACGTCTACTATCGTTGGCCGTCCTTCATTCCGAAAATCGGTATCGTTTTTCGCGAAATCCCGATGAACAACTTCTCCATCTCGCTCAAGGACTACGACGCATATGATGTAAACAGGCTTCAGTTCATGGTTGACGTTACGGCCTTCTTTCAGGTCGACGATCCGCTGACCGCGGCAAAGCGCATCCCCGATTTCAAGGTCATGCCTGAGGATATCTTCGGAATTGTTCAGGGCGCTGCCCGGCGCGTTCTGGCGGCCTATGAAATCAACGTCATCATGACCGATCGTGCCCAATTCGGTGACAAGTTCACCGAAGAAGTCGCGAACGACCTGAAGAGCTGGGGGCTTCGCACTGTCAAGAACCTGGAGCTCATGGACATCCGTGATGCCGAAGGATCAAGAGTTGTGGCCAACATTATGGCCATGAAGTCCTCGGAGATCGACCGCCTCAGCCGCATTGAAGTCGCCGAGAACATGCGGGCGGCAGAAGAAGCTGAGATCGAGGCTCGTCGTCAGGTCGACATCAGCCGCCAGCAGGCCGAGCAGGCCGTGGGCGAACGGACTGCCGAGAAGGACAAGGCTGTGGGCATTGCCCAGCAGCTTTCTCGTCAGGAAGTTCTGACTCAGGAAAAAACCACACGCGAACGTGCCATGGAAGTGACACGTGTTGATCAGGTCAAGCAGGCCGAAATCAACATGGAGGCGGCCATTGTTGCCGCTGATGAGCAGCGTGAAGTTGCTATCCGTGACGCAGACGGCAAGCTGGAAGCTGCAAAGCGCGAAGCTGAAGGTGTCAAGGTGAACGGTGAAGCCAAGGGCGCGGCCGACAAGGCCATTCTCATGGCACCGGTCGATGCCCAGATTGCTCTGGCCGAGAAGATTGCATCGTTGCCCGAATATCAGGCTTACCTGCTCGGCATCAGAGCGATCGAGGCTCAGGAGAGCGTTGGCAAGGCACAGGCTGCGGCCTTGACCACAGCCGACGTCAAGGTCATCACCAACACTGGCTCTGCCACTGAAGGTTTGACCGATGCCATGCAACTCTTCTCTGGTAAGGGCGGATTGCAGATCGGTACCATGCTGGAAGGCTTGGCCAATACCGAGCAAGGACGTGGCGTTCTTGATGCGCTCAAGGGCCTGATGAACAAGGGCGACACTTCGTCTCCTTCTTCCTCGGCTGGAGATGTTGCTGCTGAAAAGCCGGCAACAGCGCCTCGCAAGCGTTAAGCTTCTCGCGATTGAATAACGACCCCGGGCGCCCTAATGGCGCCCGGTTTTTTGTGCTTTTATTCTTGGATTTTAGAGGAGTAGGAGGGTGGCGAGGCCGAGGAAGACGAAGAAACCGCCGACATCGGTGAAGGTGGTGGTTATGACCCCTGTGGCGATGGCGGGATCGAACTTATATTTTTTCAGCATGATGGGGGTTATCCACCCTGCCCAGGCGGCAATGAGGTGGTTGGCCACGGTGGCCAGCGCGATAACCAGCGCCAGCATGGGCTGGCCATACAGCAGCCACGTGCCCAGGGCGATAAGCATGGCGAGGCTGAGGCCTTTCATGCTGCCGACTGTGAGCTCCTTTTTGAGAAGTGCCAGCCCGTTTTGTTTGGTGATTTGGCCGAGTGCCAATGCCCGAATGATAACCGTTTGCGTTTGCGTGGTGGCGTTGCCTCCCATGCTGGTGACAATGGGCATGAGCACCGCGAGGACGGTGAGCTTTGCAATAGATTCCTCAAACAAGGCAATGACGGCGGCGGCGGCGATGGCCGTACCCAGATTGATGATAAGCCACGGCATGCGGTGCTGGGCGGTCTCTATGGCCGGGGCAAAGAGATCGTCCGTTTCATCCACCCCGGCGGCGCGGGCTTGTTGACGCGCGGCCCGTTCCATCACCACATCCAGCACGTCATCTATTGTGATACGCCCGAGGAGTTGATTTTTGGTGTTTACCACGGCGAGGTTATGAATATCGTATTTTTCAAACAGGCTGATGACCTCTTCCTCCTTCTCATCCGGGCTGATGGTGA
>PFND01000062.1:17833-18609 GCA_002791805.1 Alphaproteobacteria bacterium CG_4_10_14_0_8_um_filter_53_9 | reverse complement strand
ATACTTTCTGAAATATTCAAAGGCATCAGATGCCTCGCCAGGAGGGGACACCGGATGCTTCTTTAGGAACACAGTATCCGCCCCATAGGATCCAGCTTCTTCAAATCCGAAATCACTCAGCAACTCGAATAAAATGCTCTGCTTTTCAGAACTACCGTGAATGAATATATGTTCCAAGTGGTTGTCTGTTGCATATCGAAAAGCCGCCTTCAAAAACAGCTCTCCGATCTTCCGCCCACGACACCCCTGATCCACCTTAAATGTACACAACTTCAATGAAGCGCCTGCCAAAACAAGTCCCTCATCACTAATCCTCTCATTTTGCTGGCTGGCATATATACATAGCGCGCCCAACTTATTTTCTTCATCCCTATACACCCAAGCCTTACGTTGCTCCCTGGCTTTTCTACGAAACCATTCATCAAAGGTGTAATTCTGCCTCAAGCTATCAAAAAAGCTGTCATGCAATTCAGGCGTAAGCGAATGTAGAGGTACATCATCAATATTCGGCAATTGGACTGGCGTGGTTTCATACAACCGACGCAACAAGTCTTCTGCCGTTTGAATCGCGTATACACGCTCCCCTAATCCACGACTCCTAGCTTTGCTGTGAATTTCCTTATCTTCAGTAACCAAGAAATGCGCGGCTTCACACTCGAGAGCAAAGAGGATTGAATTATCTGCGGCATCATTAGGACTTGTTTCTGGCGTATTCCACGGACAATCAGGGACTGATTCGAGGCACGTGTATTGCGTAAGCCTCACAAGCGTTTGAG
>PFND01000062.1:11743-17667 GCA_002791805.1 Alphaproteobacteria bacterium CG_4_10_14_0_8_um_filter_53_9 | reverse complement strand
TATAGAGCTGGCCACCACGCCAGGGCGCAAAGTTATTCTGCAAAACGAAAATGCAGACAGCCCGAGAGAGATTGAGCTCATCACAGAGAAAGAAAAAATAAAAGAAGAGCTCGGCGCCCCTTTTGCGTCAGATGTAATCGCGATCAAAAAAGAAGAAACCGCGCCCGTTCTCTCCACGCAAACGATCATAGAAAGCCTGCGCGCCAAGGTGAAGGAACAAGGGGCCATTCTATGGGGGGCAGATGAAGTCACGGAGTTTATTACAGAAGAGGATGAAGCCGGAACAACCCTGCAAGGCGTGCGGGTCAAAAGCGGAGAGGTTGCCCTGGCAGATGAAACCTTTGTCGCTGCAGGGGCCATCACAGGTCTTCTGCTTAAAACACTGCATCTTACCCTGCCTCTTCGGCCGTCTCGCCAGCACCTCATCACATTTTCAGGGGTAAAAAATTTTTCGGAGGCGCTCATCACGCACCGTCTGCGCCGTGGGCATCTGGTGTTTAAAGGCCTTATGGGGGGCAAGGTAATGTTGTCATATGATGGGTTGATGGATCCCATGCAAGCCACCTACAGCCTGCAAGTAGATGAAACGGTGTTAGACCTGTTACATACCTACACCTCCGCAAATCTCTTTCCCGAGTTCAGAGATGCAAAGGTAGAAGGGGCCGTATGTATTACAGGGGCCGTCACACCAGATTTCAGGCCCGTTGTCGGCCGCTGGCGGGGCATACAAGGCCTATGGCTTGCCACGGGGTTTGCAGGGCGCAGTTATGCCTATGCCATGGGGATCGCGCAAACGTTGGGCGCCATCATGACAGGCGCCATGCCCAATCTCAACCTCGCCCCCTTCGCACCAGAGCGTTTCGAGCTGGATCGCTGGCCGCGTTTCCAACGTCCACCCAGCCTCGCGTGGAGCGAGCAAGCCACCTTCGCAGGCAAGGCCCAGTTTGCCACCCAGGTTAACACCACAGGCTCAGGCCCGGCAGGGTATATGGATAATGTAAATATGGTGGATAAGAACAAGGTGGATAGAGGGCAGATGAAAACGACAGATTTTAAAGAAAACACAAAAGGTAAAATTCAAATGGCGGGCACCAAACGTAAAGGCTAGCCTTTGCAAAATTACGGTTGCTCTCAATATCCGGCCTGGCATGTTGCGCCGCACAAAAGCGGTTGACAGTCTCCTGAAATTGGGTACTCTTACAAGAAGCTTTCAAAGCCGTCCAACAACAAAAAAGGGTAACACAATGTACCAGATGCCAGATTTCACAAAAATGTTCGATCCCCAGAACATGTCCCAAGCCATGAGCACCATGATGAACATGCAGCAATTCGCCACAACTACACAAAGCCAAATGCAAGCTTACCAACAGCTTTCCAGCATCTGGAGCGAAACATTCCAAAGCCTCGCCCAAACCCAAACCAAAATGGCACAAGAAGCCATGGAAGAAACGGTCCAAACGATGAAGGAACTGTCATCCTCCCAAGGCATTGAAGATCTGATGTCCAAGCAATCCACATGGAGCCAAAAAACAGCTGAAACATGCCAAAAGAACGCTCAAGAGCTCGCCAAAGTTATCCAAAAGGGTCAAACCCAATGTTCAGATATCATGGCAAGCATGATGCAGCAAAACTTTAAGCAAGCCGCCAAAGCCTCCAAGCAATAAGCTGTTTGTCTTATCTTTTGGGTTGCCAAAAGAAAAAAAGTGACCGAGAGGTCGCTTTTTTTATAAAGCTTGACGTCCCGCCGCACCCCCACCTAATCTTCACGCATCACATAACAGACATAAAGAAAGACAGAAAAAGATGAAAAAACATCTCATACTCATGGGTGCAACAACCCTCACACTGCTCATCGCCACACCGGCCATGGCGTGCGATGGCACCTGTCCGCACATGATGGATAAAAAGCCAGAGATTGCCAAAGCGCACCAAGGCCACGGCACACACACATCCATGGCAAAAAAAGGAGCCGATAACGCGCCCACAAAAGCCTATAAAAGCGGAATGAACGCCATGCATAAAGATATGGAGATCACCTACACAGGCGATGCCGATATCGATTTCCTTAAGGGCATGATCCCGCACCATCAGGGCGCGGTGGATATGGCGCAAATCCAGCTCCAATACGGGAAGGATGCACAAGTCAAGCGCATGGCCCGGGATGTGATCCGCGCCCAGAATGCCGAAATCCGCTGGATGAAAGACCGCCTCCAACAGCTGGAGTCCCGCGGTGCAGAAAAAACGGATAAGCCCACAGGCCCGGCCCGCTGGAACGATGAAAAGTGGCTGGGAAATGTAAATTTCTATCAATAAGATAGTCCCCTCCAAAAGAGCGTCCGCAAGGGCGCTTTTTTATTGACCCCACCCGTATACCCATGCTAAAGCCTCACCTACCACTGCGGTATAACGCCGTGTGGGAGTTTAAAATAAACGAAAGGACGCCAAACATGGCAAAAGAAGTTGTTGGCTACATCAAGCTGCAAGTTCCTGCTGGTCAAGCAAACCCTGCCCCACCCGTGGGTCCG
Source organism: Alphaproteobacteria bacterium CG_4_10_14_0_8_um_filter_53_9 (assembly GCA_002791805.1). Lineage (GTDB taxonomy): Bacteria > Pseudomonadota > Alphaproteobacteria > UBA2136 > UBA6156 > UM-FILTER-53-9. Next base: position 15,142 of record PFND01000062.1, on the reverse strand, counting down.
GCACTTGGTCAAAAAGGTCTTAACATTATGGAATTCTGCAAGGCATTCAACGCCGCCACGCAGCAAAAATTCGCCCCCGGCACACCCGTTCCGGTGGTCATCACCGCCTTTAAGGATCGCACCTTTAGCTTCGAGATGAAGACACCGCCCGCAACGTGGTATCTCTTGCAAGCCACCAAGATGAAAAAAGGCGCGGCCACACCCCAAAAAACCGAAGGCACCATCACCAAGGCCGAGCTGGCGAAAATCGCCGAAGCCAAAATGGTGGATCTCAGCGCAAACAGCGTCGAGCAAGCCATTAAAATCATCGCCGGTTCTGCCCGGTCGATGGGTATCAAAGTGGTCGGTTAAGGGAGGGCAAGAACATGACACAAACAAAACGTAGTAAAGCAATGCCAGAATTCGATCGTATGAAAACATACGATTTGAAAGAGGCCATAACGCTGCTCAAATCCATGCCCAAAAGCAAATTTGATGAGTCCGTGGATATCGCTTTCAACCTCGCGGTAGATCCCAAATATAACGATCAAATGGTGCGTGCCACCGTCCTGTTGCCTCACGGTAATGGTAAAACGGTTCGCGTCGCTGTGTTCGCCAAGGGAGACGCTGCCGAAGCTGCCAAAAAAGCAGGTGCCGATATCGTCGGAGCCGAAGATCTGGTCGCTCAGGTAGAAAAAGGTATTATCAACTTCGATCGCGTGATTGCCGCACCGGATTGCATGCCGCTCGTCGGTCGCGTGGGTAAAATCCTCGGCCCCAAAGGGATGATGCCAAACCCCAAACTCGGTACCGTCACCCCCAACGTGGCTAAGGCCGTGCAGGATGTGAAGTCCGGGATGATTGAATTCAAAGTAGAAAAAGCAGGTATCGTGCACGCAGGTGTCGGCCGCCTCAGCTTTGATGAGAAAAAACTGGCAGAAAACATTCAAGCGCTTGTCAAAGCGGTTAAGGATGCGAAGCCATCAGGTGCCAAAACCAACTACCTTCAACGGTTGGCAGTAAGCTCCACCATGGGTCCCGGTATCAAAATCGATATCACCTCTGTCTAATCCCAGAGACCGACCCAAACAAAAACGCCCTCCAACTTGGAGGGCATTTTTTTGTAGCCAGTCGCAACTTACAGGTCTTCTTCTTCCTGTTTGTCCAGCGGATAAAAGCTGTTGAGAGACAAATCAAGCGTCAAAAAGCCGAGGTTCATAGAGGCCTCGGTTGTCAGCTGACCTGCCACGATCAGGGTGTAAGAGGGGATAGAGTCAGAGCACGTTGGCAAAAAATTTGAAAATTGAAAAAGGATGAGTAGACCAAAAGTCCACATCGCTCATCAACACCTGTATCCCCAAGCTCTCGCAAATCCGTGGCGTCACTTTGTCATCATGCAAAGTAGCAGCCAAAGGCATGCCATCATTCTTTGCGTGTTCCAGTAATGCTTGCTGTTCAAGAGAGAGGTTTGCCACGTCTTCCAGCAGAAACCCCATCACCTCGCGTTGGTCAGAGTAATGGAGGTGGGCGACAAGCGTCTCATTCACCAGTACCGCTGGAAGGCGGAGGAAAGCTTTTGTCCCCGCAGGATAATCGGCCAAAGCGTCTTTGGCCCGAGAGACAAACTCAGTGATGAACAACGTCATCAGAGTGTTGTCTTCAGGAAGGACCGAAAACAGTTCTTTCAAAAGCTCTCCAGCCGATACCGAAAAGAAGAGAGCATCAGCTGCAGGCTTGAAAGAAAATTCAAGTTGCAGGATGATGATATCCTGCCAGTCAGACTCAATTTTGCCAGCATCCATAACGATATCTCCCAGGTAGCCCTCACGGGCAGGTTCTTGTGCTTCATGCTTACCAAAAGGCATGTCAAAACTCCAAGGTTAGCAGCCGCCAATAGGCCGCGATCCTCTCCAAGCTAAGTAAAAGTATACAAAATGTCAAGAAGGTCTATATAAAATCAAGCCCGTGAACTCAAACTCACCCCCAACATCTCAATTCTCAAGCGGGTCACCCCGGAAGCGAGAAAAACTTGGCGGGCGGAACGCACGGCTTAGGTTTTCCGGCTGTCCGGGGCAACTACCGAAAAGATTACGGTGTAAAAAAAGATCTCAAAAGTACCCATCAATTTATTTTCCCTCAAGACGCAAGCCATAAAATGCAAGATATCCCCCCCTCTCCCTCCATCCTTCCAAAAGCTAAAAAAGTCAGCTATGGTCGCCTTCATGCCCATCCGCACTCTGCCCGAAAATCTTGCCAACCAGATCGCCGCGGGCGAGGTGGTGGAGCGTCCGGCATCGGTCATAAAGGAGCTGGTGGAAAATAGTTTAGATGCAGGTGCCACCAATATCAGGGTAGAGGTGGAAGACGGCGGCTCAGGCAAAATCCTGGTGCAGGATAATGGCAGCGGCATCCCGAAGGAGGAGCTGGTGCTCGCCCTCTCTCGCCATGCCACCAGCAAGGTGGCGAGCACTGAGGATCTCTTTAATATTCACACCTTCGGTTTCAGGGGAGAGGCGCTGCCCTCCATCGCCTCCGTCTCGCGTCTCACGCTCACCAGTCGCGCCGCAGGGTCAGATGAGGCATGGCAAATAACGCCAGAAGGGGAGCTTCGTCCGGCCAGCCTGCCAAACGGCACCAAAATAGAGGTGGAGGATCTGTTTTACGCCACCCCCGCCCGCCGTAAATTTCAAAAGTCAGAGCGGTCGGAAAGGATGGCCATCGAGGATCTCATCCTCAAACTCGCCCTGTCCAACCCGCACGTAAGCTTCACGCTGGTGCAAGAGGGCAAACAGGCCCTCAGCTTCCCGCCCGTCCAAACAGGCTTTTGGGGAGACGCCGAGGCCCGCATCAAGTATCTGGCGGGGGATGATGTCGCCAGCCACGGCCTGCGGGTGGAGGCCGAGCGCGAGGGCACAAAACTCACCGCCCTCATCACACCGGCGCAGCGGCACATCGGCCAGCCGCGCAACCAGTTTCTGTTTATCAATGGTCGGCCTATAAAGGATAGAAGCCTCGCCGCCGCCGTCAAAAATGCCTACGGAGACGCACTCCCCCCGGGCCGCCACCCCTCGTGGGTGATGATGCTGGAGGTCCCGTCAGATGAGGTGGATGTGAACGTGCACCCCGCCAAGTCCGAGGTTCGTCTTAAAAACCAGCAAGGTGTGTTCGGGCTCATCTATGCTGCTATCCGTCACACCCTCACAGGCACGGCATACGGAGGCAGGGAAGGGGGCCCGGGGGAAGGGGCGCACACGACCGCCACCGACACCTACGCCGCCATCAATCCTCATACCTTCGCACTTCTCGCGTTGCAGGGTCAAAATACGGGCCAAATGGCCCAAGATACCAGATACAAAATACAAGATACACATCTCCCCTCCGCCGCCTACCCGCCTCTTACCCCGGGGTCCCCCGCCTCTT
>PFND01000062.1:0-11641 GCA_002791805.1 Alphaproteobacteria bacterium CG_4_10_14_0_8_um_filter_53_9 | reverse complement strand
TCCGCAAGGGAGAAAATAGCACAGAAAATCTCCATAATAGTGAAGAAAATCATCCACTTGGCGCGGCTCTCGGGCAAGTGGGCAGCAGCTATATTGTGGCCACCACAGCAGGGGGAGATCTCGTGCTGGTAGATCAGCACGCCGCCCACGAACGTCTGGTGTATGAACGCTTAAAAGAGCAATTAAACCAAGGGTTTATACAAGCTCAACCCCTCCTCATTCCTACGCCCGTCACCCTCCCGCGCCACACCCTCACCGCCGCGCTGGATGCCGCTAACTTATTGAAAAAATGGGGTTTAGAGGTCGAATCTCACACAGAAACCTCGCTCATGGTCACCGCCACCCCAGCCATTCTGGGGGATGTAAATCCGGCCCCAATCCTTAAAGAAGTCTCTGAAAGTATTGAGGAAAATGCAAATCGCGGCAGCGTTCAAAAGGCGCTGGAACGCGTTCTTTCCACCTATGCCTGTCACCACAGCGTCCGTGCCGGCCGCAGACTCAGTTTATCAGAACAAAATCAATTACTTAGAGATATAGAAAACACGCCCGCTGCCGCCACCTGCAACCATGGCCGCCCCACCGTGCGCCTGCTCGGCGCCCTTCAGCTCGCCACTCTTTTTGATAGATAAATCAAAAGGTTAGCTTAGCCAGCCCCAGGCCCGGAGTCCGCGGCTTTCGTCGTCACATCAAGGGGGTTTTTCTCAAGCTCGGCATAAATACGCCGTACTTCATCCAAACCTTCTACTTTATGCTCGAACGGGAAGGGGTTAGGAATTTTCCCTTTCTTGATAAGATTCAAAGCGTTACCTGTCTGTGTAATCACTTCAAAACGGAGTGTTTTGAGCAACATAAACGGCTCATTCAGCACCCCCCACGTCGCAATATCATCCTTAAAGGACATCGCATGGCGAGCGCCTTTATTCCCGCGCACGCCTTTTTCCATGGCTAAAGTTCTAAGTTTTACAATAGCTTCCATAGGGGCTACACCTTTAGGGCAGGCATCAATGCACATACCGCAACGGGTACAATCCCACACACCATTTTTCTTGCTAAGTTCTTGTAAACGGGCGGTTTTACTTCCTTCACGTGGGTCGCTCACAAATCTGAACGCTTTAGCCAAAGCCGCAGGTCCAATAAAGTCGGGGTTCTCCACCATCGCCGTGCAATCGCTGTAACACGCACCGCACATAATGCAGTTGCTCACCATGTTAACTTGGCCAAAACTTTCTTTAGAAACAGTGGTTTCCTTCTCGTCACCGTCTTGAACAAACGGTACAATATCTTTAACTTTCTGATAAAAGGGCTCAATGTCCACCACCAAATCTTTCAGCACAGGCTGGTTGCGCTGGGGGGCAATCATAATCAGGCCATCTTTAACAGAGGCGATATTTTTTTCAATATTTCCTTCAAGTAAATCAAGGACTTTAGTCTTACAGGCGAGTCGGCTTTTCCCATCAATCACCATCCCGCAGCTTCCGCAAATACTGGCACGGCAACTTCTCCTGAAAGTCAGCGTCCCATCCAGTTCACCTTTAATCCATTCCAGAGCCTGTAAAACTGTCGTGGTCACATCGTAAGGTACCGTAAAATCTTGAGTTTTTTGTACCAGTTGATCATCAATTACCGTGCCGCGCATCACTTTAAAAAGCGCTGTTTTCTGTGTCATAGCCACATAAATCCTTAGTTAATAGGCTAAAAATACATCTAAAACGAACAGATAAGAAGCCCCACATGCTATTTATATGCTCCCCCCGCGCCCAAAAAACCATACCAACAGCCTCTTGCCTCTATGCGCTTGGCAGGCTAGGGTTCCAAGCATGAGCCTTACCGAAATCCTCACCAAAAAACTCACAGAAGCCTTCCCCACAGCAAAAATTTCTGTACAAAATCCTCAGCAAGATGGTGCGCATTTTGAGGCGGAAATCATTACTGAAGAGTTTGAAGGCCTGTCACGCATTGCCCAACATAAAAAAGTGCACGCGGCTCTGGGAGACCTTTTAAAAGATGAGGTCCACGCGCTCGCCATCACAACAAAAGCCAAGTAAAAACAAAGGAATAAGAAGATGCCTCTTTCAGAAGATATGAAAAAAGACTTAGAAACACTGGTTGAACAGTACCCCATTGTTTTATTTATGAAAGGTAGCGCCCAGTCTCCCCGTTGTGGTTTTTCAGCGCGCGTTGTCGCCATTTTGAATGACCTGGGTGCGAGCTATACAGCCGTGGATATTTTGCAGAGCGATGAACTGCGCGAAGGCTTAAAAGAATTTTCAGAGTGGCCAACATTTCCACAGCTTTACGTGGCAGGAGAATTCCTCGGAGGTGCCGATATTATTGGAGAAATGCACGAGGCAGGAGAACTTGCAGAGGCACTCGCAAAAGCCGCGTAGCAGCTATTTTTTAAGTTGCGCCAGCGTCACAGCAGCACGTGTCGCCAGTTCGTTAAGAGCTTGCTTTTGTTCAGGAGAATGCTGGTCAGAAGGTGAAGGCAGAGCATCCACAAGGCGTTCCAGTTCGTCAATCTTATGGTGCGCCTGGCCATTTAACATCCCCGCCGCAAGGCCTTCCAAAGCATCCATAAGCGCCATCGGTGTGGCAGGTTCGCGGGGCTCATCCGTAATAGGTGAATAAGCAGAAGAAAAAGAACCTTCATCATATCCACCAGAAACAGCCGCAGGGCCATCTCCATGGTCAATCATATCCGCAAATTTTGGGGCGTTGGGGTCGCCAGACTTGCGTGCCTTTTTCGTTTTATCAGCCCCTTTAAGGCCAGAAAGTCCTACTTTTTCAATCATGGTAGACAGCTTAAATCAAAAACTCACGTCCGTATAGGCAGGCAGGAAAAGATGTTCGCTCAAGAAGGAGGTAAATTCGCTTAAAATGAGGCTTACTGTCGCACTTAAAACCAAAAGACTCAGAGAAATACTGATAGGGATACTAACAAAAAATACCTGAAGCTGTGGGATAAGGCGATTAAAAACACCAAACATGGCAAGGGCAAGCATGCCCGCCACCATCACAGGGGCAGCAAGTTTGGTTCCTAAAATAAAGGCCTGAGCAATGACATTGATAACACCGCTTGCCGCATCAGCAACAGAGGGGATATTCCCCGCAGGAAAAACCCCATAAGAGGCAATAAAGCTTAAAATAACCTCATGATGAAGATTAAGAGCTAAAAACATTGTGCTGGCAGAAAGGGTAAGAAAAATGCTTGGCGCAGCCGTATTTGCACCAGAAGAAGGATCAAAAAGGGTGGCAGATTGAAATCCTGCCATAAAGGCAATAACCTCGCCCGCAAGAGAGAGGGCCATATAAAGAAGGCGTGCCGCAAGGCCAAGTAAAATTCCGATGATAATTTCCGTACCTAAAAGTAAAAGCATATTGGCCGTTGTTGAAGGTAAGGAAGGTAGGCTTTTTTGGAGAAGAGGAAAAAGAGCAAAAGAGAGAAAGATTGAGAAAAGAAGACGAATACGCACACTAATCGCAGGGTCGGAGAAGACAGGAAAAATCATAATCATGGTACCAAGCCGGGCAAAAAGCAGCATGAAAGAAAAGATGAAAAGCTCTAGAGGTAGAAGGGTCAGCCCGTTCATAAAAAATATCTTTTTTGCCTATCCGGCATCGGTAACATCGGTAGGCTGGGGGATAGCCATACGCACAAACATTTCCTCAGTTAAAATCTGAAGCCGAGATGCCATGAAAGGCATGAAAAGGAGAAGGGCCACAAACACGAAGATAATTTTAGGGACAAATGTAAGCGTCACTTCCTGAATGCTGGTGAGAGCCTGAAAAAGAGAAACAAGCAGCCCAATACCAAGGGCTACAGCCATGGCAGGGCCAGAAACCATAAGGAGGGCGATCACCGCCTGTTGTGCCACATCCTGAACGGCGGCTGGTGTCATGAAAAATAAAGCCCTTAAATCGGCATTTGTTGAATTTGCTGGTATGCCTCTACGGCACGGTCACGTACAGTAATAAGGGTCTGCAGCGTAAGTTCAGCTTGGCTGATAGCCTGTACAATGGTGCTCACGGGTACATCTTGGCCTTCTGCCGCCATACGGGTGAGAGTCGCGGCGGTCTGTTGGCTTTCCATGGCGTTATTAACGGTATTGGCCAGAACATCTGAAAAGCTGGGCCCGGAAACTGCTTCTAAAGGGCTTTTAAGGGTAGATGCGCCTGTTGGCGGTGTAAGGGAAACAGAGTTAACAGCCATGATTTTTGAATCTTTATTGTTACGGAATAAGCTGGAGGATGCCTGTTTTTGTAGCGCCTGACAAGAGATAAATGATTAAAAAAGGCACCGTAATGCGGTGCCCTTCTTCATCAAGTGATCTGTTATTCTGCACGGCGCGGGCGGCGTGGGGTTTCTTCGCTAGATCCTTCACGGCTTTCGCGTGGTTTACGTTCGCCACCGCGGCCACCTTCACGGCGTACACCACGGTCACCGCCACCACGTCCACCACGGCTGCCATCGCGGTCGCTGCGTTCACGACGAGGACGTTCCTCAGCGCTTTCATCGCCTTCAGTTTTGGCGGGGGCGTTAGCAACAATAGCTGCCATTTTATCCGCAACAGTACCTTCAGGCTGTTCAACATTTTTAACAGAAAGACGGATTTTACCGCGGTCATCAGTATCTACAACCTTCACATTCACTTTGTCACCCACTTCCATCACATCTGTAATGTGGCCAAGGCGCACAGGGACAACTTCGCTAATATGAACAAGGCCTTCTTTACCATCCATAAAGGAGACAAAAGCACCAAAATCAACAGTCGTCACCACTTCACCCGGGTAAACAGTACCAATTTCCGGTACAGCAAACATGTGTTCAATGTGGGCAAGGCAATCGGCAACGTTTTGACGGCTCACAGAGGCAACAATAACTTTGCCATCATCATCAATATCAATGGTGCAGCCAAAGCGCTCACAAAGGCCACGGATGGTCTCGCCACCCTTACCAATAAGCACACGGATATTGTCTTTATCGATCATTGTGGTCTCCATAGCAGGGGCATAGTCAGAGATGCTGCTTCTCGCCTCATCAATCGCCGTCGCCATTTTAGAAAGAATGTGGAGACGACCTTCATACGCCTGCTCTAAAGCTTGCTGCATAATGTCTTTGGTGATGGAGGTAATCTTAATATCCATCTGGAGAGCGGTAATCCCTTGATCAGTTCCCGCAACTTTAAAGTCCATATCACCCAAGTGGTCTTCGTCTCCCATAATATCAGAGAGAACAACATAATCTTTGCCTTCTTTAACCAAACCCATCGCAATACCGGCAACCGGTCGGGGCAGGGGGCAACCTGCGGCCATAAGAGCCATGGAAGCACCACACACTGTCGCCATAGAAGAAGATCCGTTAGATTCCAGAACTTCACTCACCAAACGGATGGTGTAGGGGAAGTCTTCTTTGCTGGGCAGCAAGGGGTTGATGGCACGCCACGCAAGCTTACCGTGACCAATCTCACGACGACCTGGGGCACCAAGGCGACCCGTCTCACCCACACTAAAGGGAGGGAAGTTGTAGTGGAGCATAAAACGCTGCCAGCTTTCACCTTCGGGCATATCAATAAGCTGCTCGTCTTTGCCGCCACCAAGGGTTGCCACCACAAGGGCCTGGGTTTCACCACGGGTGAAAAGGGCGCTACCGTGGGTACGGGGCAAAGTATCTACTTCGGTCACAATGGGGCGTACATCCACAGGGGTGCGGCCATCAATGCGGATTTTTTTCTTAAGCACATCACGGCGTAGAACATCAGCTTCCATGCCTTTAATCAGCTTGGCAATTTTATCAGCTTTGTCAGCATCATCACCTGCATGTTTGGCTTGGGCAGCGTCTTTAATTTCGCTAAGGGCGGCCACACGGCTTTGCTTGTCAGAGATTTTATACGCGGCAACAATTTTGTCGGCATAAGCTTTTTCAAGCTCTTTTTCTACAGCTGTTGTGTCTTCAGCTTCAGGCATGACAAACATAGGTTTACCAGCAGCTTCTTTAAGCTCATTAATCGCTTTAATCACTTTTTGACCACGCTCATGACCAAATGTCACCGCTTCCAGCATCACATCTTCAGGGAGCTCTTTAGCTTCGCTTTCCACCATCATCACACCTTCTTCGGTACCTGCAACCATAAGGTCAAGGTCACTCAAAGCGCGCTGTTCGTTGGTAGGGTTAAGTACCAGTTTACCATCAATAAGACCAACACGGGCGGCAGATATAGGGCCCAAGAAAGGGGCACCGGAAATAGCCAGAGCGGCACTTGCAGCAATCATCGCTACAACGTCAGCATCGTTCTCACCGTCCTGTTGAAGGATGGTGGCCACCACTTGGGTATCGTTTTTAAAACCTTTAACAAACAAAGGACGAATCGGGCGGTCCATCAAGCGAGAAACAAGTGTTTCTTTTTCAGTAGGGCGGCCTTCACGTTTCAAAAATCCACCAGGGATACGTCCGCCAGCATAAAATTTCTCTTGATAAGAGCAAGTAAGGGGGAAAAAGTCAAATCCGGCCTTGGGTTGTTTTTGGAAAACAGCCGTGGCAAGCACAACAGTTTCACCATAAGTGGCAAGTACAGCGCCATCGGCCTGACGGGCCATTTTTCCTGTTTCTAAGGTCAGCTGGCGGCCGCCCCATTCAATAGATTTTTTGTAAATCGTGAACATTGTCGTTCATCTCCTTGTTTGTTACAAGGCGCTTCGTTGGTGAGGTTTGGTCACTTGGGGCTTAAAAAACCGCTTGCCTTTGTATCTTCTAAAGGCGTTCCGCTTGTCTTTGTCCGCTTGGGTGCAAACCGCTTTCGTGGCGTCTTGCGTGTCGTCGTTTCTCTTATCGTTTCAAAAAGCTGTCTAACGCATTTGGTCTCCAGCCGCAAGAGGTTTCAATTTATCCTGTTAAATCAAGCTGCACGCGCTAGCCCCTCTAAAAAAACTCTGTTATACCTCCCCCATGGACAAAATCATTTTTTCAGGCGTGCAACCATCAGGAACCCCCAGTTTAGGTAATTATCTGGGGGCATTTAAGCAGTTTCCCAAGTTTGAGGAGGCTCATAAGGTTTACCTGTGTGTAGTGGATGAACATGCCATCACCGTGCGCCAAAAACCAGAAGATCTGCATCATAACACGCTTGCTATTGCTGCATGGTATTTAGCCAGTGGTATAAACCCAAATGTGTCTACAATTTTTATTCAGTCGCACGTTCCCGCGCATACGCAGCTTGGCTGGATGCTCAGCACGCTCACCTATATGGGAGAGCTGGAGCGGATGACCCAGTATAAAGATAAGTCTCAAAAAAAGGCAGAAAACCTGAACGCAGGCCTCTTCACATATCCGGCACTCATGGCGGCAGATATCTTGTTGTATGATACCCATGCTGTTCCCGTAGGAGAAGATCAAAAACAGCATCTGGAGCTGGCACGAAACCTGGCCATTCGGTTTAATAACGCGTTCGGAGACACCTTTGTCGTGCCGGAGTTTATGGCGCCACCTGCAGGTGCACGGGTGAGAGATCTACAAAACCCCGAAAAGAAAATGAGCAAGTCAGAGCCTGGCCCCGGTACAATCTTACTGACAGACACCCCTCAAGAAGCTGCCAAAAAAATTAAAAGAGCCCAGACAGATAATGAGGCCCGTATCGTCTATGATCCGGAAAACCAAGCCGGCATTAGTAACCTGTTAGAGATTCTCGCCGCCTGCACAAACAGAACCCCGCAGCAGGCCGTGATGGAGTTTGAGGGGCAGCAGTATGGCGCCCTCAAAGCCGCCGTGGCCGAATCTGTCGTTTTTGCACTAGAAGATATTCAGGCTAAATATAAAAGCTATATGGACGATAAGGCCGAGCTTACAAGGATTTTGAGAGAAGGCTCCGAAAAAGCCAATACGCACGCAGAAAAAACCCTCAATCGCGTGAAAGATAAACTGGGTTTTGTGATTCCGTTCTCAGCTTAAATGAAAGAGAAAAGGGAAATAAAATGAAAACGAAACGCCCTTTTCATCAAAAAAAACTAAAAGCTGCTCTCCAAAAAGTAGCGCTGGTTCTCATTGTTTTTGCTCTGGTTATTGCTGTTGTTCTTAAGCTTTTAGGTACAAGCCTGGCGCCGCTTGCGATATTACCCCTCAACATATGGGCGTCTCTTGCGGGCGCCATTATCTTGAGCAACCTTCTGCGCATGCAAAGGTATGTCGTATTTACGCATGCACTGGGGCTAAAAGTGCCCATAGGAGTACTTAATCTGTTTGTCATGGCAGGCACGGCGCTTATTGCCACGCCGGGAAAAGTGGGCACGGCGCTCAGGCTGTGGCTTCTTCATAAAGCGTATAAAATCCCTTACCGTCGCAGCACGCCCATGTTGTTTATGGATATGCTGACAGATTTTATCGCAATGCTCATGCTCACGCTGCTGGGCATGATAAGCCTTGGTAACATGGCAGGCCTGGCCTTCGCACTGCTTCTTTTTTCAGGGCTTCTTGTGGGGGTTTTGATGATCTTTGTGGCGCCAAGGCTTACCAAAAGGCTCATTAAAATAGGGTATGCCTGTATAGGAAAGAAAAAACCCAAGCTTTTCGCAGCTCTTCTGCGGCTGGTTCATCGTCTGCGCCACATGGTCACGCTCCCACATCTTGGCCTGAGTGTTGGCTTAGCTGTGTTGGGCTGGGTAATACTCGCATGGGGGTTGAGCCACCTTGCTCAGGGCATGGGGCTCTCCCTTTCGCTGGCACATGTGCTTGTTGTTTTATGTGCAGGTACGATGTTAGGGGCTCTTACATTTTTACCAGGTGGCCTTGGCGGGGCAGAGGCAACGATGTTGGCCCTTTTAACACTCTTTGGCGTGCCATTGCCCCAAGCTGTTTTATTTACACTTACACTCAGGCTCAGCACGTTGTGGATACCCACATTCATGGGGCTGTTCTGTTTGCCTGTCGCCCTACACACCGCTAAAAAAGCAAGCTCCCCGAAGGGAGCTTGAAGACGCAGGACAAATTATTGTCCGGCAGCAGGTGTAGGCTGGTTTTCTTGGGTGGCAGGGGCCAAGGTAGCATCAACGTAATCAACATTGGCGCTCGTACGCATGTCACGCATAACACCGGCCATAACTTCTTGAGAGAGCTGTTGACGGATTTGCTCTTGGACGGCTTCCAGCGGGGGCGCGTAAGCATCGTTTTTGTCTTCAACGAGCACAACATGCCAGCCAAACTGAGTTTGTACAGGTGTGCTTGCAACTTGTCCGGCAGGGGTTGCAAAAGCAACGTCTGCAAAGGCAGGTATCATAGCTTCTTTTCTAAACCAGCCAAGATCTCCCCCTTGGTCTTTGCTCGGGCCAATGCTTTTCTCTGTGGCAAGGCTGGCAAAGTTGGTGGGGTTGGCAATCGCAATCAGGTCGCGGGCTTCTTTTTCAGTAGCCACGAGAATATGACGAGCTTTGACAGCGGGGAAGGTAAGGCGCTGTTTATTGGCTTCATAAGCAGCTGCAACAGCTTCATTGGTAACAGCTGCATCTACTTTAGCCTTCATCACAAGACGAGCTTTAATTTGTTGCTCGGCTTGCGCCATAGCTGTTTCAAATTCGTCAGATTCATCAATGTTAAGCTTTTTGGCTTCTTGTTGAATAACAGCTTGCTGAACCAAACCTTCCAGAAGCTGGCGGCGCACATCATCTTCGCGGCCTTGCACCAGGTTTGCAGGCAGTTCGGTCATGCGTTCGTTAATTTCAGCTTCATAAATAGGGGCGCCATTAACTTTGGCTGCCACATCTTTATCTCCACATGCGGTTAAAAGAGCGGCTGTCGCTACCATTCCGCTTAAAAGAAAAGCTTTGTTGTTTAAAGAAAAACCCATGGTTATCATCCCTTATTTTTGAATATTGTATTCATAAGTATTGACCTATCAAAACTTACGCGATAGAACCCTGCCAAATGTGTGACCAAAGTGCAAGTGTGGGGTGTGTAAAACTGCCCACCGACAAAGCAGTCTATGCGGCAAAAGAGTTGACCGTATCCTTTGCGCAGCCGTAATCTGAAAGTTAGATAAAAATGGAACGCATCAAATCACTTCTTGGCCACCGCATTTTACTGTCGGTAGGGTTAACGGAAACTTCGGGTTTTCAAACGGTACGCGTCCGTTCTGCATATCTTGTATTGGTGGCTTTGTTTGCCTTTTCGGGCTGGTTTGTTATGGCTATGGGCGGCGGCGGGGTAGGGCTGGCAAGCGCACGTCTTAAGGCAAGCCTTACAGGAGATGTAGAAACAAAATATTATCTGGATATGATTACAGAGCTCCGTGCCCAGAGAGATGCGGAGAGAGAGCAGGTTAAGCTCATCGCTCAAGAGCTTGGGGTTCTGCAGGCGCGGCTGGATAGATTTGATGCGCTAGGCAATAAACTCCGGGCAGAAGGCACGCTGCTGTCAGAAGCGATTCCGGAAGAAGGCGTTAAGCTGGAAAGAAGTCAGGGAGGTCCGCTTGTCTCACGTCCGGGAGAGGACGAGATGACGATGGTAGAAGTTAAAAAGCAGCTCGGCCTTACCACAAAACGGGCAGATACGGCAGAGATTGCGCTAGAAACAACGCTTGCCATGGCGATCCGACGTTCCTTGGGCGCCGTGATGGATGGAGGTTCCATTCCCTATTACTGGCCTGTCATGAACAATGTCCAGCGTAACGCCTCTCCATTCGGCTGGCGGTCAGATCCCTTTACGAAGAAGAAGAAGTGGCACAGCGGTATGGATATTGCGGCACCCAAAGGGGCGCCTATAGTGGCTGCAGCGGATGGTACGGTTGTTTTCTCCGGTTGGCGGGTAGGGTATGGTAATCTGGTGGAAATTAAACATAAAGGTGGCTTTGTCACGCGCTATGGCCACACAAGCAAAACGATTTCTCAAGTGGGAGACCGCGTGAAAACAGGTCAGCTTATTGCCCTTGTCGGGTCAACAGGGCGCTCTACAGGTAATCATTTGCATTTTGAAGTTATAAAAGATGGCAACCGCCTCAATCCCTATCCCTTTGTGAGAGAAACCAAGAGAGATGTGCTGCAAGAGGCTAAAAACGGCCGCGGAGAGCAGCTTTTACAACTCTGGCGTACGGCTCGCCGCTAAAAAGCAGGTGCCAGTAGGTGCCTTTTTTAGGTTATTTTACGACCATAAGTCTAGCCCCCCACGGTCAAAAGTGCTAAAGCCAAATTCATGTTGAAAATCCTGAAATCATTGTTTGCGGATGAGTCCGCCAAGTTTGTCAAATCATGCCAACCATCGCTCAAGGCTATCGCCGCGCTAGAGGAAAGCTACGCAAAGCTTTCAGATGAAGGGCTTGCCGCCAAAACGGCTGAGTTCAAGGCCCGGCTGGCAAAAGGAGAGACGCTTAAAGCGCTGCTGCCAGAAGCTTTTGCCGCCAACCGAGAAGCCGCCAAGCGGGCGTTAGGCCTTTGGGCGTTTGATGTGCAGCTTGTCGGGGGTATGGCCCTGCATCAGGGTAAAATAGCCGAGATGAAAACAGGGGAAGGTAAAACCCTCGTCGCCACATTTGCCGCCTATCTTAATGCGCTTTCTGGCAAGGGCTTGCACGTGGTCACGGTGAATGATTATCTCGCCAAGCGCGATGCAGCGTGGATGGGGCAGGTGTTTGCCAAGCTTGGTCTCACAACCGCCTCTATTGTT
>PFND01000079.1 GCA_002791805.1 Alphaproteobacteria bacterium CG_4_10_14_0_8_um_filter_53_9 | reverse complement strand
TCTATAATGCGGATGTCTTGATGCAAGATGTCATCTCGTTCACCACCAACCTCATGCCAACCACAGTCACATGCACAACGTCCTATCCCCTCAGTAAAGAAGGGCCTTTGGGTCTGTACGATGTCGATATCAGTAGAGTGTCACTCATTCAAGTGCTCACAAATCTGTTAAAAAATGCCGCCTACGCCATGGGAAATATAGGGGAGATAGAGATAAAAATCCGCCTGAAGTCGCTCAGCATGGCAGAGTCAGCAAGGCATGCCATCCCCCAGGGGCTCTACGTTCACGTGCAGGTCAAGGATAGCGGAAATGGTATACCGTCAGGAATATTGACACATATATTTGAGCCTTTCTACACAAGTAAGAACGACGGCGAAGGTACGGGCTTGGGGCTCTCAATTTCCTACGGAATGGTAAGAAATTGGGGGGGGGATATCTTCGCGACCAGTAAAACCAATGAAGGGACAATCATGTCTTTTTATATCCCGATATCTCAAAATATTGAGGAAGTTGGAGAATAGCCATGAGCTTTGAAGCTTTAAAGGTATTGGTGGTGGATGATCATGCCGATACGCAAAAAACGTTGGCCTTCATGTTGGAAGAAATGGGTATCAGTAAAATCACCACAGCAGGCGATGGTCGCGAAGCCCTGCAAATCGTCAATGCCGCCACAGAGGAAATGTTTCATATCATCGTGTGTGATTGGAACATGCCAAACCTCTCGGGCATAGAGTTATTAAAAACAGTCCGGAGAATGAGCGGTAACATGCCGTTTATCATGATCACAGCACGGGGAGATGCCGCCTCGGTGGTAGAGGCCAAAAGTTCTCAGGTCACAAGCTATATCCTCAAACCGTTCACCATAGAGGAACTGAAGAAGAAGATAAGCCCCTTTGCGGCGGCCTAGGGTCTGCAAAAGCACAAAAAAAGAAGGCCGTTAAGGCCTTCTTTTGTATCTCAGTTCACCTCAGGAGAACCGGTCGGCATTCATCACTTTTGTCCAGGCTTTGATAAAGTCATGGACAAATTTTTCACGGTTGTCGTCCTGGGCATAAACTTCGGCATACGCGCGGAGTATGGAGTTAGAACCAAAGATAAGGTCAATGCGTGTCGCCGTCCATCTGGCATGGCCGGTTGCGCGCTCGCAAATCTCATAAAGGTTTTTGCCCGCAGGTTTCCATGTGTAGGCCATATCGGTTAAGGCCACAAAAAAGTCGTTGGTTAACACGCCTTCCTGTTCCGTAAACACGCCATGTTGTGTGCCACCGTGGTTGGTGCCAAGCACACGCATGCCGCCCACAAGCACCGTCATTTCAGGGGCAGTCAGTCCCATCAGTTGGGTTCGGTCAAGCAGCAGTTCTTCTGGGCTCACAACGTAGTCTTTTTTAAGCCAGTTACGGTAACCGTCATGGATAGGCTCAAGCGGGCCGAACGATTCGGCATCCGTCATCTCATCCGTGGCATCACCTCTCCCCGGTGTAAAAGGCACGGTCAGGTCAAATCCGGCAGCCTTGGCCGCGGTTTCAACGCCCACATTCCCGGCCAGAATAATCGTGTCTGCCACACTCGCACCGGCGTCAGCAGCCAGCGGCTCAAGCACAGAGAGAACACGTTGCAGGCGCTCAGGCTCATTGCCTTCCCAGTCTTTCTGGGGCGCCAGACGAATCCGTGCCCCATCCGCACCCCCCCGCATGTCAGAGTGCCGGAAGGTGCGCGCACTATCCCACGCCGTCGCAACCATATCGGCAACAGATAAGCCGGAGGCGGCAATTTTCTCTTTGAGGGATGCCACATTATAGTCCCGGTTGCCCGCAGGCACAGGGTCTTGCCATATCAGGTCTTCCTTAGGGGCATCAGGGCCAATGTAGCGGGTTTTGGGCCCCATATCACGGTGGGTGAGTTTAAACCACGCACGGGCAAACGTTTCAGAGAAATATGCAGGGTCATCTCTAAAACGCTCGGATATCTTGCGGTAAGCAGGGTCTTTAATCATCGCCATATCCGCATCCGTCATAATAGGGTTGTGGCGGATAGAGGGGTCTTCCACATCAACAGGTTTGTCCTCTTCTTTAATGTTGATAGGTTCCCATTGCCATGCTCCGGCAGGCGATTTTTTAAGTTCCCAGTCATAGGTGAACAAAAGGTGGAAGTAGCCATTATCCCAACGTGTCGGGTGGGTTGTCCAGGCACCTTCAAGGCCGCTGGTCACGGTGTCTTTGCCAACGCCGCGTGTGGTGTGGTTCATCCAGCCAAGGCCTTGCTCCACAATATCGGCAGATTCAGGGGCTTCTCCCAGCAAGGAGGCATCGCCATTTCCGTGGCATTTTCCAACAGTATGCCCACCAGCGGTCAGGGCAACGGTTTCTTCGTCATTCATGGCCATGCGGGCAAAGGTCTCGCGCACCTGTGCCGCCGTTTTAAGAGGATCCGGCTGGCCGTTAACCCCCTCAGGGTTCACATAAATCAAACCCATCTGAACCGCCGCCAAAGGGTTCTCCATGGTGGCGGGGTTGTCCATCGTTTCATAGCGGCCATCACTGGGGGCCAGCCATTCTTTTTCTGCACCCCAGTAGGTGTCTTTTTCGGGGTGCCAAATATCAGGGCGTCCAAAGGCAAAGCCAAATGTTTTAAGGCCCATATTTTCGTAGGCGACCGTACCGGCAAGGATAATCAAATCCGCCCAGCTGATTTTGTTACCGTATTTTTTCTTAAGGGGCCAAAGCAAGCGGCGTGCTTTATCAAGGTTGGCGTTGTCGGGCCAGGAGTTCAAGGGCGCAAAGCGCTGGTTGCCGGTGCCGGCCCCGCCGCGTCCATCGGCAAGGCGGTAAGATCCCGCCGCGTGCCACGCCATCCGAATCATCAAGCCACCATAATGTCCCCAGTCTGCAGGCCACCAGTCCTGAGAATCCGTCATAAGGTGATGCAGGTCTTTTTTAAGTGCGTCAAAATCAAGGTTTTTCACGTCCTCACGGTAAACAAAACGTGGTCCCATAGGGTTGGTTTTGGTGTCATGCTGGTGCAAAATATCAAGGTTGAGGGCCTTGGGCCACCAATCCAGGTTGGATGTTCCCAAAGTTGTCATACTTCCGTGCATCACGGGGCATTTTCCAGAGTTGCTCATGGCTTAACGGTCTCCATTTTGTGTTGATAATTGGCAAGAAGGGCAGGTGCCCCAAAAAATAACTTCAGCTTCATCAATCGTAAAACCGTGGTTATAAGAGGGAGAGAGACAAGGCGCCACCCCCTTGCAGTCGGCATCCACAACGCTGTCGCAGTGCCTGCAAACAAGGTGGTGGTGGTTGTCGTGCATGCGTGTTTCGTAGCGGGATAATTGTCCCTTGGGCTTTATGTCCCGGATAATTTTCGCCTCAACAAGGGCATGCAGGTTATTGTAAACCGCCTGAATCGAGACCGTAGGGATCTGTTGCTGAACCAGCTCATACAAACGCGAAGCATCAGAGTGAGGGTGGTGAGTAAGAACATCAAGAACAGACAACCGAACAGCCGTCACACTCAGGCCGGCATGTTTTAACGTGGTGGCAAAATCAGTTTTCACAAGGTATAGAGGTAGCATATAAAAATATTTAATCAATCCATATTTTTTGGTATGCCTAAAAAAGAAGCCCGCAAAACGCGGGCATCATCTATCATAATTTATTGGTCGGGAAGAGAGGATTCGAACCTCCGACCCTCTGCTCCCAAAGCAGATGCGCTACCAGGCTGCGCTACTTCCCGAGTCCGCTAAAACCCCTACCAAGTTTTTATATCTTTTACCAGAAAAATTATAAAAACTATGCTAAACAAAGCCATTATGCTCACTCGCCGTATCGTTCTCACGCTCTCCTGCCTGCTGGCAGGGTCTCTTTATGCGGAGGAGGAAATCATCACTTTCGCATGGGAAAACGACAGTTTCACAAGCTATTCAGATAGTTTTTATACCAACGGTGCGCGGATTTCGTACCTGAATGCGGAGAGAGACGCCCCCGCACCCGCCCGCTGGCTGGCCGATAAAATCCCCATGTTTAAGGGAGACCCCATCAAAGGCTATACGCTCTCGGTAGGGCAAAACATGTACACGCCGGAGGATATCAGTATCGCAGGCCCCCAGCCGGATGATCGCCCGTGGGCCGGTTTCAGCTATCTCAGCGTCGGTATGGCGGCAGGAGACCCCGCCGGCACGGTGGATGACGTAGAGGTCATGCTCGGCGTCGTGGGGCCGTTTTCCTATGCAGAGGATGTCCAGATCGGCTGGCATAACTTAAAAGATATCCAACGTCCCAACGGGTGGACGCATCAGCTGGATAACGAACCCGTGATAGGGGTCGCATGGCAGCGCCGCTGGCCCCGCTGGTGGAACACCCCCGTCCCCACACCATGGGGCAGCACGCACCTGCTCAGCTTTACGCCCAATATTTCAGGGGCGCTGGGTAACGCCTACACGCACGCCGCCGTGGGGGGCACCCTGCGGTGGAGCACCGATCCCGCCGCCCTTATAGATACCCCCGTCCGCGTCCGCCCTTCCATGCCGGGCACGGGCTATTTTCAGGCCACCGTTAAGCCCAATGTTATTTATTTTATCGGGGTGGAAGAGCGTGCCGTCGCACGGAATATTTTTCTGGATGGGAATACGTTTACAAGTAGCGATTCAGTGCGCAAACGCAACTTCGTGACCGATGTGCAGGCCGGCCTCGCCGTCACCTGGAAGAACTATCAGGTGGGCTACACTGCCGTCTACCGCACCAAGGAATTTTTCGGGCAGGATGCCGGCCAAATCTTCGGCGCCCTCTCCCTCTCCTACCGCTTCTAGCGACACTGCACCCAAGCTCAAATGAGCCTTCCGTTAAAAAAAGTCATGCCGCAGCCCAAAGGGCGAAGGCAGACATGCGGCTGCCCCGGTCTTGGCCCCAAAGGGGCAGCAAAACAGAACGAGCGCAGGGCGAGAGGGCCAACAAGCCCAAAGGGCGGTTGGGCCGAGGCCCGAAGTCGAGAAGCCATGTAAAAACGAAGTCTCCCCAAAGCGAACCAAATGAGAAATGATTTGCATACAATAAAACTATCTGCTAAAAGAGAGAATTATCAATGCGGGTAAACTTTGCCCGCAAGGGCCATCATCGTGTTTACCTCTCAATAGGGAGAATGCGTATGCCAGGTGAATATCAAAATTTTGTGGTGACGGAAGCTACGGGTTTTCGTGAGGCAAAAAGTGCTCACGATCTCTGTTTCGCCCGTATGTGCTGTTTTGATGCGATTATCACCATCGCCGTTCTCGGCGATGAAGGGGTCATCCAAGATCTGTCGTGCCGTTTTCAAGGGCAAATGGTGCAGCCTGAAGATGCAGAAGGCGAGAAAGCTCCTTGGCACATTCGTGTCTTGCGTCAGGGTACCCGGTGGCTGTGTTCCCGTTTGAACATGGCACTGGCTGAAAATCCGGCAGGCCTTGCAGGCCGTGATGATTACAACAATCCCACGGCAGCATCGTACTGTGTCATGGAGCAAACGAAGGAAGACATCTGCATCCAGCTCGGCGTGGCCTTTGCAGAGCCGCTCCTGTGCGAACTTCATGAGCTTTACCGTGCAGGCAAGGTGAATGCCTGGTCGGCCTATTGGAGCGATCCGGAAGATTTCCCGCAGGTGAAACTCCGGTATCCGGAATGCCTGTCCCGTCCTTCAGGCCCGCGGGAAGATCTCCGCAGCTCTCTCCAACTCGGTATTGTCGCTTATGGCGGCGGCAGTGGTCACGGCGGCGGTTAACCTCGGCCAAAAGCCACAAAACAAGAATGCCCTCTACCAGTGTGGTAGAGGGCATTCTTGTTTCCACCTCCAATTTCCTTAATACACAAAGCAAAAAGCCCCCCCAAAGGGGAGCCTCCGCGCAGCCAAAGCCGCTATTTAATCCGCAGCCGCTTCCAGCCGCTTTAACCGCTCTCCCAAAACATCGGGAAAGGTTTTCCGCACCTCTCGCACAAGCTCAAGAGGAGAGCGAGAATCAAAAAAAGAAGATAATCTTCCTCCTATCTGTGCAGTAACCCACTCATTTGCAGCATGAAAGTTTGGGAAAGGCTGTTTTTTGTGTTCTATCAGCACCAGTTTCCACATGGCTGTGTACGCATGAGCTATAACATTTTGGC
Source organism: Alphaproteobacteria bacterium CG_4_10_14_0_8_um_filter_53_9 (assembly GCA_002791805.1). Lineage (GTDB taxonomy): Bacteria > Pseudomonadota > Alphaproteobacteria > UBA2136 > UBA6156 > UM-FILTER-53-9. The sequence goes on along the minus strand of PFND01000079.1, from coordinate 12,941 downwards.
GCCTATTCATTACCCGCGCCATAATGGCCACCCACTCCTCAAAGGTCGTTCCGTACATGAGAGCCAGTAGGCATGAAGTTGAAGAAGCTGTAGTCACCTCCTGCTTTTGGGCAAGGTGGGCGCTAAGGTTTCTAAGGCTGTTAAACGCGCGTCCTTCTGCCAAAACCGCCAAGGCAGCTTGGATAACAGAATTAAGAAACTCAATACCAGAAAGGGACGCCCCATCTCCTCTCCAAGGCCGTTTGGTCAGTTCCTGATACCTCGGTAAAGGCGGCAGGTGCATGTCGTAGGCATTCAACTGGGCAAACAAGGCCCTAGCAAAATCCTCGACAGAAGCTCCCTTGTTCTCGGGCAAAGCCACCCAAGAGTCAAAATGCCCGAGCGTCACAAACAGAAGAGCCTGCTCCGTTGTTGCTCCTTGTCGCTGTCGCACCCAGAAGGAAACCACAGCATCCAGAAGCGGGGGTATCGGGTCGGTATCAGAAACAGAACTCTCGCTCCGTGTCTGCTTGGCTTTTTTGCGCGGTGCTGCACGAGATTTCTCTCGCGCCTTAGCCTTTGTATGGGCCTCAGAGAGGCGCGCCAAAGCTTCTTCCTGTCTTTGTTTCTGGCGCCGCGCCAAAAGCTTCGCTGCCATATCGGCATGGGGAGAACGTGCCGTCTCACCTGTTGTCGTTGCCCCCGCAGGAGCATGCGTATCTGTCTCATAGTTGCCCATGCATACCTCCTCGCCCCGCAGGGTCAACAAGAGAAAAAAGAAAATGTCATAAAGCCGTTCGGGCTACTTAACTTAATAGGTATACAAATAGATCGGACCTGTCAATTCCAACACGCAGCCGAGGTGTTTTTTGTCGCCGCCCCCGCCAACATCCGTTATACTTAAAAAATGGAAAATTCAGCCTTGCATGCCCTTCGCCTATCCGTCTCTAACCTCAATCACCCTCTTAATACCCCCGTCTCTACCCTCGTATTTGCCTGTGGCTTACCCGCCTCTCACCTCATGGTTATTGGCGAGGCTCCAGGTGCCGAGGAAGAGAAAAAAGGCGAGCCCTTCGTCGGCCGCAGCGGGCAATTATTAGAAAAATTATTAAATAAATCAGGCACATCACGCACAGGGCAGGGGGCGCAGGGGCACTACATCACCAACGCCGTTAACTGGCGCCCGCCTAACAATCGCCCCCCCACCAAAACCGAGATTGAACTCTGCAATCCCTATCTTTTCAAACACATAGAACTCATAAACCCCAAGGCCATCCTCCTCGTCGGCGCCACCGCCGCTAAAGCCGTCCTTAAAAAAACGGCCCCCATGGCCACCCTGCGTGCCGAAAATCCTCACCAGATCAAACTCTTAAATGGTGTCACCGTCCCAACATTCATCACCTATCATCCCGCCTACCTCCTGCGCAATCCCGCAGCCACAACACTTTTTTTAGAGGACTTAGCGACAATGAAAAGTTATATAAAATAATAACTTAACGAATAAAAAAGGAGCCGAAGCTCCTTTTTTATTAAGCGTTAATTTCGCGCTTCAACCGCTTCCGCGTGTTGGTATCCAGCCCGCGCTTCCGCAAACGAATCGCCTTAGGCGTCACTTCCACAAGCTCGTCGTCTTCAATGTAGGTCAGCGCATATTCAAGCGTAATCTGGCGTGGGGGTGTCAAACGAATCCCTTCGTCCTTCCCGCTGGCCCTCACGTTGGTGAGCTTTTTACCGTGGGTAGGGTTCACTTCCAGGTCATCGCTGCGGCTGTTTTCGCCAATAATCATTCCATCATAAACAGCAATAGAAGGGCCAATAAACAGCACGCCACGGGCCTCCAGCTCATTCAGAATATAAGCAGTGGTATCACCTTGGGCCATGCTTACCAATACACCTTTTTGGCGGGAGCTGTTGGAGCTCTTCACAGGTCCATATTCTTTATACTGGCGGTTCAAAACACCCGTTCCGCGTGTATCGGTGAGAAACTCGCTGCGGTACCCAATCATGCCGCGGCTTGGTCCCACAAAAATAAGGCGCTGTTTACCGTGGTGGTCGGCCACCATGTTCACAAGTTCGGCTTTGCGCAGGCCCATTTTTTCCATGACCACACCTGAAAATTCTTCGTCCACGTCCACCACAATGTCTTCATAAGGCTCAAGGGTTTTGCCGCCTTCTTCACGCAGAACAATCTCTGGGCGAGAGACGGAAAGCTCAAAGCCTTCGCGACGCATCGTTTCAATCAAAACAGAAAGTTGAAGCTCGCCGCGCCCAAAAACTTTGAATGTTTCAGCTGTACTGCCAGGCTCAATCGTAAGCCCCACATTGGTTTCAGCTTCTTGCTCAAGGCGGTTACCAATTTCACGGCTGGTGAGTTTTTTACCGTCCTGACCACAAAGGGGGCTGTCGTTTACACCAAAGGACATCGCAAGGGTCGGCGGGTCAATGGGGCGGGCGGGCAGGGGCGTAGTCACAGCCATGTCGCACACCGTGTGGGTTACAAAAGCTTCGGGCAGGCCTGCAATCGCTACAATATCTCCAGCGCTCGCGGTCTCTACTTCCACTTTTTGAAGCCCTTTAAACGTAAAGAGCTTTACAATTTTACCGCGGCAAATCTCTTTACCGTTGCGGTCTAAAGCTTTCACAGGCATGCCGCGCTTGGCCACACCGCTTTCAATGCGGCCTGTCACAATGCGTCCAATAAAGCTATCGCGCTCAACAATGGTTCCAAGCAGCTTAAAGGGTCCTGTCATATCAGCCTCGGGAGCGGGCACATGTTTGACGACCAAGTCAAGGAGAGCAAAGCAGTTGTCGGTTTTAACATTAGGGTCTTCTGTCACCATACCATCGCGGCCAATCGCGTAAAGGATAGGAAAATCAAGCTGTTCGCTGGTGGCGCCAAGGCTGTCAAAGAGGTCAAAAGTTTCGTTCACCACCTCATCAATCCGAGAATCCGAGCGATCAATCTTGTTAATCACCAAAATAGGGCGAAGTCCCAGACCAAGCGCTTTACCCAAAACAAATTTTGTTTGGGGCATAGGGCCTTCACTGGCATCCACCAGAAGGGCCACACCGTCCACCATACCCAAAATACGTTCAACTTCACTTCCAAAGTCGGCGTGTCCGGGGGTGTCGACCACGTTAATACGGTGATCTTTGTAGCTAAGGCCGGTTGTTTTGGCCAGAATGGTAATACCGCGCTCGCGCTCAATATCGTTGCTGTCCATAGCACGGTCGGCAACCTTCTCGTTGCTTTCAAAGGTACCTGTTTGTTTGAGTAACGCGTCCACAAGGGTTGTTTTCCCGTGGTCAACGTGGGCGATAATCGCAATGTTGCGGATGTGTGTATTTTGGCTCATGACCCACCCCATACCTAAATTTAGCTAAAATAGCCAGAAAATAATAAAAGCAAGCGCTTAAAAAGTACTCTTGGGAAAAATCATAGAGAGTGGCAACACCACAAGGCAACATGTGCAGCTCGATAACAAGATAAAAAAAGAGAAAAAATGGTCGGGACGATAGGATTCGAACCTACGACCCCTACACCCCCAGCGTAGTGCGCTACCAGACTGCGCTACGTCCCGACACATAGTTAGGCAAAAGCCAAACCGCCATTCTCGTAACGCATTGGCCTCTATTGTGCAAGTGAAAAAAGCTTAAACAAAATGCATACCTGCCCGTCAAAACCTTTCCAATGGAAGAGATATGGGAGAAGCTGAGCCTAATGCTTACCTATACAACCATGTTTTTGCAGTGGCTCACAAGCGCAGGGCTTTCGCCGAATAATGCGAGCCTTGTCGCGCAGCTTACCGTGCTTGTGGTTGTCTTTTTACTTGCAAAGGGCATGGTGAGGATTGCTCGGGCTTACCTGAAGCCAATGCTGGGCGCCTCTCTGGCCGAGAGTTTGTCCGGCCTCGGCACACCTGTTGTTGCCATGTCCTTGTGCTGGCTGGTCATCATAGCGCTGCCAACGGCGGTAGGCTTTCAGTTGTTGCATATTGCCATATTGGGGATGCTTTTCTGGGTAACCGTGGTGTTGTCGCGCCTTATGCCGGGGCCTCAAATTCTTAAAATAGCCACACTTGCCGCCGTGGCCATGGTGTTGCTGCTGGTGTCGTTTAATGTCTTTCGCTCGGTGTTGGATGCGTTATCGCTCGTCAAAATCACACTAGGGGGCCTCAATGTTAATCTTAAAGGCATGGTAGAAGCCATGGTGCTGCTGGCCGCTCTTATTTGGATAGCCATCGCCAGCACCCGCGCCCTGGAAAAGATGATGGAGGTAGGCGGACATTTTTCGGCGTCTATGCAAACCCTTATTATAAAGGTGTTCAAGCTTGTCTTTTTTGCAATGGCGCTGCTTCTCATGTTTACGGCAGCAGGGGTAAATGTCACGCATTTGGCGGTATTCAGCGGGGCCTTGGGTGTGGGGATAGGTCTAAGTCTGCGCGCCATTTCAAGCAATTTTATCAGCGGGCTTTTTTTGTTAATGGATGGCTCAATCCGCCCGGGAGACGTCATTTCGTTGGATGATATGACCTTTGGACAAGTCAAAGCCTTAAACAGTCGGTATATCGTCCTTCGCAGACGCGACGGAAAAGAGGTGCTCATCCCCAACGAAACTCTCATGAACCAGCCCGTCATCAACTGGAGCTATACCAGCAAAGCCGTGCGGGCAGAAGTCAACATCCCCGTATCCTACAGGAGTGATATGGAAAAGGTGCAAGCCCTGTTAAAAGAGGCCGTGCAAAGCGTCTCTCGTGTCCAAAGCGTCCCTCAACCCGTTGTCTTTATTAAAAGTTTCGAAGAGAACGCCGTCGTCTTTATCGTAAGATACTGGAGCACAGATCCCGAGATGGGCGTGAACAATCTCAAAGGGGATGTGAACATGGCCTGCTGGAAAATCCTTCAGGATAATGATATTGAGATTCCTCTTCCTCAGCGTGTTTTTCATATGTTAGAAGAGTCAGCTCTTCCCGCGTCTCTCATCGGTAAACGCTTAAACAAAAAGCACAAATCCCCCGTAAAGTCTTAACACGCGGGGCAGAGTCCTTAATACTGGCCGAATGCTTATCACCATCGCCTCAGAAATCACCGCGGAAGAATCCCGCGTCGCCCTCACGCCAGATGTGACGGCCAAACTCCTCAAAAAGTATCAAGGCCTGTCCATCAGTATAGAGGCAGGGGCAGGGCTTAAATCCGGCTTTCCAGATACACAGTACGAGGCCGCAGGCGCCAAAGTTTTAAAGAGCAAAGATTGGGCCGCCCAAAAGGCTAATGTCTATCTCCGTCTCACACCTCCTGCCGCCAAAGCTCCCCTCCCTCTGGCGAAGGATGGCGTTCTGGTCGGCCTTAACGCCCCCGCAGGCCTTGCCTCAACAACCTTAACGCTGGAAAAACTGCCTCGCACCTCGCGCGCCCAAAGTATGGATGTTCTGTCCTCTCAAGCAAACCTCGCTGGCTACGCCGCTGTGTTGCTGGCCGCGGGTCATCTTCCCAAACTTATGCCCATGCTCATGACAGCTGCCGGCTCCGCCAAACCTGCCCAGGTGCTTATTCTGGGTGTGGGGGTTGCGGGTTTGCAGGCTATTGCCACGGCCAAACGGCTCGGCGCACAGGTCACAGCGTTTGATGTCCGGCCCGAAGTGGCGGAGCAAATCACCAGCCTCGGCGCCAAACCCCTCCAGTTGGATATGTCTGCCGCAGGGGAGGGAGGATATGCCAAAAAGCTGAACGCAGAAGAAACAAAAGCCCTTCAGGCCGCCCTCACACCTGCTATTCAAAGCGCAGATATTGTTATCACCACCGCGCAAATCCCAGGTGCGCCAGCCCCCGTGCTTGTTACGGCCGCAGCCGCAAACGGCATGAAGCCTGCCAGCGTGCTGGTGGATATGGCGGCCGCAGGCTACAACCGCGCCAACAAAATTGCAGGCGGCAATTGCCCCTTAACAAAAGTAGAAGAAGTGGTGCACAGCACATCAGGTGCCATTCTCCTCGCTCCCGCCAATCTGGCCAGCCACTTGTCCGCCACGGCCAGCCAGTTCTGGGCCACCAACATGCAAAACCTCCTCGCCCTTCTTCTCAAGCAGGAAGAGGATAAATCACTCACCCCCACATTAGAAGACGAACTCCTTCAAGCGATGAAAGTCGCCTAGCATGTTTTCAAACTGGGTAGCTGTGACATTTTTTGGGGCATGGTTTAATGTCGCAAATCATATGATTGTTAAAAAAATCTCAATGCGGGAAGATGTAAACCTTATACTGGCCATGGCCATGTGTGTTGGTGGAATCTTGCTTGCCCTCTATTATTTTTCAGCTCAAAAAGGTAAATGGGTGCTGGATGGCTCAATGTTTATCTGGGCCGCCCTCATGGGTCTGGCACTGGCCTTAATATTTACATTTTTTGCAAGGGCCGTGGCACTGGGTCCCCTTAGCTTGGTAAGCCCGTTGTTTGGGGCTATTCTTAACGTCACCGTTGTTATTTTAGGCATTCTGGTATTTGCAGAAAAAGTTTCTACTGTCAGCGCTGCAGGCATCGTCCTCACCATTGCAGGCACATTCATGATTGCGAAAGGATAAAAAAATGGATTTCCCAACCCTCCTCACCATCTTCACCCTCGCCTGCGTGGTGGGCTATTTTGTGGTCTGGGGCGTCACCCCTGCTCTGCACACGCCGCTCATGGCGGTCACCAATGCCATTTCAGGTATTGTCATTATCGCAGCCCTCGCCCTCACCGCCACGCACGGCACGTCAGAGACCTTGTGCAATCTCGTCCCCTGCACAGCCCCCGGCAAGGTAGAGGGTTACCATACCGCCAGTATCTGGCTCGGTAGCGTCGCCGTCTTCTTGTGTGCCCTTAACATCTTCGGCGGTTTTGCCATCACCCGCCGCATGCTCGCCATGTTCAAACCGAAAGCCAAGTAAGCATGCAACCCTCTTTGATTTTAGGTTTGTTTGGCACAATCATTCTCTTTGCGGTCTATCACATAGGTCTTAAAATAGCAGGTGATCGTGTGCCTCTCGTCTATTCATCTTTGGCCATGATGATGGGTATTAATGCAGTCATTCTGATCTATTTTCTATATACGAAATATACTGCAGGTCTTCCAGAAATACAGATTTCAAAGTTATGGCCTGTCTTGATGATACTATGCGTTGTCAGCTTTGGTATGATATCTGCGGATATGATTATCTTGTATCTATATAGTCATGGCGCCTCAGTTTCTATTGTCATGCCCGTGGCGCTTGTGGGTTCTATTGCCCTCGTTGCGTTCTCGGGTATCGTCTTTTTTGGAGAACCGGTAAATGTGTTCAAAACATTAGGATTGATTCTGTCACTCACTGGCTGTTTTCTTATTCTTCGTCATAGTTAGAAAGGTAAAATAAATGTTCCAATCCTATCTCCCGTTCCTTGCTCTCATCTCGGCTCTTTGCTTTATTCTGGCGCTCAAAGGCCTTGCCCACCCTAAAACAGCTCAACGCGGAAACACTTTTGCTATGGTGGGTATGGGGCTTGCTATCGGCACCATCTTTTTAAGCCTTGGCACCAGCGTGGCAAACATCATCCCGCTCGCCGTGGCGCTTGTTGCAGGCGCGGTTATCGGCATTCCTGTGGCAGGGCGCATTGCGCTTACGGCGCTGCCCCAACTTGTGGCCCTGTTTCATAGCTTTGTCGGCCTCGCCGCCACACTTATCGCGGTGGTGACGTATCTTCAGGAATATCCTATTGGCGGCCTCCTCCCCAAAACCGCAACCGAGCTCGCCCTCGGCGCCGCCATCGGCATTCTCACCTTCACAGGCTCTATTCTCGCAGCACTTAAACTTCAAGGCACCATTGGCGGCAAGCCACTGGCCTTTAAAGGCAGGCATGTTGTCAATCTGGCGCTTGGTCTCATCATCGTGGCCGCCAGCGTTCACTTTGTGATGACATTCTCGGCCCTCAGCCTCACTATCGTCATTATCGCCGCCGCTATCCTTGGTTTTACCCTTGTGGCCGCCATTGGCGGGGCAGATATGCCGGTGGTCGTCAGCATGCTCAACAGCTATAGCGGCTGGGCAGCTGCGGCAACGGGCTTCATGTTAGAGATGCCGCTCCTCATCATCACAGGTGCCCTTATCGGGGCCAGTGGCGGCATCCTCTCCTATATTATGTGCAAGGCGATGAACCGCAGCTTCATCTCCGTCATTCTCGGCGGGTTCGGGAACAATGAGAGCGCAAGCGCGGCCACCCCCACCAATGCAGAGGGCAAAACGCCCGCCCTCGCCGCGGCGGAGGATGCCGCATTCCTCATGCAAAACGCCTCTCGCGTTATCATCGTGCCGGGGTACGGTATGGCCGTGGCCCAGGCCCAGCATGCCGTGAAGGAGCTGTATCAAACCCTAAGCAACCAGGGGGTAGAGGTAATCTTCGCTATCCACCCCGTGGCAGGCCGCATGCCGGGCCACATGAACGTCCTGCTGGCAGAGGCCGATATTCCGTATGATGTGGTGGAAGAGCAGGATGAGGTAAATCCGTCTTTCCCCACAACGGATGTCACGCTCATCGTCGGCGCAAACGATGTGGTCAACCCCGCCGCCCAAACACAACCAAGCAGCCCGCTCTACGGCATGCCCATTCTGGAGGCCCACAAATCAAGGTTTGTCTACGTCATCAAACGCAGCTTTAAACCCGGCTATGCAGGGGTAGAGAACGAGCTGTTCACCATGCCCAATTGCGCCCTCATTCTCGGAGACGCCAAAGACGTCATCGAAAACTTGACGCGTGCCTTAAAAGAGTAGACATCAGTTTTCTCTAAACCAACATAATTTGAAAATATAGTAGCCACCGCCATGAAAAAAGCCCAAACCCTCGATAATCAAACTCCCGTCCCCGAAATGTCAGAAGCCCTCAAGTACCACGCGCATCCCCGCCCGGGTAAAATAGAAGTCGTGAGCAGCAAACCTCTCACCACTCAGGCAGATCTGTCTCTGGGCTACACTCCCGGCGTGGCCGAGGTCTGTAACGCCATCGCCAAAAACCCGGAAGATGCTAATCTCTATACGTCCAAAAGCAACCTTGTGGCCGTCATCACCAACGGTACAGCGGTGCTGGGGCTAGGGAACATTGGCCCGCTGGCCTCAAAACCGGTCATGGAGGGCAAAGCCGTCCTGTTCAAAAAATTCGCGGGCATAGATGTTTTTGATATCGAGCTGGATGAGAACGATCCCGATGCGCTGATAGATACCATCGCGCGCATGGCGCCTACATTTGGCGGTATCAACTTGGAAGATATTAAAGCGCCGGAATGTTTTTATATAGAGAGAGAACTTAAAAAGCGCCTCAAAATTCCTGTGCTGCATGATGATCAGCACGGCACCGCCATCATCGTGCTGGCCGCCTTTATCAATGCGATGAGCCTCACAGGCAAAAAGGTAGAGGAAGTCAACATCACCACCAGTGGGGCAGGGGCGGCAGGCTTTGCCTGTATGGAGCTTTTGCATAAGTACGGCGTCCCTCGCAAAAACATCACGTTTGTAGATATCAAAGGGGTCATCCATGCAGAGAGAGACGATGTCGCAGAAGAGCTGAAACCCTACGCCCACAAAACCAAAAAGCGCACACTGGCAGAGGCCGTAAATGGTGCCGATCTCTTCTTTGGCCTCTCCGCAGGCGGCATCCTCAAGCCGGAAATGCTCAAAACCATGGCTGCTCACCCCATTATTTTCGCCATGGCCAACCCCACACCCGAGATCATGCCGGATCTCGCAAAAGAGGTCCGACCGGATGCCATTATCGGCACAGGAAGAAGCGATTTTCCAAACCAGATCAATAACGTGCTTGGGTTTCCCTATCTGTTCAGGGGCGCGCTGGATTGCGGCGCCACCACCTTCAATACAGAGATGAAACTGGCCGCCGCCGAAGCACTGGCAAAACTCGCCCGTCAATCGGCAGAGCCCATGCTGGCCAAAGCCTACAAAGGTAGCAAGCTCAAATTCGGGGCCGATTATATTATCCCCAAACCCTTCGATGCACGCCTTCTCGCCACCATCGCCCCTGCCGTGGCCAAAGCAGCCGAGAAAACAGGCGTCGCCACACGGCCGATAGAGGATTACACGGCCTATGTCGCCAGCCTCACCGCGCAAACAGATCAATCCTTCAGTATTATGCGCCAAATCTTTAACCAGGCACGGGCCAAGCCGGGTAAAATTGTGTATCCGGAAGGAGAAGAACCCAGCATTCTGCAAACAGCAGAGGCAGTCATCAACGAAGGCATCGCCCACCCCATTCTGCTGGCCCGCCCCCATGTGTTCGAGGCTCAGGTGAAGGAGTTGGGGCTAAATCTTATCCCGGGAGAAAACTGTACGCTCATCAATCCTCAGGCAGATACCGAGCAAGCTCGCGCCTTTACCGAGGCTTATTATACGTTAAGAGAACGCGATGGCCTCACCCGGACAGAAGCCGCCGTCCACGTCCGCTCACGCTGGATGGTCTACGGCTGCATGCTGGTGCAATCAGGTCAGGCAGATGCCATGGTCTGTGGGGTTACAGGGCGCTTCATGCGGTACCTCAACACGGCAGCGCACATCATCAATGGCAATCCGGATACGTCTCACATCTATGCCCTCCAACTGGTGATGAACCGCACCACCATGTTGTGCATGGCAGATACGCACGTGCAGCAAAACCCCACAGCCGATCAACTGGCAGAGCTGGCGCACCTCGCCGCATCCGAGGTGAAGCACTTCGGGATTTCGCCGCGCATTGCCCTCCTGTCGCACAGTAACTTCGGCAGCTCGCCAACGCCTCAGTCTAAAAAGATGAAAGAGGTCTGCGCCATGGTAAAAGCCACCACGCCAGATATGCCGATAGAAGGCGAAATGCAGGCAGATACAGCTCTTAATATGGAAACCATGGGCCGCATCTTCCCCCACAGCACCCTTAAGGAGCCCGCCAACGTGCTCCTTTTCCCAGATGTGGATAGTGCCAATATTGCCTTTAATATGACGCGGATGACCCTCCCGAATGCGGATTACATCGGCCCGATTTTGCTGGGCCTCAAAAAACCCATCCACATCTTGGCGGTGGATGCCCCTGTGCGCCGAATCATCAACATGTCAGCCCTCGCCATCGTGCAAGCCCTCTCGCGCAAGTAAACGGAGAGAGGCAGGGCAGAGGGGGCTTGAAAAAGCTCTCTTTCAATACCATCTCTATGGGTAAGAGGCCGCACCCGCAGCCTCAATAATTGCTGCGGGGCCAAAAGGAAACACCGCAGCATTCAACAGGAGAACATCATGAGCATGAAAATTCTCATGGCGGCCCTCGCCGCCCTGCTGGCGCTCAGCGCCGCCCTCTCTGCCCTCGGTCTCGAGGGAGAGAAAAAAGGAGAGGCGGCATCCCGCTAAGCCGCCCCCAATCAGGCCGTCCCTCGGGGCGGCTATTTTTTTACCCAAACTCTTGTAATGAGTATACATAAACCCCATACAAAAAACAAGAGCGCGTGCCGGACGCTCCAGAGATGACGGCACGCAAGCCGCATCGTTTTTCTTTTCCTCTCCGGCCGGAGAACTCCAATGAACTTTGCAAAAATCATCCCCGCCGCCTTCGCCATCTCGTTCGCTTTTCTTTCCCCTGTCAGCCTTTCCGCTGGGGAACTGAACTTCCAGCCGATCATCGGCGCCGGCGGTCACGTCACCCATATCGGTGGCGTGAAGATCACCGGGGCCGCCCTCAACGGAGGCCTCCGCGCCTCGTTTGATGTCTCGCCCAACATGGCCGTCTTCGGTCAGGTCGGCGCGACATTCATGGATGGCAGCAACGTAACCAAGGGTGCAGGCACTCCCGTGGCCACCATGCTGGGCCTCGAGCCGACCACCACGATGGAACTCGGCATCTCGCCGGAAGCCCTCGTCGGTGCTACCTTCCGCAACGGCGCGTGGTCCTTCACGGGCTACGGCGGCGCCACCGCCATCAAGGTCACCACCACCAATAAGGTGCTGGATGAAGCGGGCATGTTTGCCGCCCTCATGGCACCGCCCTTCCAGGCAACACCGACCGATTTCGTCGTCTCGACGAAAAAAGTCGACTGGAAGACCGCGGGTGTCGTCGGCGGTGACGTCGGTTTTCAGATGAACCAGCACATCACTGCCACCCTCGGCGCAAAAGGCGCTTTCGGTGGCGGTGTCAAGAGCCTGCAAATCGGTGGAGGAATCAGGGTCAAGTTCTGATCCCCACCCGAAGAATCGAAAAGGCCGTCCCTCGGGGCGGCCTTTTCCTATGCCACATACCCCATCAAAAAAACAAGCACACCCTCACTTTTCCCTTAACAGCAAGTCGTTAATACTTAATACTCCTCTTATGCCCAAACTTCCAAGCGCCAAAACCACCATTCAAAAAGCGCGCACAGCCGCCAAAAAGCTGGTGCCGCCCGTGTTGGCTATTAAGCCGGATGAGCTGGATAACATTGGCCGCACACGCCTGACAGATGAAATTTTTGTTAAAATTCTCCAGGCGTTTGATACAAATCCTCGCCGCCTCAAAGGCCTTCTCGCAGGTCTCCACGGGGCCGATGTGGCGGATATTATCGAGCGCCTCCCGCGCCAGCGCCGTGCAGAGATTTTGCCCTTTATCGGCAAGGATGCTCTGGGCGATGTCATTGCCGAGCTTGAAACAGGGGTTCAAGAGCACATTATCCAACTTCTGGATACGGAGCAGATTAAGGCCGCCTTGTCCGAGCTGGATTCAGATGACGCTGCCGAGCTCGCCCGTGTGGTGGAAGAGGTATCAAGTGATGAAAATGCCGAAGCGGCCGATTATCTTCAGGATTATCAGCAAAAACGCCTCCTGCAGTATGATGAAGGCACCGCAGGCGGCACCATGCAGCTGGAGGTCATCACAGCGCTCCCCACAACCTCCGTATCAGATATTCTGACCCACCTGCGGGATGAAGGGGCCGAAATACCCGAAAAACCTGGCACCATCTTCGTGGTG
>PFND01000088.1 GCA_002791805.1 Alphaproteobacteria bacterium CG_4_10_14_0_8_um_filter_53_9 | reverse complement strand
TGAAAAAAATACAAAGCACAATTACTGATTGCCTAAATCAATCATTCAAGAGATAATAAACGGAAATATCAATCAAGGAAAGATCACAAAATGACCAAGAAAGTCACACCCCAAGCTTCCGTCAAAAAGACAAATCCGCGCGCGCGGAAGGTACGTGCCGATTCAAAAGAAAGTGCTGTCAAAGCCATGCAGGCTGGGCGTCATCAGATCGAGCCACCGAGCAACGTCCCTCTTCAAAACGAGGACAAGGCATTTTTCTACAACATCATCGGCGAGAAGGCCAATGTTGACTGGACCATGCACGAGATTGAGCTCGCAGCCCTGCTGGCCAAGGCAATGCGGGACCAAGTGGAAGAAACTGATGCCCTGAGAGTTGAAGGAACCATCCTCTACAACGCTCGCGGAACGCCAGTGATGAACCCAAGGCGCACCGCCATTGGCCTCCACACATCTTCCATCATGTCGCTGAGACGCTCTCTGGCAATTCATGGGTCGGCCGGAGGATCAACCCAAGTCACGCGCAAAAAGGGCCAGCAGATCAACAAGTCAAACCAGTCCGGAACAGCCATGGACGATGATGATCTGATCCCAAGACCGTCAAACTGATGCCAGCCAAGTTGGCCAGCCAACCAAAGCCAAAGCCTCAGCCGCGCAAGAAAAAGCTGACCCGCGCTGGCAAGGTCATTGCCTTCATCCACAAATACTGCCGAGTTCCAGAAGGCAAGCTGGTCGGCCAGCCCTTGGTCTTGGACAAGTTCCAAATCGATTTCATCAAAGACGTCTATGACAACAAGCGTGCCATCACCCTCACAGCAATCCTGTCAATCGCGCGCAAGAATGGCAAGACTGCCCTCATCGCCGCACTCGTCCTGGTGCATCTTGTGGGACCCGAGGCTCGCCAGAACTCGCAGATTGTCTCTGGAGCCCAGAGCCGGGACCAAGCAGCCCTTGTTTTCAAGCTCGCATCAAAGATGGTCAACTTGAATGAGGACCTTCAAGCCATAGTTCGCATCGTTCCTTCTGGCAAGAGCCTGTTGGGATTGCCAATGAATGTTGAATATCGGGCCCTAGCCGCTGACGGCACCACCGCCCATGGCCTTTCCCCAGTTCTGGCCATTATTGATGAAATGGGACAGGTCAAAGGCGATCAGAATGACTTCATCGACGCCATTGAAACTGCCCAAGGGGCCTATGATGATGCCCTTGAGATCATAATTTCAACCCAAGCACCCACAGACGGCGACATGCTTTCCATCAGAATTGATGATGCAATCCGTTCCGACGACCCTTCCACTGTGATTCACCTTCATTCCGCAGATAATCTGTTGGTTGAGGGACAAGGCACAGCTGATATTGACTTGCTTGACCCGGCTGCGCACCGCGCTGCCAACCCAGCTCTGGGCTCTTTTCGCTCTGCAATTGAGCTTCAAACGAGGGTTGAGGCGGCTGATCGCATGCCATCCATGGAGAATTCCACCAGAAATCTCTACTTAAACCAGAGAGTTTCTCGTTCTGATGTGTTTATTTCCCCAAAAATATGGAAAAGCGGCATCAGACCTCCCGAGCAGGAGGCTTTTGACATGGGCAAGGTGTTCGGCGGTTTGGATTTGGCTGAGACCACTGACCTTTGCGCATTCGTCTATGGGGCAAAGTGGAAGAACGAATGGCACGTGCGATGCATGTTCTGGAAGGCTGAAGCAACCCTCATTGAGCACGCCAAGCGCGACCGAGTTCCTTACGACCGATGGGCAAGTGAAGGGTTTTTATTGACTTCCCCTGGAATAGCTGTTGATTATGAAGTAGTGGCAGCCGATATCGCAAAAGAGCTTGAGGGCTTAGATGTAGAAGGCATTGCTTATGACCGTTATCGATTCAAAACTCTAGAAAAGAAGTTTGGGGAGCTTGAAGATGCCCCAGACTTGCCATTCGTCCCTTGGGGGCAAGGGTATGTTAGCATGGCACCCGCGATTGATGCTGCAGAAATTGAGTTTTTGAACAAGCGGATCAGACACGGTGGTCATCCAGTCCTCACGATGTGCGCAGCTAATGCGGTTGTGATTCGCGATCCAGCCAACAACAGGAAATTGGACAAAAGCAAGTCCACAGGGAGGATTGACGGGATGCAAGCATTGGTTCAGATGATAGGGCTGGCCTCCTCGATTGAGACTGAGGAAGATGAAAGCTCAATCTATGAAAAGCGCGATCTGGTTGTCCTGTGAGTAGAGTCATTGATTTCTTGAAATCGGCAGTGATGCCTCCCCCAGCACCAACTCAAGACCTGCCAGAATCTTCGGGCCCAATGGGCGCAACAGTTCTGGCATATAGCATCAATGACCCGGTGCTGATTGAGTTCATGCGTGAGGGAACACCGACTTCTTCTGGTGTTCACATCGGCGTTACCCAAGCAGAACGCAACTCAACCATGTTCCGAGCGATCACGCTGATTGCTTCCTCGCTCGCCATGCTGCCCAAGCACCTGATGAAGCGCGACGATGCGGCCGGAACCACTGAGAAAGTTCGGGAGCACCCGCTTTATGAGCTGCTGCAATATCAGCCGAACAATTATCAGACGGCATATGACTTCTGGTGCCAGATGCTTTGCTCTGCGATGCTCCATGGCGAGACTTATGCCTATGTCATTCGTGGAGTGCGCAAGCGCCCACTGAAAATCATCCCGCTTGAGTTCCAGAGTGTTAGTTCAAAGCTCAATGCCAACTTTGACATGGAATTCAAGTATCAGAATGGCTCCAAGAACATCACCATTGCTGCTGATGATATGTTCTGGTTCAAATCCCCATTCACGAGCGACGGAATCCACGGCAAGGGCTGGGTCAAGGTCGCTGCGGAGGCCCTTGGCCTCGCTCTTTCGGCTGAGAAGGCCATGGCCTCACTCTTCAAGAGCGGCACATTCGTCGGTGATGTGCTTGAACACCCCAAGGCCCTGAAGGCTGACAGGGTTGAGCAGTTGCGGCAGCAGTTTGAAGAGCGGCACAGTGGTGCAGCCAATGCCGGCAAGACAGTCGTGCTGGAAGACGGCATGAAGCTGGTCCCGCATGGCAGCTCTGCCAAAGACGCCCAGACAGTTGAGACCCGCAAATACCAGTCTGAGGAAATTTCACGCTTCTCAGGTGTTCCCCGGCCACTGCTGATGATGGATGAGACCAGCTGGGGTTCGGGCATTGAGCAACTGGGCATCTATTTCGTCACATATTGTCTTCAGCCGTGGATTGTGGCCATTGAACAGTCCGCTCGAAGAACATTGCTTTCCTTTGACGAAAAGAAAACGCATTACTTGAAGATCAACGAGGGTGCTCTGCTGCGGGGCTCGCTCAAAGACCAAGCAGACTTCTTCGCGAAGGCTCTCGGATCAGGTGGGGCTCCAGGGTGGATGAAACAGAATGAAGTCAGGGATAAGTTTGACATGAACCCTGCAGAAGATGAAAGTGCAAACGAGCTCCCAGCTGGCAGTCAAGCAGCTGGCGGAGTGCAGAAGCCGAAAGAGGAGAGTGCCAGTGTTGAATGAGGATCGCAAGCCAGCACCCATGGGGGTGCGTGCTGTTTTTGCCAAGGAGCGTCCAGATGCTCTCCCTGTTCCAGCGGCACAGAATGTTTCTTCCCTTCCACCGGCTTCTGCACTCGACAGATGGGGTGACATCGGCGCAGGAATCGTCCGCTCTGAGGCAGACAACACCCTTTCTTTGTTCGGGCAGATTGGTGAAGACTTCTGGGGTGAGGGCATCACAACCAAGTCCACTTCTGAACGACTCAAGAGCTTCGGCGGCAAAGACATTGAGCTCCACATCAACTCTCCGGGCGGTGACATGTTTGAGGGCATCGCCATTTACAACCTTTTGCGCGAGTATGAAGGCAACGTCAAAGTCAAGGTCATGGGCATGGCAGCATCAGCCGGCTCTCTGATCGCGATGGCTGGTGACACTATTGAAATCGGAGCTTCCAGCTTCTTGATGATCCACAATTGCTGGATCATGGCCATTGGCAACCGCCACGACTTGAAGGAAGCTTCTGAGTGGCTTGAGCCGTTCGATGAAGCGATGGCAGGGATTTATGCCCAACGCTCTGGCGCAGACTTGAACAAGATCAAGGGCTGGCTGGACAAAGAAACCTACATGAGCGGAGCCCAAGCCATTGAGCGGGGCTTTGCTGACGATCTGCTCCCAGCAGATCAGATTAAAATTGATGAGAACCAGAAAAAGACCGACGAGGAAACGAATGCCCTGCGGTCCATGGAGCTCGCTCTGGTGAATTCGGGATTGACCCGAACACAGGCACGAGCGCACATCAAGAAGATCAAGGGTATGCATGACGCTGCTCCTGAGCCGGGTGTTATGCAGGACGCTGACACCATTTTAACGGCTGGATTGTCCAGCTTAATCTCAAGTCTCCAAGGAGAGAAACAATGAAGAAGATTTCAAATACGTTGGCAGCGTCAGCACTCGCAATTGCGATGGGCGCTCCTATTCCGGCCGCAGTCGCAGCCAAGCCTCGTGCTGATGCCAGCAACCCAGCAGTTCTGCTGGCCCAACTGAATTCCGCATTCGAAGAGTTCAAGGCCACCAATGAGGCAAATCTCAAGGCCAAGGTCGATGACGTTGTTGTCACCGAGAAGATGGAAAAGATCAATTCGAGCTTGTCTGATCTTGAGGCAGCTCTGAATGCTCAGGC
>PFND01000025.1 GCA_002791805.1 Alphaproteobacteria bacterium CG_4_10_14_0_8_um_filter_53_9 | reverse complement strand
ACCTTTTTGACGGAACCACTTGGCTTTTGTGCGATCCACTTCTCCACGCGTCATCGTGTGGGCGGTACCCGCACGTGCGCCTGCAAGCTGCCACTTAACCGTGCGCTGCAGAAGATCCTTCCGCACCTCACGTGCGAACAAATCTTCCGGCAGCTCTATGGAGCCAACGGCTTTGCCGCTTAGATTTTTGACGTCTAATTTCATCTTATCTGCTCCTTACTTCGCGGTCTTGGCTTTAACGGCATCGCGGACGATGACGTAACCTTGTTTGGCACCGGGCACGGAGCCACGAACCAAAATAAGCCCTTGTTCTGCATCTACCCGCACCACTTGCAGGTTTTGTGTGGTGACGGTCTCATCTCCATAGTGACCATGCATTTTCTTGTTTTTGAAAACGCGGCCCGGATCCTGACGTCCACCTGTACCACCCAAGCTACGGTGAGACACGGAGTTACCGTGAGTGGCACGACCACCACCGAAACCCCAGCGCTTCATGGCGCCTGTAAAACCACGGCCCTTGGTGGTGCCTGTGATATCTACCAGCTGACCTTGAGCAAAGTGATCGGCTTTCATTTCCGTTCCTTGGTCAATCATATTTTCGGGCGTTACGCGAAACTCAACCAATTTAGCTTTTGGCTGAACACCTTGCTTCTCGAAATAGGTGCGCATGGCTTTAGAAAGACGCTGCGGCTTTTGGCTGAACACGCCCATTTGGACGGCTGTATAACCATGTTTTTCCACTGTTTTTTGGGCCACAATCTGGCCACCATCTATGTGAAGAACCGTTACAGGAATGTTTTCACCGTTTTCTCCGAAAACGCGGGTCATCCCTACTTTTTTGGCGACAAGGCCAGTACGGGTTTGGCTAGGCATAATATTCTCTCCTTCCCGTTATCTAAAGTTTGATCTGCACGTCTACGCCGGATGAAAGATCCAGTTTCATAAGTGCATCAATGGTTTGAGGGGTGGGTTCCACAATCTCCAGCACGCGCTTGTGGGTGCGGAGCTCGAAATGCTCGCGGGATTTCTTATCAATGTGGGGACCACGAAGAACGCAAAAGCGTTTGATGTGTGTGGGCAGAGGAATAGGACCTTGCACTTTAGCGCCTGTGCGCTTGGCTGTCTCTACAATTTCTTCTGTGGATTTGTCCAGCACCCGGTGATCATAACTTTTCAGGCGGATACGGATATTTTGCGTGTTGTCCATCGCAAGCGATTCCTTTTTTCGAGCTTTACCTTACAGCAGGCAGAGGCTCTGGTTCATAACAATGGCCAGCCCTCCATCTTCAGCGGGGAGGCTGGCTGCACCCCGATAGTGCTGTGTTTTCCGGGGCGAATCTCTTCTGGCTTTCCAAATACTTGAAGTACGGAAAGTGCTGTGTTTTCACACAGCTTGGGCGGGGTATAGGCGTGAAACGACTGATAGTCAAGGGGTTGAGCAAGAAAAAATGAGAAAAAACAAAGGGCCACGGCGGGCCCTTCATCTTTAATTTACAGACTTATTCAGCCTTGGGCTCTTCTGCGGGAGCTTCTTCTGCTGCGGCGGGGGCTTCGGCTTGCTCGGCGGCAGCGGCTTCAGCTGCTGCTTTTGCTTCAGCAGCGGAGGCTTCGGCCGCAGCTTTTTCCTCGGTGGCTTTGGCTTCAGCTTCGGCGTTACCTTCTTTGGCAGCCTTGGCAGCTTCGCGCTTGGCTTGGAAGGCAGCGACAGCTTCTTGCGCTTTGATGCGGCTTGCTTTACGCGCTTTGTACGCTTCGTGAAGTTTGGCATCACCCACGTTGAATTTCACCAATAGGCGCTCGACCGTTTCGCTCAACTGAGCGCCTTTACCGAGCCACTCGTTCATGAGTTCTTCGTTAAGGCTAAAAGGTACATCCTGCCCTTTGGCGAGCGGGTTGTAGTGACCAAGGCGGGCAATGAAGCGGCCATCACGGCTACGGCGGCTATCGGCCGCGACAATGGTATAAAATGGGGCTTTGTTACGGCCACCGCGTTGCAGACGAATGCTAACGGACATATTCTCTATCTCTCTATTTGTAGGCGTTAGGGTTATCCCCCAACCTCCCGGGTTTTTCGGGTATAAAGCCTTATTTATTTAGGGCTTTACGGGTTACGGCCGTGCTGTTGCACAGGCATAACGAGGGGGATATGCCACAGGTTAAAGGCTATGACAAGCTTTTTTAGAACTTGGGAAAACCGCCGCCTTTACCCATAGCCCCTGTGAGCGCGGACAAACCGCCTTTTCTCAGCATTTTTGTCATCTGGTTCAGGCCTTCTTGCATTTTGACCAATTTGTTCACATCTGCCACCTGGAGCCCGCACCCTTTGGCAATGCGCATGCGGCGTTTGGCGTTGAGAAGTTTAGGGTTTTTACGCTCTTTAGGGGTCATACTGCTGATGACAGCCTGCTGGCGGGCCAGCATTTTATCGTCCATTTTACCTTCCAGCTTGCCTTTTAAGGCACCCATGCCCGGGAGAAGGCCCAGCATGTTCCCCATACCGCCCATGCGTTGCATCATTTTAAGTTGTTTGGAAATATCGTTAAAATCCAGCTCTTTACCGCTCATCATCTTCTTCTCAAGCGCGGCATTATCTTCTTCGGAGCTGGCGGCCTGAACTTTTTCCACCAGACTTAAAACATCCCCCTGGCCCAGGATGCGACCTGCAAGGCCATGCGGGCGGAAGGGTTCTATTTTGTTAGCGTTTCCGCGGCCTACGGCCTCCCCTACCCCCAAGAAAAGGATGGGAACACCTGTGACGTGACGCATGGAAAGGGCTGCGCCACCGCGGGCATCTCCATCTACCCGTGTAAGCACCAAGCCACTGACTGGTATGGTTTTTTTGAAGGCCTCGGCAACATCTACCGCGCTGTGGCCCGCTTGCGCATCGGCACACAAAATAACGTGGTGAGGCACACTAAGCTTATGAATATCCTTGAGTTCTTCCATCAATTCTTCATTTAAATCTGTGCGACCGGCGGTGTCCAGAATAAGAAGATTCGCGCCGCTTTCTTTGGCGAAGGAGAGGGCTTGTTTTGTGCGCTCCTGTGGAGAAGTACTGGTGGAGGAAAGCGTTGGAATATCTAGCCTTTTTCCCAGTTCTTCGAGCTGGGCGATGGCGGCGGGGCGGTAGACATCCAGCGAGGCCATAACGGGTTTTCTGCCGTATTTATCTACGCAATATTGGGCGATTTTGGCGCTGGACGTGGTTTTACCCGAGCCTTGAAGACCCACCATGAGGATGACCGTGAGGGGCGCGGGGAAGGTGAGCTCTGGTTCTTCTGTTCCGAGGAGTTCAACTATCTGATCGTAAACGATTTTTGTGACTTGCTCGCCCGGATTTATGCCGGAGAGCACTTTTTCGCCGGTGGCGAGTTGTCTGACATTTGCGGTTAAGTGTTTGATTGCGCTTAAGGAAACATCGGCCTCCAGCAGGGCGAGGCGCAGTTCTCTCAGCGCGGCCTCTACATCGGCTTCGGTTAAAATACCTTTACCTTTTAAGGACTTAAAGGCGGACTGAAGCTTCTCTGACAAAAAATCGAACATGCGACACCTCTAACACTTTTAAGGGGTTAAGAAAAGAGGGGTAAGCGGCGGGTATTTTTAGGGTCGGAGACGGGGGTTTTTGGGGTAAGCGCCGGGTAAGCCCGTGGTAAGAGACGGATAGAAGGCGGGTAGGCTGTGTGTGTTAGTAGTTAGTAGTTAGTAGTTAGTAGTTAGTAGTTAGTAGTTAGTAGTTAGTAGTTAGTAGTATTTTTTAGGATAGGAATTTGGGGTGTCCAATCTTTTTTTATGTTGACTTATTTAGTCCCTTAAACGTATACACCTATTTGCGTTAACCGATTCACTTAGATTTTTCTCGCACGCGAAAGGAGCCGACCATGGCTGATACGGCGATAGATACTGTGGACTACACAAACATGACGCTTTTTGACCTGATGGAACGCGTAAGCGAGCTCGACCCCTCTGCGACCGTCGCATTGGAGGCACGTATGGCACCCGGATCTCCCAAACACATTTCTGCGAAAAGCCTTGCGCGAGGTGCTCAAGGTGGCAACGTGGACGACATGCTTTCGCTCGCTTTGTGTTGTCATCGTGGTCTTCTGGGTGTCACTGCAAATCTGGACACCGCGATATCCTGGTATCAGAATGCTGCGGATAGGGGAAATTCCAGAGCTCAGTTCTGCCTGGCTATCTTCTCCTTATTTGAAGCAGGCACGCCTGAAGAGGATGAACGGGCAATTTCTCTGATTCGCGAATCGGCAGCGCAAGATTACTATCAAGCTCATTTCTTTCTTGGACTTGGCTTTCTGCAAGGTCTGTTCGGCCTTCCTAAGAAACCCCGCCGGGCCTTGAAGCACTTTTTTGTTACCCTCAAGCTTCGGCCTGATTTCAGGGCTATCTTTGAAGACAAGATGACAGCCCTCTACCTTGATGAAAAAGCCAGGTTGCCGTCTTGAACACCCTCGTCCCTTTTGCGGCCCTCTTTCGGGGGTCGCATTTTTTTGCTTTGTTGACAGGTGTTTTTATTGCAGCGTATACATAAAGGTAATTTATCTGACTCACTTGGATTTTTTTCGCACACAGGAGGGCCTACACATGGCTAATGCGATACACAAGGGAACGGCTCAGGATACGGAGACGCTGAGCTTTACGAACATTGAACGGCGTGCCCATGAGGCGCATCCTGAGAGCATGTACCTGCTTGGTTCGATTTACCAAGACGGCGTGGGTGACATAGCCCGCGACCTGAAACAAGCAGCTATCTGGTACCGCAAAGCGGCCAAGACAGGCCATGCCACCGCCGCCCGCAAGTTGGCCATGATGCATAAAAACGGCCAAGGCGTTGCCAAGCAGCCGCGCAAGGCCCTGACCCTGCTCCGTCAGGCGGCGGTGGGCGGAGACTTTTTTGCCCAGCTGGAACTGGCCATCTCCACCTATTGTGGCCACATGGGCCTGACCCCGAACACCCGAAAAGGACTGGCGCGTTTTGCCCGCCTTGCACGGAGGTTCCCCGATGAGCGCTCTATGCGATTGATGGGCGCTGCGCTTGCTGCGGCATGGAAAACACCCCCTGCCTCTGCGCGCTGATATTTTTGATGCATCCGCGGCCCTTTCGGGGGCGGCGTTTTTTATGTTGCGTTTTATGCGAAAGGCCGCCCCGAGGGGCGGCCTTTTTTGTTGTGGATGACCTATGGGCCACAGCTTTTTACTGGATTTTACAGCAGCGTGTTTGAGCGGCGTCACATCTCCCGTCAAACCGCAAGCCCGTTGTTGTCCCCACCATGACATAGCCAGAAGAACAATAAGGTGGATTACGGAATGATGTGATACCTGCGCAATTCATCCCCGAAGAGAAGCCTTCGGTATGATAAAAACTCTCACATGCGTTGTAATTTATTGTTGCGGTTGGTGTGACACACCCATTACCATCCCTTGCAGAATCGTTGGGGCTGTAAAATTTCTTCTGGTTATTACACAATTCTACTTTGTTCACCCGAGTATCCACCTGAGATACGCGTGTGTTGAGAGCGGCGATGATTCCATTGAGCAGTTCGAGCTGTGTTACGCGACCCGTAAGTGCTATCAACGCGGCCTGCAGCAGGCTATTTTCTTGTGAGGCCTTGAGTTCTGCGTTCCGCAGGGCATTTTGATCGGTGCCGCTATTCGACGTTACCTCTAGCGCTAAAGCACCGCAGCTTACTGACAGAAAAATGCCTATGTACATATAAAATTTCACACTGTTTTCCTCTATGCTACCTGTTTATGCTAAACTCCGCGAATAGATCTGACAATTCGTTTTATCAGATCTTTCAAGAGGCTGTGACATGTGGACCTTAACTGAGTTTTATGCGAAAGGCCGCCCCGAGGGGCGGCCATTTTTGCGCGTATTATACCATAGGCAGATACCTGCCTGTGCGGCGGGGCGGCGGGTTGGCCAGGCGGTTGCTTACCAGATTGTAGTAAGCATCCAGAAGGGCATTCAGATCCCTCCCCTGCACCAGCAGCAGGCTTTCTACCTGCGAGCCGCTGGGAGGGTTGCCTGCCCGCTTGACCGCTGCATCGAAGCGATAAACCCCAGGTGTGAGGTACAGCTTGTGAGCGGTGACGGCGCTGGTGAGCGCGACTTCGCCCTGGCCACGGCTTTCGGCCGCGTAGGCGTCTTTCATCAGCCGGTAAGCCGGTTTGACGAAAGACTGCTGGGTTTCATCGATGTAAGCGATGAGGCCCTGCTGGTTTGGTGCGGGGGCGCTTGCCAACGGCGGCTGGTACGTGTTTTGGCTGGCCAGCTTTGGCGATGCACAGCCGCTGAGGGCGGCGGCGCAGGCGAGGATGGCGGCGGCGAAGAGGGTTGATGCACGCATGGAGGAACTCCTTTTTTCTGCGTGGTGAGGAAGGGAGACAGGCGTGACCTGAGAAAAAACTGCGGTGCGGCGGGGCCTTGGCAGATTTTTGTCAGGTTTGGCCTGTCTCCCAAGGGGGGGGTATTAGGCTTTGATATGGGATGGTTGGCGGGGACTTTCAAGGTTTAATATGCAAACAGCCGCCCCTTGGAGGACGGCTGTTTGCGGCAGGGAGCAAGCCTGCCTAGGGCTGCACGGCAAATGCCGAGACGCCCATGAGGGGAAGAATGGCTTTCTCTTGCCTTTGAAGGGCTTTGAAGTCTGCCATCATATGCAGAAAATCGATATAGGCCCGACCCGTTCTCATGCTCTGGGTCATAAACCTTTCCAGATTACCCACCTCTCTTTCCGCATCCGTCTTCAGGGCACGAATCTCTTTCAGGAGTTCATTCTTTCTTTCCCAGTTGCCCAGCATGTTCATTCCTTGAAATTCATTCATGGCGTGTTGCCATGGATTGAGCGCCTGACCATAAATTTTCTTCATGGTCTCATGCAGGTTCTTGTACTCTTCGCTCCTTATCGGCATTGCATTTTCCTGATTGATGAGCGCGAACGAGGGAGCTGGGGCGATGAGCAGCCCAACAAGGGCCACGAGGATATGCGTTTTTGGCATGGGAGTTTCCTCTCGGCGTTTAGGGGGAGTTTTTTTAAGGCGTGCGGGGCGTGCCCACAAAAAAAATCTATGTATTTAGGCGATGTTATCTTGTGCTTCTTCATCTGGCAAGCGGCTTGCTGCGGGTGGGCGCGCGGGTGTAGATTGTCTCTATATGAATGTTTCTCGTGCTTTTTATGGGTTTGCTTGTACCTTGATTGGAGGCTTTGCTTTGCTTATGAGCGCCGACACCTTCGCCTCTTCTCGTTATGGTGCGGCCCCGGCTGCAGGGCCCCTTGATGGCAAAGCCGTGCACAGCTTGCGGCCTTTGGCGACGCCAGGTTTTGCCGGATCTTCACCAGTGGAAGGCCATGACCTGATTGACTGGGCCTATGGCGATACCTTGCAGGCTGAAGGTGATTGGACAACGCTTTTGGGGTGGTATCAGGATATAAAACACAAGGCTGTGGATGACGACGTGCGCGCCCGCGCCGAGGCCGGTGTTGTGGAGGCCTACGAAAAATTGGAAAATATCCAAGGTTTACGCGAAATTTACCCCGAGATGCTGGCCGCGATGGCCGCAGATGACCCTGCGCGTGTTCCGCTTATGGTTAAAATGATCCCCGTGATGGACGGCGATGAGCGCGAGACCCTTTTGCAGGCGCTTATCCCCTATGCAGTGCAAGGTGATGCCCGCGCCGAATGGGGTATTGTGAACGCCCTACGCGCCCGCGCGCTTGAGACCGGCGACTTTGGCGAGACTTATGGATTGCCGGCGGCGGAGTTTCTGGTGGCTCATCATGCCGCCAACCGTGAGATGCGTTTAGCCCGCGAGCGGACTGTGGCACAATTGAATATCAT
The DNA here is from genome assembly GCA_002791805.1 of Alphaproteobacteria bacterium CG_4_10_14_0_8_um_filter_53_9. Lineage (GTDB taxonomy): Bacteria > Pseudomonadota > Alphaproteobacteria > UBA2136 > UBA6156 > UM-FILTER-53-9. Next base: position 11,356 of record PFND01000025.1, on the reverse strand, counting down.
TCCCGGATTGGGCCAGATTTATGCCGGTGACTGGCGCGGCGGCGTGGGAAGTTTGGCCGTGTTTGCCTTTTTGATTGTGATGGTGAGCGGTACCAGCAACCGCAGGCAGTGGGGAAGTGCCGTTTTCTGGTGGATGGTATTGGGATTTGTAATGGTGAGTTCTCCGACTTTGGGGGGATAAATGCCTTTGAGCATTGGCGTGATGTGCCCTTTTATGTTAAGCATTTTTCTGTAAAAGACGGTGATTAAGTAATGAGTTTTTGGAAGCGGCTGACGGGCGGATTGGGCAAGACGGCCCAGACGGTGGAGAGCGGGTTGCGCGCAGCTTTAGGGTTATCCGGCACCATGGATGCCGAGACCCGCGAGGCGGTGGAAGAAGTTTTACTGAAGGCGGATGTGGGCGTGCGTGTGGCGACGGCGCTGGTGAGCGAGCTTGCGAAAAAACTGCCCTCCCCCTTTACCGAAGACCAGCTTAAAGCTGTGCTGGCGGGGTTGATTGAAGCGCGCTTGAAAGTTTTGGAAGCCCCTGCCCCCCTTTTGCGTGAGAGCCTGACTGTGGTGGCCATGGTGGGGGTGAACGGCAGCGGCAAGACCACTACCCTTGGGAAAATGGCGGCACAATGGCAGGCGGCAGGCAAGCGTGTTCTGGCGGCGGCGGGGGATACCTTTAGAGCCGGGGCCACCGAGCAGGTGAGTGTGTGGGCTGAACGCGCTGGAGCCGACCTTGTAGACGCTGGCGGCGATGCGGCAGCTGTTGCCTATGCCGCGGTGAAAAAAGGCATGAATGAGGCTTACGACGTGGTGCTGATTGATACGGCGGGCCGTTTGCCCAACCGTGCCGACCTGATGGCCGAGCTGGGCAAAATCAGGCGTGTGGTGGCCAAGCTTTTGCCCGAGGCACCCCACCACACGCTTTTGGTTTTGGACGGGACGCAGGGGCAGGCTGTGTTGCGCCAGGTTGAAGCTTTTGGCGCGGAAGCAGGCGTGGATGGTTTGATTGTCACCAAGTTGGACAGCAGTGCGAAGGCCGGCTTTTTGCTGGCTTTGGCGGCTTTAGAGACGCCCCTGCCCGTTTATTATCTGGGTATTGGTGAAGGCGTGGATGACCTTGGGAATTTTGAGGCGGCGGCGTTTGCGCGGAGCCTCGTGGGGCTAAGCGAAGCTTAGGCCTGCTCGGCAGTCTCGGTTAAAATGGTGATTTTGGTTTGGGTGAGGCCTTCGGTCTTGACCTCTGCAAAGCCGCCCTTGACTGTATAGGCAAGCGCTTTGCCATCTGCCGTTTTGACGGTGAGGGTGCTGCCGTCTCTCAGCGTGCTCACCAGGTTAATGTGGCCGGGAAGGACGCCAAAATCTCCCATGTCTCCAGGAAGATTGGCGTAGGTGGCGTCCGTATCCAGCACGGTGCCTGTGGGGGTGGTGAGCGTCAATTTCATGAGGGTTATTTAACAGAGCTGCGCGATGTGAGCAAGAGGCTTGACAGTTTTGGCTTTTTTGTATACTAACTAATTTAACGACCACATTTATTTTTCTCACACAGGAGGGTGCCATGGATTGGCTACACCGACTTTGGAAGCTCTGGGAAGTTTTTCTGGAGAAACATCCTAAGAAAGCTCTTTGGTTTCTCACTGTCGGCATCTCGCTGATTGTCGGACTGATGCTTTCTTTTCTTTTTTTCTAGGTGTTTACCACCTTGATAGACAACCACGGAGGTTACGATGTCTTTTAACGATGACGACGACCGCATGGAGAAGCTGGCCAAGTGGCGCATTTTCTTTGTCCTGCTGCTTATTGTTGCGCTGGCTCTGGGGATTTGGGCTGTCTATTACTATGGCATCGCCCCGAGCCTGAGCGCTGAGGCACCTGTGGTGAAAGGCGGGCGGGTGACGGTGGTAGCCTCGGCTATCCCGGCTACGGCACCTGTGATTAACGCAGATCGCTCTTCTTTCATGCCTCGCTTGTCGATGGAATGGCTGGAGGTTCATCCTGCTTATCGCATTCCGCTTTCGGTCCAGTGGGCGCTTGTGAACAAGTGCCCTTATGCGGCCTCTCGGCAAGACAAGCATGGGAAGACTCTATGCGCCATGTAGGACGTCTCTTCCTGCATCTGCTGGCCTTTGGGCTGGTGTGCGTTTTGGAGTTGAGTTGGAAACACCTCACTCCCCCCCTTGACTCATCCCCCTTGCCACCCGTCAGGATGGCGTTGTGGGAACAGAGGCCTCTTGATGCTTACATGGGTGTGAGACCGCCTTTCACGTTTACCCAAACGTGGTGGATAGACCATGAGTATGTGAAGCTTTTGCCCACGGTGACGGTTGTAACGCCGCCCCCTGTGCTCAGGTTTCCCCCGCAATAAACCGTCGCCCCTTTTGATGAGGGCGGCGGTTTTGGCGTTTGCGGGGTTGACGTGGCGGTGTTTTGTGGGTAGGTCTTTATTGAATACACTTTATACCGTTTTAACACGAACCCCCTTGGAGGTGACCATGACGAATTACAAGTGGTTGGATGACCCCGAACAAAAAGCCGACCCTATGAAATGGGTTCGTCGTTTTTCTCTGGCTATTCTCATTCTTCTTTTGCTTGGAGGCGCCTTGTACCTCCTTGTGTGGGGGCTGGGCACGGCTGACCCTGACATGAAGATGAAGCGACCGAGCCTGCCCGACAGCAAGACCACCGCACATGTGCTGGTTGACCCTGACGCGGTGAAGGCCGTGGAAGCCCGCATGAATGTGCCGGCGAGCCAGCCCGCCTTTATCGCCCGCCCTGCGTGGTGGACAGAGGCGGCGATTGACCAAGCTGGACGCCTTAAACTTGCTGCTTTGTAGCACTCGCGACGGCTCCCTTGGGGGGCTTTGAACGCTGCCTTCGGGCGGCGTTTTTTGTATTCTTCTTTTTTGACATTTTGTCATGGGAACCAAAAAACCGCCCTTTGGGGCGGCTTTTTTTCGGGCTGAGATTTTGCTTAGGACGCGTTGCGTTTGGCAGCAATCTCCTGAGCGACGTTGGCAGGCACGGCATCGTAGTGGCTGAACTCCATGGAGGGTTGGCCACGGCCCTGGGTCATACTGCGAAGCGTGGTGACATAGCCGAAGAGGCTGGCCAGCGGCACGGCAGCTTTCACGATGGTTTGGCCACCGAGATCTTCTGTCCCCTGAATCATCCCGCGGCGTGAGGAGAGATCTCCGATCACATCACCCATGAACTCGGTCGGGCAGATGACGTCCATCTTCATGATGGGTTCCAGCAGTTGAGGACGGCATTTTTTGGCCGCTTCCTTCACGGACAGGATACCCGCCATTTTAAAGGCCATCTCGGAGCTATCCACATCGTGGAAAGATCCATCATGCAGAGTGGCTTTGACATCCACCACGGGGTAGCCGGCCAACATCCCGTTTTTCAGGGCTTCTTCTACCCCTTGCTGGACAGGCACAATATATTCCTTGGGAATGGTACCACCGACGATTTTGTTGATGAACTCAAACCCTTTACCGGTTTCGTTCGGCTCGTACTGAATCCAGCAGTGACCATACTGACCACGACCACCGGACTGCTTGACGTGCTTACCTTCACAATCGGCAGGTACGGTAATGGTCTCACGGTAGGCCACTTGCGGGGCGCCTGTGTCCACTTCTACTTTGTGCTCGCGCTTCATGCGATCCACCGTAATCTCAAGGTGGAGCTCGCCCACACCTGACATGATGGTTTGGCCGCTGTCTTCATCGGTATAAACACGAAGGGAGGGATCTTCTGCCATGAGTTTACCCAGGCTGATGGCCATTTTCTCTTGGTCTGCCTTGGATTTGGGCTCGATGGCCATGGAGATAACGGGTTCCATCGCTTTAATGGTTTCCAGCACCACGGGATCTTTGATATCGCACAAGGTATCGCCCGTACGGGTATCTTTCAGGCCGATAACGGCACCGATATCACCCGCGCGGAGCTCGGTCACTTCTTCACGCTTGTTGGCGTGCATTTTTACGATACGGCCGATGCGCTCGTTACGCTCACGCACGGAGTTATACACAGCAGAACCGCTGGTGATGACACCTGTGTAGACCCGTACAAAGGTGAGGGAGCCTACGAACGGATCGGTTGCGATTTTAAAGGCGAGGGCGGCCATGGGCTGCTCATCCGCTACTTTAAGGATGACATGGGTGCCATCTTCTTTAATACCTTCCAGGTTTTTATCGGCAATTTCATCCGGGGAGGGGAGATAATCCAGCACGGCATCCAGCAGGGGTTGAACACCTTTGTTTTTAAAGGCAGACCCACAGCAGACGGGGAACATCTTCATGGTGAGCGTTCCTTTACGGATGCACTTTTTCAGCATCTCTTCGGATGGCTCTTTACCTTCCAGGTAATCATTCATCGCTTCATCGTCAAACTCGACGGCGGCTTCAATCAGCTCTTCGCGCGCTTTTTTGGCGGCGTCCAGATGATCGGCAGGAATGTCTGTTTCATCCCAATCTGCGCCTAAATCTTCACCCTTCCAGATGAGGGCCTTCATGCGGACGAGATCGATCACCCCTTGGAGGTAATCCTCTTTCCCCACGGGGATTTGAATAGGAATAGCGTTGGCTTTTAAGCGATCGCGGATCATCTTCACGACGCGCATGAAATCGGCACCGACACGGTCCATTTTGTTCACAAAGCAAATACGTGGCACACCGTAGTTGGTGGCGTGACCCCAGTTTGTTTCGGACTGAGGCTCTACCCCTGATACGGAACAGAAGGCCGCAATAAGACCATCCAGCACGCGGACGGAGCGTTTGACCTCGATGTTAAAATCGATGTGTCCTGGGGTATCAATCAGGTTGATTTGCGTATCTTTCCACATGGCGGTGGTGGCGGCAGAGGTAATGGTGATACCACGCTCTTGCTCTTGCGCCATCCAGTCCATCGTGGCGGCACCTTCGTGCACTTCACCGATTTTGTGAGATTTACCTGTGTAAAACAAAATACGCTCGGATGTGGTGGTTTTACCTGCATCCACGTGGGCCATGATGCCGATGTTGCGCATTTTGTTGAACGGTATGGTACGGGCCATGATCTTTTCCTCTGCTTTTATCTGATATATGGCGTGCTTTTAACTGATACTTTGGCGCTTGGCAAGGGGGCAGGTGGGGTTGTGTGAGGGAAGGGCTCGGGCTAAGGTCGTCTCATGTCTGCGACCCCTCCCTCTCCTCCTGAAAAAAAGCGATTTGTTATTATTGGTGCCGGGCTTGGCGGATGTATTGCCGCTGAAACTCTGCTTGCTGACGGCCACACCGTGACCATGATTATTGAAGAGGGTGACGGCCCTGCGGATGTTGAGGAGAGAGGGATTCCTCCGCGCGTTATGCCCCATGTGGGACAAGGCTGTGGCGGCACCACCCGCTTTTGGCACAATGGTTTGATTATCCCTGAAAAATCTGTTCTGGAAAATTGGCCTGTAAGCTGGGAGACGCTTTTACCCTCCATCCGAAAAGTGATGCCCCTTTTAAGTGGCGCTACCTTTGAAGATATGCAGGCGGCAAGCGCCCGGCTGCGTGATGATTATGTGGCGGCAGGCATACCCCAAGCGATGTTGGGCGAAGGGCTTTTCTACCCGTTATCTCGCCGTAACTTGTGGCAGAGCCTGGGGCTATCTTCTCGGGTGACTGTGGTGCGCGGGCGGGCCTTGCCTGTGCGTGATGCTGACGGGCCTGTGAAAAACATAGACGTTATAACCGCGGCGGGCGAGACGCGCCAGATAGACGGCGATGTGTTTATTGTGGCGGCGGGCGGCCTTGCTACCCCCGATATTTTACAGCACGTGGCCCCCTTGGCAGGATGTTTTTATGAAGACCACCCGACAGGCTTTGTGGCCGAGGTGAGCCTGACCCATGACGGACTTTACAAGCTTTGGAACCGCAACGTGCCCGATGTGGGCGCGGGTGTGCGCGTGCCCCTGCGTATGGATACCCCCCACGGCCCTGTGGCGTTTTATTTACGCCCTGCCTACCAGATGAGAAGTGCTGCCAAACGCGGGCGGGTGGAAAGTGCCATTACCGATGTGCGCAACCACCCGTGGCGGGTGGGCGGATATCTCCGCTTGCTCTCTCATGTTAATGATGTGCTGGATGTGCTCTCTCTTAAAATAGGGCTGAGGATTAAAACAACCCGTTTTCATTTGGTGATGGTGAGCAGCCAACACCCTGATGCAGGTGTCTCGGTCGGGCGAGACACAACAGGAAAGCTTTGGCGCAACTGGCATTTGGAGGACAGTTTTTTTACCGAGACCGAGGAAGCTGTGGCCCGACTGACCCACCTTTTAGGACGCCATGTTACAGATTGGCACATGTTGCCAGACTGGCGCGAGACCCTGGGCACGGGAGCCCACCACAGCGGTACGGCACGCATGGGTTTTTCTCCTAAAGACAGCGTGTGTGATGCTACGGGTAAAGTTTGGGACATGACCAACCTTTTTGTGGCGGATGGCAGCCTGATACCTGACAGCGGCTATGCCAACACAGGTTTGATGATTGCGGCCATGGCCACCCGTGTGGCCACCCTTGCGGCGGAGGCCTCTGAAGTGCATGTCCCTGACCATGTGGACATTGTGATGACCGGTGCCGGCGGATTTTTGGGGACGCGACTACGCCCCTTGTTTGAAGCTGCGGGACTGACGGTGATGACGTGGGATGTGTTTTTGCGCCACCCGCAGGTGCAGGCCACGACCTTGGTTCACCTTGCCAATGTGCACGGTAACCCTGCCGCTAATGATGCCTTGATGGCCCGGGTTTTGCGTGTGGCAAAAGGCCGTGTGGGCCGTGTGGTGCTGGCCCAGACTGTGGCCAGCCTTACAGGCCCCAGCCGCTTTAACCCCGCGCGGGCAAATGGCGGCCTGACACCGTGGCGTGTGAGTGCCTATACCGCAGGAAAACTGCTGGCAGAAGACCGCCTGACCAACGCTGTGAGACACGGTGATGTGGCGGCGGGATTGTGCCTGTACCTCCCCAGTTTTTCTGACCAAGACAGCCCGTGGGATTTACAGCTTGCCCAGGCCAAGGCCAACGGTTTTTACTGGGTGACAAAACCGCCCAAGGATGCCGGACCTATGGTGTGCCGTGTGCGGGATGTGGCGACAGAGATTTTAGCGTGGCATGATGACGGCCTGACGCGCGCCGTGATGCCTACCCCTGATGGCCCGACGTGGGAGGCAACGATGACGGCTTTTCATACGGTGAACATGCCTGCGCCTTCTCGTATGACCAGAATAAAAGCTTTTGTTTGGTTGATACTGGAGAGTGCCATGGGTGTGTTGTGGCGCGTGGGGCTTTTACGGACTTTCTGCCATGCTCTCTGGCGGCCTTATGCCCCTGTGGTGCGGCGGGATTACACCGTGCCTGCCGGCCCTGTGGGGATTTTACCCGTGCGGCAGGTGCGGGCTTAACTTATTTATTTGTGCCTTAAGGCTAAAAGGCCCAGCACCACCAACTGCACCGTGGTGCCCCCTAAAACCCCCAGCACACCCCCCGCGGCACCGCCTTGCGGCATGAGCACCATGCACAACCCCAAGCACACAACACACCCTGCCAGCGGCGGCCATGCCATAAGGCCTGCAAAGCCTTTGGCAGTGACAGCCCCTGTAGCCACGGCCAGTGGCCCTTGCAAAACCCACCCCAACAAATAGAGATGGAAGAGATAGATGCTGGGTGCGAACTCGGCCCCGAAAAGCCACGGAATAATATAGGGAGACACCACCCACGCCGCGATGGACATGAGCGCCATGCCGACAAAGCTTGCAAGGAGCATTTTACTTTTATGGGGCACATGACCAGCACGCGTGAAATGGCTGACCAATACGGAGGTGAGGAGCATGGGGAGAATCATCCCCATCTCGTACAAACTGGAGGCGATACTGAGGTGCCCGATATCTTCCAGCGATGTATAATACGGCCCGATAAGAAGGGGGATTTTGGGAAGGACAAAGAGTGTCCACCCGGCAAGCCAGCCGGCACCTAGAAATCTTTTTATCCCCTTGGTATGAAGCAGACCAAAATGCCATAGCCTTGGCGAAATATTAAGAAACCACAAGCATGCCAGTACACCCAAAATTGCCGACAGCGTATTAAACACCACGGCAGACGCAAGCGTTAACGCCCCCAGCCCCCATGCGATGATCACCAGAGCCACCCCCATAATTTTGGGGATGTAGCCTGTGAGAAGCGTATCCCACAACCTGCGCCGCATGTGCATAAAAGCTGTGGTGGTATTGATAAGAATTTGAGCGGGTACACTGAGCCATGCGATGATGACGAGCCATGGATAATCTCTCCCGATGGGGAAGGTGAGCGCCCATGCAAGAAGCGGCAAGGTGAGCAGCGCCCCCACAAGGTTAAGTGTGGTGATGGTGCCCAGCCAACGCGGCCAGTCTGTCTCTGGCCCGCCTGCGCCCAGTTTGCGCGCGGAATTATAGGGGGCGATGAGTGCTATGACGGCGAGAACGCCTGCCAAAGACGTCATCCAGGCATACATACCCCGAACCTCCGGCCCGAGGCCGCGGGCGAGCGCGATGCTGCCCGCAAGGCTTATCAACACCGTGCCGAAGGTGTTGAGCGAGAGTTGCGAAACCTCTTGAAAGACAGGATGTTTGAGGGCTTTACGAATCATGGCCTGACACTACACGGGGTTGGGGGACGTTGTCTAGCTTAGCTTTCGGAGACGGGGTCTATATCGATATCCAGCCTGATGTTTTTAGGGAGCGGCGTGGATTCTATCCACTTAAGAATTTGGGCGTGATTGTGTGCCGGGGCTTTGACCAGCAGGCGATAGCGGTAGCGGTTGCGGATTTTTTTGATGAGAGCGGGGGCGGGGCCTAGCAGGACGGTGGGCGTACCTTCTTTTTTTGGAAAATAATGGGCGAAAGATTGCGCGAGTTGGCGCGCGGCCTGCAGGGTGAGATTATCCTCCAGCCCTGAAAGTTGCAGGGCGAGCGCGCGGCCGAAGGGAGGATCTCCGAAGGTTTTTCGGTTCTCCAGTTCTTCTCCGTAAAAGGTATCTCTATCTCCGCTTAGCAACGCTTTAAACAGCGGGTGCGTGGGGTTAAAGGTTTGAATGAGGACTTCCCCCGCCAGCTTGGCCCGCCCTGCCCTGCCTGCCACCTGGGCGAGGAGTTGATAGGTGCGCTCGGCCGCGCGGGCGTCTCCGTGAGCCAGCGACATATCCGCATCGATAACGCCCACGAGGGTAAGATGCGGCAAGTGGTGCCCTTTGGTGAGCATTTGCGTACCGATGATGATATCTATTTTTTGCTCGGCCAGCTCGTTCATGAGCTCGGCCAGTTTGCCTGTGGTGCCTGTGGTATCGCTATCCGCCACCGCAATACGGGCATTTGGAAAGACGCGCTGCGCCTCTTGCGCCAAGCTGCGGGTGCCCGGGCCATAGGCGCGCATATCCGGGCTTTCGCACGAGGGGCAGATATCCGGTGTGGGCTCTCTGTATCCGCAGTGGTGGCAGCGGGTTTCGTCTCCGTGCACAACCAGAGTGGCATCGCAATTGGGACAATCTCTCCGTGTGCCGCAGCTGGTGCATAACAGCAGCGGCGCGTTACCGCGGCGGTTGAGAAAGAGCAGCGTTTGCTGGCCGTCATCCAGCCGTTTTTGCATGGCCTCGCGCAGGGGGGTGGCGAGATAATCTCGTGCGTCCGTTTTGTTCTCTTTCAGGTTAATCAGCCTTAGTGTGGGCATGGTGGCACCGCCGTGGCGCGTGGGCAGAATAAGATGCTGGTACTTGCCTGTCCCTGCGTGATGAAAGGTCTCTAAACTTGGGGTGGCACTGGCAAGCACCGCAGGGGCGCCCCAGCTGCGGGCAAGCTGGATGGCGGCGTCTCTCCCGTGATACCGAAAGGCCTCCCCTTGTTTGTAGGAGGGATCGTGCTCCTCATCCACCACCACGAGGCCCAGATTTTGAAACGGCAAAAACAGCGCCGAGCGTGCACCGAGGACGACCACGGGTTCTCCCCGTGCCACACGGTGCCATGTGGCCGCCCGTGCGCCCGCGGCAAGGTTGCTGTGCCACACGAGCGGCGGGACGCCGAAACGGGCCCCAAAGCGGTCTATCCATTGTGGGGTGAGGGCAATTTCCGGCACCAAAATGAGGACTTGTTTCCCCGCTTCCAGCAGCTTTGGCAGCAGGGCGAAATACACCTCGGTCTTTCCGCTGCCTGTCACGCCATCCAGCAGGGTGGTTTTGAACGTATCTTCCGCCTGGAGAAGATCAACGGCTTCTTTTTGTGCCGGATTAAGGGTGGGCGGCGTGGCTTCGTTTATTTTCCACGGTGTCTCCAGCGCTTTTTGTGCTTTTGCCGTTTTGGGAAGAGGCGGGATGTGCGCTTTGGGGAGGGCAACGCGCAGGGGTTCTCCCGGTGCGGACAGCGTGTAACGCGCGACCCACCGATAAAACGCGAGTGTTGTGGGGTGGAGTGCGGGAACATCCTCCACCACCTTGGCCTGCTTGAGCTTTTGCGGCAGCAAAGATGGGGCTGTGGTGGCAATGCCGTTATAGGTTTTGGTGCCGACCTGAACCTCTACCCATGTGCCTGCAGGCACCGGGTACGGCAGCAGATAGGTGAGCAGTTGGGGGAGCGCCAGCGGCACCATAACATCCACCGCGGTGGGGCTGCCCTGAACATCGCCAGCCTTTGGCATTTGGGACACAGCGGGCGGGGCGGGTTGCAGGCTCTTCATTGGCGGCCACGTTAGCATGAGATAGCTTATGGGGTAAGCGGAAAACACCAAACCCCCCGAAGGGGGTGTGGGCTCAAGAGGGAAACCGCTGCTCCGCGGTTTATCTGGCGGGGGGACGTTCCCGAACCCTGCCGCCGACACAAGATTATGGGAGACACTGCTTATCTCCCCTGACAAGAAAGCTGACATGATGACTGAAAGCATGGCCACCCTGAAGAAAACACCCAAAAAAGCCTCCTCTGCCAAGGGTGTAAACACGCGGCGTTCTGCCCCTAAAAAACCTTCTGCACCCCGCCTGACGGGCAAACAGGTTTTGGCCTGGCTGACCTCTCACCCCACTTTTTTTGAAGATTTTAAAAATGACCTTGGCGCGTTGATGCTGCCCAAAAAAGGCGGCAACATTATCAGCCTGCATGCCGCCAAGGCGGACAAAGTGACGGAAGAAAACGACCGCCTGAAGGTACGCCACAAACAAATGGTGGCGCTGGCCAGCCACAATGTGGCCATGGCCGACAGCTTGTTTGAAGCTATGGTGAGCCTTGTGGGTGTGAAAACCCCTGCAGACCTGAGCAAATTTGTACAAGGGGATATGCGGCGCGTTTTAGAGGTTCCGATGGCCAAGGTTTATAAGCTGGGTGCGGCCGATACGG
>PFND01000003.1:3297-4779 GCA_002791805.1 Alphaproteobacteria bacterium CG_4_10_14_0_8_um_filter_53_9 | reverse complement strand
TTTGACATTGTGCCCGATTATACGCTGGATGTGATGGAACCTGGGCAGCCGTTGGCTCGCCTTTCCGGCAAGGTTTTAGAAGGTTTGCACGGCATTATGGAACACGACCAGCCAGATGTTGTGGTGGTGCAGGGAGATACGACGACAGCCTTTATGGCGGCATTGTGCGCTTATTATGGCTATGATTATTTTGTGCGTAAAAACCTGGGAGATGGCCTTGGACGGCGTCACCATATTAAAGTTGCCCATGTGGAAGCGGGTTTGCGTACGGGTAACCTTTATGCGCCTTTCCCTGAAGAAGCCAACCGGCGCTTGATTGCCCCCCTTGCCCATTGGCATTTTGCCCCGACATCCACCGCGGCGCAGGCGTTGTTTGATGAAAATTTGACGGGACACGTGCACATTACCGGAAACACGGTGGTGGATGCGCTTTTGGATACGCGCCAGCGTTTAACCCTTACCCCCAGAGCTTTGCCGGCAGGCCTTATGAAAGATGATAAGTTTGTTTTGGTGACAGGCCACCGCCGCGAAAATTATGGCGAAGGTTTTAAGCACATCTGCCATGCGATTGCCACGCTTGCCACGCGCTTCGAAGATACTAAATTTGTGTATCCTGTGCACCTGAACCGCCATGTACAGGGGCCTGTACATGAGCTTTTGGGCGGCATACCCAATGTTATCCTTACGGACCCTGCGGACTACCCTGATTTTGTAAACCTGATGATGCATTGCCACCTTCTCCTCACGGATTCTGGCGGGTTGCAAGAAGAAGGGCCCGCCCTTGGCAAGCCTGTGCTGGTGATGCGCGACCTGACCGAGCGCCCTGAAGGTGTTGTGGCCGGGACAGCTAAACTGGTGGGGACGACGGAAGAAAAAATTGTCAGTTCTGTTGCGGAACTTCTTGAAAATAAAGAGGTTTATGCAAAGATGGCACGTGCTGTGAACCCTTATGGAGATGGCCATGCGACACGGCGGATTTTGGATGTTCTGGCAGGGAACCTTGAGGCAGATATTACGTTTGAGCCTGCGATAAGCGCTGCTTAAGCTTTTGTCTTTTCTAGTATATAGGTATATTCATCGGGTGTGACGGGTTGGACGGAGAGGCGGCCGTATTTGAGAAGGGCCATGTTTTGCAGGTTTTTATCTTGCTTAGCTTGTTGAAGTGTAAAGGTTTTTTTAAATGTCTCGTGGGGGGCGACGGTGACGACAACCCAGGGATTTTTACCATCTTTTGTAAGCTTTTCGGGGGTGACGGTGAGGTCGGGCTCGGCGGTTTTGGTGACGATGGCGGAGCCGACGATTTCCAGGCCTTCGTTGCTGTGATAAAAAAGGCAAATATCGCCTAGTTTCATGCTGTTAAGGTGGTTGCGGGCGGTGTAGTTGCGCACGCCATCCCAGAGGGTTTGACCGTCTTTTTTGAGTTGGGAAAAGCTGTATTTATAAGGCTCTGACTTGATGAGCCAGTAGTTTGGAGAGGCGGGG
>PFND01000003.1:0-3205 GCA_002791805.1 Alphaproteobacteria bacterium CG_4_10_14_0_8_um_filter_53_9 | reverse complement strand
GGTAGGATCTGTGGGTGCTATGTTCTTAATATCCGTTGCTGAGGGGATGGTGGTGGATGCAGGTGCGGCCGCCTCTAAAGTGGGTGAGGTGGGGGCGATGACCGAGGAGGAGATGTCTCCTGCCGGAGGGGCTGTTGGCGAGGGATCTTCTGTCACGGTGAGGGCGCCTTGGAGGGGAGCGGGTGCTGTGGGGCTGGTGGTGGTGCCTTGCAGAGTGGGATCCAGCGGGTTGGTGAGCGGGGTTGCCAGCGGCATATCGCTTGGAATCTCATACTCGAACAGGCGGGGAGGCTCGGTAAAGACACGGCCACCGTGGCCCACACAACGGCGTGGGAAGGTGTTGATGAGGCCGATGCCGTTTTCCAGACAGCTCTTGAAATTAGTTGTGGTGAGGACTTTTTTGCTTAAAGGCTCTGAGGTTTCCAGCAGGACATCGCCATCGGCAAGTACGCATTGGCGGGGTGTGGTCTCGACGATTTGCTGGGCCATGAGACGGCACTGATTGAATGTAAGGACGGGCATGACGCGGCCTGCCATAACGACCTCTCTCCGCACGCGGGCGGTGCCCCAGAGCCAGTATTCTATCTGGCGGCCGATATCTTTTTTAAGGGTTTTTCCTTTTGAGGTGATGCGACCGTTAAACAGATGTATTTCTTCATACCGTCTGCCATCTGCCCGGGTGAGGCGGAGGGTGAGGCCTTTATAAGAGGGCTCAGGCGCTTTGGCTTGAAGCGTGATTTTATCTTCTGTTGTGGGCTTTGTCTCTTCTAGAAAAAGTTTGGCGAGCAAAATATCCTTGGCGGTTTGGGTGAGGGCCCACGTGGGATTTTCTGGCCCCAGACCCAGATTGACCATGATGCCGGCGGTATAAACATCCTCCTTATCCTCTTGCAGTTGGGCAAGGGTTGCGGGGAGAGGACTGTTTTGCGGGAGGGGTGAACCCGGTTGCCATGTGCGGGCGTGGGCCGTGGCTGCCATGAAAAGTATTAAGAAGGTGAAGAGGATATTTTTCATCATATAAACTCCTTCTGGCGGGGGCGTTGCATGAGATAATCTATGACTTGAAGAGGTGTTACATCGCCGTGCAGGATACCATCTATGGCGCTGATAATGGCGAGATCTATCCCCAGAGTTTGGGCTTGCAGGGTGGTGATGCGGGCGGCGAGGATGCCCTCTACGGTGCCTGTTTTAAGCCGTGCCTCGGTAACCGGCGTGCCTTTACCCACCAGATACCCAAAGCGGTAGTTGCGTGAGAGTTGCGAGGTGGCGGTGAGCAGTAAATCTCCCATACCTGCGAGGCCGTAAGCGGTTTGAGGCTCGCCCCCTTTGGCCTGAATATAACGGCCGATCTCTACCAGACCGCGTGTGAGAAGGGCGGCGCGGGCGTTGTTCCCCATCTCCAGTCCATCGACAATACCGCTGCCGATGGCGAGCACATTTTTGAGGGCCCCGCCGATTTGGGCGCCGATGATATCATCGCTCTCGTACAGGCGGACAAAAGGAGATTCCAGAAGCATGGCGAGTTTTGCCCGTGTGGGCGCATGAGGGCTTGCCACCAGCATGGTGGTGATTTTTTCTTCCATCATCTCGCGCGCAAAAGTGGGGCCTGTGAGGACGGCGATGTTGCTGCCTTTGGCCATTTTTTCCTGCCAGAGGGTAGTGAGAAAGGCGCCGTCCTTCTCTCTAAACCCTTTGCTGGTGACGACGAGGGTATGATTTTTTTTAAGAAGAGGGGCGAGTTTTTCGGCCATGGCCTCGTTATGCTCGGATGGCAGAGCGATAAGGAGAACATCCGCCTCGGCCGTGCACTGCGCCAAGGTGCTTGTGGGCGTGACCCCGGAAGCCAGAGCGATGCCTGGATGGCGGCGCCGGTTTTCGCCTGTTTGTAAAATATCCTGCGCGACAGACTCATCCCTATCCCACAACAAAACTTTATGCCCTGCCCGCGCCATGCTGTGTGCCAGCGCCGTGCCCCATGCCCCCGCACCAATAACGGCAGCGGCGTAAGTATCCTTCGGTTTGCGGGTGAGAAGATTCATCGGGGATTAAGCATCTAACGCATCACGTTTTATGTTGGCGAGCTCCCAGTTGGGATCGGAACTTGTGAGGGGGCGGGCGAGCACCCATGTTTGGGTGACGGTTTGCAGCGGGCCTGTTTTGGTGCCTTCGCCTTCTCTCTGCTTGGCGGTGATGCTGACCTCGATGATGGCGGTGCGGCCTGCGAGGCGCGCGCTTTCAATCCTCAGGTGAGTGATTTTTTCCACGGCCACATTGGGGATTGTGTCGCGTGTCTCGAAATCCTCCATTTGAGGGGCCAGATTTTCCATAAGCTGGGGACTGGCGAGATGGGCGAGGGCCTCTTCATCCTGCGCGTTCCAGCTTTCATAAAAATAATGATAGGCTTTTTCTACCCCGTGGAGGAAGGTGGCCTCTTCAAAGCCGGGATCTGCCTCTTTTATGGCGGCGAGACCTGTGAGTTTGACAGGTTTTTTTGCGGCTGCTTTTTGCGTTTCCAGCGGGATGCCATCGCTTTTTTGCTCTGCCGGCTGGTGCGGATTGGGAGGTTGGAGTTTATCGATAAGATCCTTCCAGCCTTCACGTTTACCCTTGGGCGTGGGGTCATCCGGCAGTTTAAAGCCGAAAAAGCGCGTGGCCACGAAGATGCCTATCGCGAGGATAATCAGGAGATCTAACCAATACATGGGGCGAGTATGCAAGGTTTTGCCCCGCTTTGGGAGGGGGGCCTGCGGCTTTGCGTGAGGGGGTGTTGTGTGGGCGCACAGTTTTTTATGTGGATGGGTGTGGGCGGCCCCTTTAAAGTGAGATAGGGTGAGCCTTATGAAGATTCTCGCCATTGAAACCAGTTGTGACGAAACCGCCGTGGCTGTGGTGGATGTGGCGGCACCCCTTGACCGTGTGATTCTGGCTGATGTTCTTTTCTCTCAGCTTGAGCCCAACCGCCCTTATGGTGGCGTGGTGCCTGAGCTGACCAGCCGCGCCCATGCCGAACGCCTGCCCGACCTTGTGGCCCGCACGCTTAACAACGCGGGCTTGCGGATGGAAGATATGGATGCGGTGGCAGCCTCTGTGGGGCCCGGGCTTACTACGGCGCTTGTGGTGGGAAGTATGTTTGCCAAAACGCTGGCGGTGGCGGCGAATAAGCCGTTTATCCCCGTGAACCATATTGAGGGGCATGCGCTTTCCC
>PFND01000046.1 GCA_002791805.1 Alphaproteobacteria bacterium CG_4_10_14_0_8_um_filter_53_9 | reverse complement strand
CTGTGCGGCGTGCGGATGTCGCTTGCACTGGCGCGCGGTGGAGCCTGTGCTGTGCACGGCGTGCTACAAAGCCCTGCCGTGGTGGAACAAGGAACTTGTTGTGGCCCCTGTGATGCCGGCGGCGATTGATTCCTTCACCGCGCCGTTTTTATATGACGGGCCAGTGCGAGAGGTGATTCTGGGTCTGAAGTTTTCCGGTGGGGTTCGGTTTGCGCCCCTTTTGGCGGGCTGGATGGCGGATGCGGTGGGCGTGGTGCCTGCGAATGCCTTGATAGTGCCCGTGCCCAGCCATGCGAGCCGTTTGCGGTGGCGCGGGTTTAGCCACACGGCGGTTTTGGCGCGCACGCTTGCGCGCAGGCTGGGGTGCGAGGTGAGCCTTGGCGGGCTTACGCGGCTGACAAAGACGGATGGGCAGGTTCATAAAACACGCAAACAGCGGCTGGCCCTGCGGGGTGTGGATTTTGCGGCCGATGCACGGGTTTTTGAAGGGCGTCATGTGATGCTTTTAGATGATATTGTGACCACGGGGGGTACGGTGCGGGCCTGCGCCATTGCGCTGAAGCGGGCCGGGGCCGTGCGCGTGGATGTGGTGAGTGTGGCCTATACGGCGGGGCGGTAGGATTTTAGGAAATTTGGGGGTGGGTTCGGGGAAAAATAAATGGCGGAAGCGACGGGACTCGAACCCGCGACCCCAGGCGTGACAAGCCTGTACTCTAACCAACTGAGCTACGCCTCCGCATTGGTCGAACGCGCTGGTTATAGAGGCAGATAAAACCGTGGTCAAGGGGTTGTGTTAAGTTTAAATGCACTTTATAAGCATTTCTGGTTGGGGCGGCTAGCTCAGCGGTAGAGCGTCTCCTTTACACGGAGAGGGTCGGGAGTTCAATCCTCTCGCCGCCCACCAGTTTTTTTAGGTCTTGACGGGCCTTTTCTTTTTCACGCATACACGCTTTTACAGAGAGTAAAGGATGATTTATGACTGCCCTGGTTGTTTTTGATTTTGACGATACACTGGCGATGACCGGCCAACACATGGCCAACGGCTTTTTTACGGGTTTAGAGGTTGTTGTGCGGGAGGATTTGGGTCTTTCCTTCCCTCATTTTGATGATTTTGTGGCCCATTGCCGCATGTTGAATGCCGAAGAAGGCAATACTATTTATGGCTTTGCCCGCCGCCACAACCGAGATGATGCGTGGGCGCAGCACGTGGGGCGGCGGATATCTCCGGCTATGCTGGAGGGGGCGCGAGGTAAAGCTACCCTTTTACCGCATACGCTTGCCCGCCTTGATGCGCTGAAAGCCCTTAATTGCGAACTGGCTATGATTACCCACGGTTTGGCGGAAATTTATACCTTGCCGATGCTGGAGGCTTTAGGGCTCTCGCCTTATTTTCCGCCTGAGCGTGTGCATGATATTGCTGCCATGAACGGCCGCACGAAGCTGGACCCTCACCCGTATCGTCATGTGATGGAGATGTTCCCGGAGACAGTGTTTCTGCATCACTTTATGCTGGAAGACAGCGCAGCCAACCTTGTGGAAGCCAAAGCGAACGGTTTTACCACGCTTTTGATTAGGAAAACGCCCCAGGAACACGAGACCTACGTAGACCACAGCTTTGAGGATGTGGATGCGGCGCTGGCGTGGATTGTGGCGCAAGTGGGGGGCTAGACGTTTTTACACGGCTCAACGCGAAAGGCGGTCGATCTCTGGAATGAGATCGACCGCCTTTGGTTTACGGGGTTCGGTTGAGGGTGAGGCCGAAGTGGACCAGACCCCCCAGAAAGACGAAGGCAGCGAGGTGCAGGCCAGGGGCGGCGAAGAGTTCAAGATTTTGAAACCCCCCTGCATCCAAGGCGTCCTCCATGTTTTGGGCGATGCCAAAAAGGATGGCGAGGCAGGCCCAGAAGATGGCGAAGGCCGTGAGGCCGACGAGCTTGCCACTGAGCAGACCGCTCCGCATCTCGTTGGCGAGAGTTTGGTGGAAACTTCCAATAGGCGTTTCGATGGCGAGCAGGATAGCCAACAGGATTATGGCGATTATGAATGCCATGAGCATGGTATGTCCTTTCTCCCGAGACGGGAAGGGGTACGCTGCGGCGGGATGCTGCGGCGAAAAACATTACTGAATGTGAGAGAGATATAGGAAAAAGGGGGAGGAAAAGCAAGCCCGTCTCCATATTGCCACCCCTCCTCCAGGCTTTATGCTGTGCAGGGCTGCCGTTAACACTTGATTTGGGCCAGGGTGTTTGATGAAAAGGCTTATGCATGAAAGAGACGATGGATATTATAGGGCTACTGACTTCTTTTAGTGGTTATTTTTTAGCTGTTCAGCTCGTTGGTTTTATGGCGGCGGGGGTGGATATCTACTCCACGACACACAAAAATGATCGTTTGCTGATGATGACGGTTGTTGTGGCCAGCTTTTTATGGGCCTTGCACTATGCAGGCTTGGGGGCCTGGGCGGCTGTTGGGGCTGTGATGCTGACGGTTGGCCGTTATTTGAGTGCGCTTTATATCAAGAACGCTTTTATGGCGGGTGTTTTTATGTTTTTGTATCTTCTTGCCATTCCCATTACTTATGAAACTCCTGTAGATGTTCTGCCTTATGTAGCTGGGTTTATTGCAACTTATGCTTTATTTTATCGAAAAGGGGCTTCGATGAGGGGATTTTTTATCGTGGCGGCTTGTTTGCGGTTTATCTTTGCTTTGGTGATGGGTTCTTATCCCGCCATGCTTCTGAATTTTATATTGAGTGCGGGGCATGTACGGACAATTTTGGCCCTTAACAGAGCTTCTGTTGCTGTCAGTCCACCAATTAAAGGCTAGCAGGGCTTTTTCTCTTGGCGTTAAGGCCACAGGGGGTTGGTTTATTATGCGTACAGGTAAGGTATATTTTGGCTAAGTAGGCTAGGGTGCTGGGTGAAAAGGCTTATGCACGAAAGAGACGATGGATATTATTGACCTCATGATTGCGGATCAGGTGATTGCGATCACCGATTTGCATAATCTGCCCGTAACGGTCCAGAAGGACCCTGAGGCGTTGATTGAGGTGCTGGGGAAGGCGGGTAAGCTTTCTATCAACCAGCAGGCGCGTTATAAGGCGGTTGCCTATGATTTTCCCGTTAAAAACGAGGACGAAATGGCCAAGATTACCCCCCATCAGCTGGACGGGATTGACCGCGAATTTATGCAATATTACACCGCGTGCCCCATAGAGCTTGGCCGCGGGAACGTGATTTGGGCGGCGGCGGATTTGCCGAACAAGCGCCTTCAATCGGAAGTTATTCTGAGAAATCGTAAAAACAACCACGTGTTTGTGTGGGCCAGCGCCAAAAGCATTGAGGGGGCGATTGAGCGCATGACCAAGCGCGAAGGCCACAGCCTTAAGTTTCTGGTGGAAAATGCTTATGCCCAGCTTAATGCGGGGAACGATGACGCGATTATATCTTTGGTGGATGAGATTGTGCGCACGGCCTATAAAAACGGCGCCTCCGATTTGCACATTGAAATTTTGAACCGCAAACCCACGGTGATGGCGCGTATTGATAACGAGCTGGAAGAGCTTGTGGCCCTGCCATCTGAAGTTTATGACCGCGTGGTGGGCCGCTTGCGCCACATGGCGGGTGTGAGTGCGGAAAACTTTAAAAAGCCGCTGTATGGCCGGATGACCTTTCCGCTGACATCGCGCCAGAGTGTGGATATTCGTTATACCACCCAGCCCATTACGCTGGAAAACACGGCCAAGATTGCCATGCGTTTCCTTCGTCCGTTTGAAGGGAGCATGGATACCTTTGGCTATAGTGATGCGACGATTGACAAAATTGACCAGCTGATGCGCTTTGAAGAAGGCGTGATTATCTTTGCCGGGCCCACGGGGAGCGGGAAATCCACCGCCAGCCGTTTGATGATCCGCCGTGGCCAGCGCCCCGGGCAGAACGTGATCTCTTATGAAAAACAAATTGAGGAACGGATGGATAACGTTATCCAGACCGAAGAAGACCTTGCCAGCGGTGTGAACCTGGAAACCTTTATGTACGCCGCGTTGGGGTTGGATCCTGATATCATGTTCATTGGGGAGGTGAGAAGCCCCGAAGATACACGCCGCGTGATTGATGCGGGTAACTTGGGTCACTTGGTTATTACCACCATGCACGCCAACGACAGCTTTATGACCATGGACCGCTTGCTGCAGCGTGGTGTGCCGCCCGAGCTTATTTTTAGCAATGTGCGGGGCATTGTTTCTCAACGTCTGGTGCGGCGGGTTTGTCCTAAATGCAAAGTGCCTTACACGCTGGACCAGCAAACCGCCGACAGCTTAAACCAGATACGCGACCTTGGCTTTAAAGCGGGTGAGCCGATTTATCGCCCCAACCGCAACGGGTGCGATCATTGTCATTTTAGAGGCCACAGCGGACGTATTGCCATGGAGGAAGTGTTGGAGCTGTGGCGCCGTGAAATTACTCGCAACCTGTGGAGCAGCAGCCGCCTGCGGCCCGATTGGCTGGATGTGGTGCGCGAACAGGCCGCGGCAACGGGCATGAACGATATGCTGACGCAGGGGCTTCACCATGTGAAGCACGGTGTGACGTCTCTCGATGAACTGGAAAGATTCTTCAGTGCCGATCTCGAAGCCCTCCAGTAAAAGCAGCCTTTTTGCTGCGCGCGGGCGTGCCACGTTTACGCCGCGCGACCGCGAGCGCTTTTTCTTTTTTATGGGGATGATGATGAAAACGGGGCAGACGACCTCGGAAGCCCTGCGCGCCGTGGCCAAAAGTTTCAAGAGCGAAAAGCAGGAAGAGATTTCTTCG
>PFND01000026.1 GCA_002791805.1 Alphaproteobacteria bacterium CG_4_10_14_0_8_um_filter_53_9 | reverse complement strand
GAATTGGCCTCTATGATTGAGGGGATGAGCCGTGTGCGGAGTTACGGCCGTGTTGTGGCGGCGGCCGGTTTGGTGGTGAGCTGCGAAGGCTTGCCACGGGCGCCCTTGGGCACGCGGTGCCGGGTGATTGATGTTAAGCTGCCTAACGGTATGAACGGTGAATGTGTGGCCGAAGTGGTGGGACACAAAGATGGCCATACCATGTTGATGCCCTTTGGTAACCTGGACGGCATTGGCCCCGGCTGCCGCGTTTACCCCGACCCCAAGCCCTCCACCGTGCGTGTGAACCACAGCTGGATGGGACGCATGGTGAATGCCCTTGGCGAGCCTGTGGACGGCAAGGGAGCTCTGAGCATGGTGGGGGGTGAGGACCGATCGGTGAGATCGGCAGCGCCACTTGCCAGCTTGCGGAACAGCCTTGGGCCTAAAATGGACACCGGTGTGCGTGTGATGAACACTCTCTTGCCCCTTTGTTTGGGGCAGCGTCTTGGGATTTTTGCGGGGAGTGGTGTGGGGAAAAGTGTGCTGATGGGAATGCTGGCCCAGCACAGTACCGCCGATGTAACTGTGGTGGGTTTGGTGGGAGAGCGGGGCCGTGAGGTGAATGAATTTGTCAAAGATATTTTGGGCGAAGCCGGTATGGCTCGCAGTGTGGTGGTGGTGGCGACTAACGATGAACCCCCCTTGATGCGCAGGCAGGCGGCGCTGATGACCATGGCTGTGGCTGAATATTTTAGAGACTGCGGTTTTAACGTTTTGCTGATGATGGACAGTGTGACGCGTTTTGCGCTGGCCCAGCGTGAGATTGGCCTTGCGAGCGGTGAGCCGCCGACGACGCGCGGGTTTACGCCGAGTGTGTTTGCCGAACTGCCCAAGCTTTTGGAGCGGGCCGGGCCCGGGGTTGGAAAGGGAAGTATATCCGCCATCTTTACTGTTCTGGTAGAAGGAAGTGACATGGAGGAGCCTGTGGCCGATGCGGTGCGCGGGATTTTGGACGGCCACATTGTGATGACCCGTGCGCTTGCCGAGCGGGGGCATTTTCCTGCGATTGATGTGCTGCAAAGTGTGAGCCGCACGGTGCCCCAATGCTTAAGCGACACTGAATGGAACCTTGTGCGGCGGTGCCGCGAGCTTCTTTCTACCTATGATGATATGGCTGAGCTTATCCGCCTGGGGGCGTATGTTAAAGGAAGCGACCCTAAAGTGGATGAAGCGATACGTTTGATTGACGGTGTGCAGGCTTTCCTCACCCAGACACCGAAAGAACGCGCGGGGATGGCGGAGAGTTTTTCTCAACTTCAGGCGGCGCTGGGTTAGGTTGCCGGAGGGATAGACGGTGGCAAAAAGTTTAGCGGTTTTATTGAAGGTGGCGGCGTACAAGGTGGAGCAGGCTCAGAATGCTTTGGCGGATGCGGAGCGCGTGCTCTCTCAGGCAAAAAATGATGTGCTGCGCTGGCAGGATGATGCCGCGAACGGCCTTGCCATGGCGGCACGGGCAGAAGACGCCGTGATGCTTTTAGCCTCCGGTGCGTTTAGAGACCGGGCCCGAGACGAAGAGATCCGTGCGGCTGAGCGGGTGGTGGTGGCGGAAGCCTTGGTTGAAAAAGTGCGGAGCGAGCTTGCGGCCCAATATGCCGAACAGCAGCGCTATGAGATTTTATTGGAGCGTGAAAAAATCGCCGCCAAAAAGGCGGCGGCAAAGAAAGCGGAGAGTGCTATGGAAGATGTGTTTAGCAGCAGACGCTCTTAGTTGTTACTTGGTTTAGCCGGCGAGTGAGTTAAGGAACCCGTTTACCCCTTGGTTGAGCCTGTTGGCCTCTTCTGCAAGGGTGCTGGAGGCTGAGTGAACCTCTTTGGAGGCGGTGTTGACCTTGTTGGACTCTGCTTGTACGCGTTCAATATCCTTCATGATGCTTTGTGTGCCTTCTGCGGCGCTGCTCATGCTTGAGGCTATATCTGTTGTGGCGACGTTTTGCTCGGTGACGGCGTTGGAGATACTTTCTGTTGATTCTCTCACGCTGCTGACAGAGGTGCGAATGTTGGACAGGGCCTTCATCATATCTTGTGACACGGTTTGAATGGATTGCACTTGCAGGGCAATTTTATCGGTTGCCAGGCCTGTTTGATGAGAGAGTTTTTTCACTTCATCTGCCACCACGGCAAACCCACGGCCTGCTTCGCCGGCACGGGCTGACTCGATGGCGGCATTGAGGGCGAGCAGATTGGTTTGTTCGGCAATGCCCTGAATGAGGTTGACGAGTTCTCCGATGCTATCGGTCGCTTCTCCCAGTTTTTGGGAGGTGGCCTCACCCAATGTGACTTGCTCTACCGCGGCTTGCACGGTTTGAATGGAGGTTTGCAGCTGGGTGTTGATTTGGGTTGAGGTGGCGGCCAGTTCTTCTCCCGATGCGGCGACGGTGTTGACGTCTTCTGACATGGTCTCGGTGGCGGTGGAGACGCCTTTGGTGCCTTCAATCATGATATCTACCATGTGCGTCATCTCTTGCGATGAGCTTGTGAGTTGCTCGGATGCGCTGGAGACATTTTGAATGACGAGCTGCACATTGTTTTTAAACCCTGCGATAAGGCTGTTAAGATTTTTTAACAGATAGAGACCACTTGCGATGGAAATGATAAGAGTAAGCAAGGAGAGGGCTGTGACGCTTATGCCTGACAGCACGATTGCTTTTTTTGCAGTATTTAACGAGGTATATACCAGCTTTTTATCTTTTTGCAGATCTTCAACGGACAGATCCATAAAGGCATCCGTAAGATCTCCAATTTTTTCGGCCACGGCATCAAAATTACCCATCTCTACGTTGCCGGCTGAGGGGCCCTCTGCAACGTAGGCTTTGGCCATGCGGATGCCTGTCTCGTAGTAGGGGGGGAAGGCTTTTTCCATATCATCCAGCAGCGACAAGAGCTCCTTGGCATTATAAGCTTTTGCGGCCAGCAGGCGTGCGGCGGCCATATCGGTTTTGAAGGCATCCGCAAATTCGGCGGCGACATCGAAGCCATCATTCAACCCATCCAACCCACGCGTGGCAGAAATATCTGTTAACCATTGCTGCACTTGGACGGCATTAAACTTCAGGTTTTTTGCGAGAAGAGACAGCTCTATGTAGACGTCTGTCATTTTATGAATATCTTCAACCGACCTGTTCAGATTTATTTTAGTATATTGGGCGGCGACGAAACTTGTGACCGTGACGATGCTGCACAGGCAAAAAATGGTGATAAACAAAAAGATGGTTTTTTGTTTGATGGAGGTGGAGGAGATGTTCATTTGTTTATTCGTTTCTTTAGTTTTTATTTTTTTGAAAGAATTTTATTGGCGCAACAAGCTAAAAAAGGGCGTCGCTACACATCATGTTTGAGGGTGCCAGGAGGGGCTTTGATGTGCGCGATGGAGGCGGTGCGGGTTTTATCCGGCCGTAAAATATGGCGCTGGCTATACACATTTTCTGAGTGGCCGAGGAGAATAACGCCGTCATCCTTGAGGACGCTGCACATGTTTTTGACCACTTGCTCTTTGCTGCCATCATCAAAATAAATGAGGACGTTGCGACAAAAAATGACATCAAAAACACCAAGCGCTTGTGTGCGGCTGGGGTCCATCAGATTCATCTCCTGAAAGCGGCAGATGGCTCTCATATCGTCATTGATTCGCCAGGTTTCGGTCGCGGGATCGTGCTTGAAATTGTGGGTGAGGACGGCGGGGGGGATGTTGCGGATGTTATATTTTTTATACACACCTTCCCGTGCTTTTTTGAGGGCTTCGTGGGAGATATCTGTCCCCACAAGCTCGAAGGTCATCCCCTGATTGAGGAGGCCTGCGTCCTTTATCATGAGGGCGAGGGTGTATAGTTCGTCTCCTGTACTGGCGGCGGCGGACCAGATGCGAAACTTTGTTTGACGCTGCGTTTTACGCGCGAAGGTGAGGGGCAGCAAAATCTCTTGCAGGAAGGCCTGGAGTTGAGGTTCGTGCCGGTAAAAAAAGGTTTCGTTAATGCTGACTTCGTCGATCAGAAACGCGCTTTCTGAGCGGCCTGAAGGTGACTCTATGTAAGCGAGATAGTCATCAAAACCTTTGAGACCCAAGGCTTTGACGCGGTTATCTATTTTGCTTGCGAGGAAATAGCTTTTGTTCTGATCGAACTTCATGCCTGATAAATCATAAATCATCTTGGCGTAGCGGGGGAAAAGACTATCCGGCAGTTGCGGACGTGTGCTTGGGACAGCAGGGCGGGGGGGCACGCTGGTAGCGGCTGGTGTTGCGGGTGCGGCAGGCGCCGCAGGTGCTGCGGGCGCGGCGGGGGGTTTGTAGCTGCTTAAGAATGACATGGCCCCAGCTAGACGTATTTTCTTGAATACGACAAGGGGTTTTTAGGTTTTGGAGGGAGGGGGTCGTGCGTGTTCGGCAACAAAAAGAGGGGCAAACGAGAGGGGGGACGTTTAGGTTTGCAGGTTGAGCGTGGTGGGATCTTCTTTTAAAATGTCCGACAACGGATCCAGCGGGAAGCGGGCTGTGGTCTCCGTTTGCAGGCCCCCGGTGAGGCCCAGCGAGGAGAGTGTGTTTGTGGTGAGGAGTTTGAGCGCCGCGGTTGTCTCGGTATCCAGCGCCTGATGAGTGCGCAGTTTGAGCCAGACCTCCGGATAGGTGACGAGGCCATCCAACTGCAAATCTCCCAGTTGGGTGAAGGACGCCTCCAGCACGAAACGTGTTTTGGGTTGGGCATCCTTCTTCTCCTCTTCCTCTTTTTGCTGGCGCCAGAAAAAACGGCCTTGTCGGGGATCTTGCCAGTCCTCTTGATAGGGAAAGA
>PFND01000093.1:19997-24251 GCA_002791805.1 Alphaproteobacteria bacterium CG_4_10_14_0_8_um_filter_53_9 | reverse complement strand
GGGCGGTCTTCGCAAATTTATCTCGCGCCCCTGCGGCCGAAAGCCCCCCTTTACTCACCAAACGGACCACATGCGCACCCGCAACCTTAACCAACGTGGGGAGCAAAACCGTCCGGGCAAAGCTACCTACCCCCAGAAAGCCCACACCTACCTCGTCTCTACTCACCCGAACCCCCGTTGCAGCTCCGTTAACCTCCGCCGCACCTCCTAAAACCTCCGTCTCTCCCTCCGTCTCCTCATAAGCAAGAACAATACCCAAAAACGCTTTTTTATGTTTAATCATATCATAGGCTTCAAGCGCATTCTTAAAGTTAAATGTATGGGTTGTGAGCACATCAGGCCGCACCTTACCCAGCGCCATCAAACGCAAAACTTCCGCCAGGTTATCACGCTCTGTATGGGGCACATAGCCCACAGGATAGCTAAGCCCTACCTGCTCAAACGCAGGGTCATAGCGCCCCGCGCCATAGCTGCGGCTAACACCCACCGTCAGCTCTTTTTTCATATAACTGGCATAATCAAAACGTGTGCCCACTTTTCCCACTAAAATAACACGAGCTCTATCTCTTGCTAAATCAGCAGCTTGCTGCATCAGGGCATCGCTTTCGGTGGCCGCACACAACAAAACAGCATCAAAACCACGCCCCGCATGGATGGAGGATATCGGAGAAAGATCCGCAGGCGTGCATGCCGCCGTCGCCCCACCCTGCACGGCCAAGTCGCAGCGCCCCACATCCATATCAAGGGCGGCAACATCGGCTCCAGCGGCCACAGCAAGCTGGGTCGCCAGCTGCCCCACAAGGCCAAGCCCCACAACCAGAACACGGTCACCAATACCCACGGCAGCATTGCGCACACCATGGAGGGCAATCGCCCCCAGCGTCGCATAACACGCCTCTTCGTAAGGCACACCGGAAGGAATAGGAACGGTCAGGTTGCGCGGGAGCGCCACATAATCAGCGTGGTTGGCAAGGCCCGCACCGGCGCCGGCCACACGGTCACCAATCTTAAATTCAGCAGAGAGCTTCGTCCCCACCGCCACAACCTCCCCCGCCATAGAGTAACCAAGGGGCATCGGCTCATCCAGTCGTGCAAAAACAGAGGCCACCGTCTCCGCCACACCATCTTTCCGCATTTTCTGGAGAACTTTTTGCACCAGATCAGGCCGCGCCTGCGCCTTGCCCAAAAGGCTTTTTTCGGCAAAATCCATTACCATTTTTTCTGTTCCGGCACTAATAAGGCTGGCGCGCACCTTCACTAAAATTTCGTTATCACCGCAGGCCGGCACAGGCACATCCATCATTTTAACTTTGCCACCTTTAACATCCTGAACAACCTGAAACAAAACAAAAACCTTTCTTCTTTTATCTAAAATAGCGAGGAAATCACTTAAATATTTTTAAACAATCCCACAGGGTCAACAAGCTCTTTGCCGGAAAGCAAAGCTTTGTCCATGGCGTAAAATTGAGGATGCGCCGTCAGCACCACAACCACATCCGCTTGCGTCACAGCCTCTTCAAGGCCCACAAGGGTATAATCAGGGTGGCGCGTTAAATAAGGCTCCACCACAAGGGCTTCCACATCATCTTTAACTCGCATAAGCTCACTCACCACCACAAGGCTGGGGCTTTCGCGCAGGTCATCCACACCGGGCTTGTAGGCAAGGCCAAGGCAGGCCACGCGCACTTTGGTGTTGGTATCCGCACGGGCTTTCATCACCCGCGCACACGCCTCGCGCACACGTTCCAAAACCCATTCAGGCTTGCTGTCATTCACCGCACGCGCAGCTCTCATAAGGGGAGTTGCCTTAGGCGCCTGCTGGATAATAAACCAGGGGTCAACCGCAATACAGTGGCCTCCCACACCGGTGCCGGGGTTTAAAATATTCACACGTGGATGACGGTTTGCAAGGTTAATCACCTCCCAAACATCCACACCCACTTCATGACACATCTTAGAAAGCTCGTTCGCAAACGCAATCTGAACATCGCGGCTGGCATTTTCCACCAGCTTCACAAGTTCAGCCACGCGGGCTTCCGTGGGCAGAACATCCCCTTTTACAAAGGTCTGATAAAACGCCACACCACGGGTCGTCGCCTCGGGGGTCAGTCCGCCCACAACGCGGTCATTTTCGGCCATTTCACGTACCGTATCTCCAGGGATAGCCCGCTCGGGGCAAAAAATATAATCAATCGCATCCGCCAAATCAGGGCGCGCGGTGTTAATTACATCCCGAACATCCGCCTCCAAAGCGCCCACAGGGCTGGTGCTTTCAAGCACAACAAGGTCACCGGCTTTAAGCACAGGGCAAATACTTTTTACACCCGCACGCACGGCACTCATGTCGGCCACATGGCTTTCATGGTCAACAGGGGTCGGCAGGCTTAGCACAAAAATGTCAGCCTCTTCAGGGGCCAAAGCCGCGCGTAAACGCCCGCTTTTATGGGCCTTCGCCACAAGATCAGGCATTTCCTTTTCATTAAAGGGGCACTCACCCGCATTTACCGCATCCACAACATCAGGCTTAATGTCCACACCCACAACATCGTGACCCGCACGGGCAAGCAAGGCCGCCATCGGCAAACCCATATACCCTAGTCCAATAACGCAAACTTTCATGGCCATAACCCTATCAAACCCACCAAAAAAAGCCAGACAAAAAAGCTATTGCTTAGATAAGTTCACAACGCGCCCGCACCGTCCCGCAAGCCCCATATTATGCGTCACAATCAACATCGCCATGCCTTCTTTCTCCACAAGATTGAACAGAATTTTCTCCACCTCAGTCGCTGTTTCAGGGTCAAGGTTGCCTGTGGGCTCGTCAGCAAGCAGCAAAGCAGGCTTGTTCATAAGCGCCCGCGCAATGGCCACGCGCTGTTGTTCTCCCCCGCTCAGCTGGTGCGGATAATGCCCTGCCCGCTTACCAATCCCCACCGCGTCCAAGAGAGACGCCGCCCGCGTCTTCATCTCCGCCGTCGCCCTGTGCCCAATCAAAGCAGGCATCATCACATTTTCCAAAGCCGTAAATTCACGAAGGAGGTGATGATGCTGGTAAACAAAGCCCATCATGCGGTTGCGCACACGGGCCAGCTCGCCCTCGTTCAAGCCGGAAACCTCAACAAACCGAACCTTACCCATAGAAGGCGTAGCCTTCGTACTTGCAACTTGCAACTTGCAACTTTCAACTATCTTCACCCACACCTTGCCCGCATCCACGCCGTCTAAAAGCCCGGCCACATGCATCAGGGTAGATTTTCCGCATCCGCTCGGCCCCACAATCGCCACACTCTCACTGGCAGAAATACTCAAATCTACACCTTTAAGCACCTCCACACGGGCCTCACCCTCACCATACCCCTTAAAAACAGAATCCAGCCGTAAAATTTCGCTCATCTTATTCCCCCCTCAAAAGTTGAACAGGCGTCATCCGCCCCGCCCGCCACGCGGGGTAAAAACTTGCTAAAATGGTCAGCAGCATGGCCATTCCTACAATAAAGCTCATATCAGACCAGTTCACCCTCGCCGGCAAATCGGTGAGGAAGTAAACATCACCGGGGAAAAGATTAACCCCGAACAAACGTTGAACAGCCCCCACAATCCCCGTCATGTTAAACACAATCAGCATGCCAAGGCCCACGCCCCCCATCACACCAAGCAAGCCCAATAAAATCCCGTTGAAGAAGAAGATGCGTAAAATCTGGCCACGTGTCGCCCCCATCGTGCGGAGGATCGCAATATCGTGCAGCTTGTCATTCACCAGCATCATCTGGCCAGTAATGATATTAAACGCCGCCACCAGCACAATCAGGCTGAGGATAATAAACATAGTCACCCGCTCCACTTGCAAGGCTTGGAAGAAGTCGGCATTGGTCTCTTTCCAGGTTTCCACACGCACGTCAAAAGGCGCCAGAACATGTCCCTGCAAGGCCATGGCATCCACAATGGCATTTTTAAAGGCAGGCACAAGGGTCTCAATGGTTTCAGGGTGGGTGACGCGCACTTCAATCCCTTGAACAAAATCGCCGGTTCTAAAAAGGCGCTGAGCATCCTCAAGGCTGGTCAAAATCAAGCCATTATCAAACTGCACCATTCCAAACTTGAACATCCCCACAACCTCGGCAGGCAAGCTGGAAGGAATAAATCCTGCAATTGTCCGCTGTCCGCTGGCAGAAAGAATGTTAATGCCCCCACCGGGCAACACGCCTAACTGCCGCACAATCCCCTGCCCCACCAAAACCTCGCCTCGTGCCAACC
>PFND01000093.1:0-19974 GCA_002791805.1 Alphaproteobacteria bacterium CG_4_10_14_0_8_um_filter_53_9 | reverse complement strand
GTTCCACCGCGCCCACCGCGTCATCGCGGGTCATCTCTTGGACCGTAAGGGTAGCGTGGCCGGTCACACCTAAAATACGGCCCATAAGCTCATCCCTAAAACCGCTCATCACGGCTAAAACAGCAATAAGCGCCGCCACACCAATGGCAATGCCCAACACGCTAAACGCCGTCACCACACGGGTAAAACCCCGTCTGCTGCGCACATAGCGCCCTACAATCTTCCAAATAAAACCTGTCATGGCCACAATCCATACCACAAGTTGACACCCCACACTATGTATACTATAAATCAAGCCAGCCAAATGCGGCTCATCTAAAATTTTTCATGCTACGGGGATAAAATCTATGGCAACACACAGCAAATCCATGAAACTCTCACGCGAGCCGATGGGCAGTAACCCTTCGCCGACAGATCGCGTGGTCATCAAGCAGAAGTTCCATTGTTTTCGGGGTCTTGCGGGTGTTCCAAAGGGTGCCAATGTCTCAAGGCTTGTTGGCACTGCCCGTGGCACCGTTAAGATCGGAGAACGCGGCGCCATGGTGGCAAGCTACGCCGTCAAATGGGATGGACACGAAGGCGAATACGTCGTTCCGGTCTCCAACCTCGTTCGTGCCCAAGGTCGCTGAGAGATGGGAAAAATCAACCGCTTTCTTCGCCCACAAAGCCCAACCGGCCACACGTTCAAAGCAGAAGATCGCGTTCGTCTGAAGCAAGAACTCTTTCAAACGAGTGTTTCCCGCTTCGGTATTCCGCCAGGTCTCACAATATCGAAAGCTGTGGGAACGGTGAAAGATGGTAAGGTTTACACAGGGGATGTTATCGAAGTCTTGTGGGATGGAAATCCTATGGAATCGGATGTTCCTTATGCGGCATTGATACGTGTCTGAAGCCTTATCCACACACAAAAAAACCGGCCCTCGTGGCCGGTTTTCGCGTAGGTAGATACCTACCAAGGCCAGCTACCCAGCGGCAACTCACACCCCTCACCCGTGGCACGGTTTTTCCACTCCACAATCCCCGCCGCAGCCCCTTTGGGGCCAACCACAGCCTGCCAGGGGCAGCCAATCAGGTCGGCTTCGGCAAATTTCTCACCGGCACGGGCATCGCGGTCATCATAAAGCACCTCAACACCTGCGGCCTGTAAGGCGTCATAAACCTTGTCACCAAGGGCCACACAGGCAGCATCATCGGCGCGCAACGTCATCAGGTTCACCTTATAGGGGGCCACGTCTTCGGGCCAAACAAGGCCGTTCTCATCACTCAACACTTCCGCAATCGTCCCCATCAAGCGGCTGGGCCCAATGCCGTAACACCCCATCACGGGGTATTTCGCCACACCGTCCTTGTCCAGAAACTTAAAGCCAAAGGCCTCGCTAAAGCGGCTGCCCAGCTTAAAGATGTTCCCCACCTCAATCGCCTTCACCTGCTCCAGCTTTTTCTCATCACCGTCGGCATAGCTGCCTTTATGGCGCCCGATGATATCGGCCATCGCCCCGCCGTCATCCAAAATCTCTTCGTTAATACCGTGTCGGCCATCACCCAGAACATAAACGCGGTCTTCACCACTGTCCGTAAGGGTCTGGAATTCATGAGAATACTTCGTAAAAGCGCCGCCACTGGCATAAGTCACAAGCGTACGCCCGCCACCAAGGCCCAAACGGTCATAAACGCGCATATAAGCGTCCAGCGTCTTGTCGTAAAAAGCATCCAGATCTTCCTGAGTCGCATGGAAAGAGTACATGTCTTTCATCCGGAACTCGCGCCCGCGTAACAATCCGCTCTTGGCCCGCGCTTCATTCCTGAATTTGCTCTGGATCTGATAAACCGCCTTGGGCAGATCGCGGTAACTGGCAATCACGCTCGCACCAAGGGGGGTCACCACTTCTTCGTGGGTAGGCCCAAGGGTCAAGTCGCGGTCGCCGGCACCTTTAAATTTAAATAGAACATCTTCCATCTTATCCCAGCGTCCGGTCGTCTCCCAAATATCTTTGGGGTGGAGGGCTGGCATCAGAATCTCTTGTCCGCCAATGGCGTCCATTTCCTCACGAACCACGCGCTCAATCTTGTTAAGCACCCTTAGCCCCAGGGGCAAATAGCTGTAAACGCCGGCCATCAGCTGGTTCACAAACCCGGCGCGGCCCAAAAGCTGAGCATTCTTGCTCACCTCATCTGCCGATGCCTCACGGGTCGTCTTCAAAAACATAACACTCCGACGCATAAACTCTCTCTTTCCTAAAAATGAATAAGCAAAAACTTAGCGCCATAGCTCCATAAAAACAAGAAGCAAGCTGTTAAATTAAACCTGTTAAGGATGCATTAATTTTTGAAGATTGTATTTTTGTGCACGCGCCAAATTTTTTAGAAGTTGAAAAGCTTCCCGCTCATACCTCTTTTGATAATTGCAATTTTAAAGATGTATCATCGCCAACAGCCCAAACCTTCTATAAAGCACTTAGAATTAAGCTTCATGCTGCGGGCGATGAGTCTCTAGCAAGTTTATTCCAAGCATTTGAATTTGAAGCAAAATATCATACTCTTCTTAAGAAAAAGAAATGGACATATTTAAAGTATAACATTGAGAGAATGTAGTTTGTAAGACTTTTCAATCAGTAAGAAGTGGCCTATTCTGCCAATATGAAATTTACCTGCCGAATATGCGAATAACTCATGACAGCCAATTAAAAAGAGTGTTCGATTTGGACGAAGACAAACAACACATGTACCTGCCACTCTCTGTGTTTCTTTTTTCATTTTCCCTTTTGACTCAAATCGTTTTTTCCGCTGGTCTGCAAACCTTTTCAGTAGGAGAAAAACTTACACAACTTTACATTCCTAGAGGGTGGTGCGTACTGGGAGAGCGTGAAATTTTAGCTAATCACTTACAACAAAACATCGATAATAATGTAGTGCTGGCTGTTTTTGTGCCCTGCAATCCGTTGACAGGAGAACGCTTATTCCCAGCAAATGACGTGTGGGCTATGTGGCTTACCCAGAAAACGCCTATACCTCCGTCAATCAGCCGTGCTGACTTCTTACAATCTCTCTCTAATCAAGTTGGCCAACACGGTGCAGCTATATTGGGGAAAGACGAATACGCACTTTACACCGCTACGAAAATTCCCGGTAAATCGGATGTCATCAACGCTGTAATTGCCTTCAGTAAAATTAACAACCGCTCTGTAACGCTCAACATCTACAAAACCTACTCTTCAGAAAGCACTTTAAACTCTTTGTCCTTTGCTAAATACATGCTGCACTCGACCTTTCAAGGAACTAAAGAAAAGACTATAAAAAATACTCAGCAATCCTTGTTGGATAAGGTGATTTTAAACGGCGTGGGCTGGGGTTTCTTAATTCTTGTTTTTGCATGCGCTAGATGGGCACTAAAAAGATTTAAGAAATCTTGGAAGTCGTGAGACGCAAATACTGATTAAAGGAAGAAAGTCTGTTTTTCCCCTATCGCCTTTGAGCACAATACAATCCGATACTTAGCCCTTCAAAAGCATTTAAATACATGAATAATATATCTATAACTCCGAATATAAACCTAGTAAAAATTTGACTAGAACTTGACTCAACGGCATAATGCAACAACTTGGGCGTTGGTGAAACGCTTAGTAACGACTGCCATCAAAGTACTGATTCTTAAAGAAAAAATGGTGGCGCCTCCCTGACTCGAACAGGGGACCTTCGGATTATGATTCCGCTGCTCTAACCAACTGAGCTAAGGCGCCGTACCGTAAGCGGGCACGCACAAAGTCGCACCAGCGCCCACTATGTGCCTCAAATCCCCCTGCCCTGTCAACAGCAAAAAACGCCAAAGGGCCACCCGAGATCTTTCGGGTGGCCCTTTGGCGTAAATCGCGCTTATATGGCGCCGTTTCTTCAGGCGGGACGAAACAGGCGAGCCAGATAGAAAAAGAGCGTGAGCAGAGCCAAAAACGACAAACCGCTCACGACAACAGAGTGAAGAGCCCACTCAAAGGCAGGCGTCTCCGCGGTGGCAAAAATAAGGAGCATCAAGGTAACGCCCAGAAGATAGGCCATAAACGCCACAGCAGAGATCCACTTCAGCCGCTTGAACACGCCAGGCATCAGCCATTGGTAGATGAAGGTGCTCAACAGGCCGAACATCATGAAGCTCGCCATGATGATCACAAGGGGGCCCCCTAATCTGCGGGGGTCATCCGCAACAATTGTCGTATAAGGCCCCCAGGAGAAAATGGCGGTCAAAACCCCCAAAAAAAGAAGCGCCGCATGCACGCCAAAAAACCGAAAGAAAGATACGTCACTCATCGCCATTATCCTCCATGGCCAGATTGAATTGCTGCAAAACATACCAAAGGTATACTTTAACGTCAACAAAGCATCTTTTTTCACAAGAACCCCTCCCCAAAGGCCATTTTTTCATGTATGAAAAAGCATGTCAGAAAACACAGCCTTTCCCCACCTCGCCCCCACCCTCAAAAAACTGCTGGAGGCTCACAATCTCACCGCATCCGAGCTTTCACGCCAAAGTGGCATCTCCGTCGCCACCCTCTCCCGTATGCTCAGCGGCCAAGGTAATCCCACGTTCGAGAATATCTGTCGCCTCGCGCACATTTTCAGCGTTCCCCTCAGCCATTTTGCCCCCACCACGCCCGATGAAAAACCCACCCAAAGCCCCTCAACGGGGAGAGATCCCCTCCTCGCCATGTTCGAGGTCACCTCGCCAGATTTAACAGAGAAGCAAGTGGCAAACCTCATGCTGTCCGCTGCCCGTGGCCGTTCCATGCCCAGCTGGCTCGGGGCGTATGCCGCACCGGATACCCCTCAGATAGAGGTCATCAGCAGCACTCCCGCAGGCCCGCAGCGGTTTCATGTCACCATGGCCTTCCCGTCAGAGCATATAGAGGCAGGCTCCCTCTCAAGCATCCTCAGCATGCTGTCCGCCGCCCTCACAGGCACACATGCACAGGTGCTGGATGTCACACTTCCAACCAGCCTCCTCCGCACGTTTAACGGCCCGGCTTTTGGCGTGCGCGGGTTAAGGGATACCTTTAACAAGCATGGCCGCCCGCTTCTCATGGCCTCACTTCGCCCCTCCACGGGCCTCTCTCCCAAAATGTACGCCCGCAGCGCGTTCGAGTGCCTCCTCGGCGGGCTGGATATCACGGCCGATCCCGCTCAGCTCACCCACACCCCCGCCATGCCATGGAGAGAGCGCTTCCGTTTTCTGGCAGAAGCCACCCTCACCGCAGGCCAGCAAACGGTGGAATATAAAGCCCACGCTCTTAATATTATGGCCGGCACGGTGGAGGAAATGCAGGAGCGCGCCCTCTGGGCGAAGGATCTGGATATGGCAACCCTGCTGGTAGATCCCTCGGTCATCGGCTGGTCGGCTACCGCCAGCATGGCAAAATGGGCACGGAACAACGATATGCTGCTCGTCGCCACAGGCAGCCGCCCGCTTTTTGGCCTTCACCTGCCGGAACATTTACAGGCGAAGTTTCTCAGGCTCATCGGGGCAGATATTGTGTCCACCGCCTCGCCGCTCCGCGGTAACGTCTCGGGCCGCCGTCTGGTCACAGGCACACTGGCTCACTTGAGGGATAAAGAGGTACCCGCCAACCCCGAGGAACATCATCCCCTCCCCCAAATCTATGGCGGTCTCACAGGCAGCATGCCCGCCCCGGGTGGGGGTCATAACCCGTGGCATTTTCCAAGGCTGGCAGATGCCGTGGGAGACGATGCCATTCTGCAAGTCGGCGCCAGCACCATCAGCCACCCGTGGGGCAGCGCCGCAGGCGCCACCGCCGCCCGTACAGCGCTAGAGGCCACCATTCAGGCCCGTAACGAAGGCCATACCCTAAGCGTGGATAACCGCACCATCCTGCAACGGGCCGCCAAATTCAGCCCGGAACTCAAGGAGTCCCTAAGGCATTTTCAAGAAGGCTCGTTCCAGTTCGGCGTCATTCACGGCTCAGGAGATAAAAACACGCCTACAGAAGGCACCGTCATCCCCCCCAAACCGTCAGATAACGTCACCCTCTTCCGCCGGCCAGAGCCCACCCCCGAGAACGATACCGAATAACAAGATACGAGATACATAAATGCGCTTCGAAACCTTCGCCTTCCTCCCGCCCCTCGCACCAGATCAACTGGAAGCCCAAGCTCTCCATATCCTCAAAAGCGGGCTTATTCCCCACATAGAGCATGCCGAGAACCCCAGCAGCGCCGAGATGTTCTGGAAGTTATTCCCCATTCCCTCCAGCCGCATCCGGGCAGATGGCACGCCCGAGCCACATAACGCCACACATATAGCCAATGTGATAGAGAGCTGCGCCCGCCGCCACCCCTACAGCTTCGTGCGCCTCACAGGCTACAATCCAAAAACAGGTCAAACAGAGGCCGCCTTCATCGCCAAATCCCCCCAGGAAGGCATGTAAAAAACATACTACCCTTAAAAAACATCATATTTGCCCTTGTCCCTCATGCTAACCTATGGCACCCATACAGTATGCAATACACACAAACCCTCACGCTCATCGCCACTCTTCTCCTAAGCACCACCGTTTTTGCGCAACCGCAATCTCAGCCCAAGCATTACATTTCAGGCTTCGCAGGCGTCTCCACCAAGGATAAGTTGGGAGAAGTTCTCACAGGCACCGTGCACCCCACCAATAACTACCTCGCAGGGGTCAGCGCCGGTACAACCCTGTACAAGGTGAATCCTTATCTTCAAATAGAAGCCCAAGGCACGCTCGTGCAATACGCAGGCATGCAGCACCATCCAGAGGTTAACGCCGCCCTTGTCGCCCGCACGCGCAGCAAAGCACTCCCCCTCCCCTTTACAGATAAGAAAATCAAACTCGGCGCCTCCATCGGCAACGGCATCTCCTATGCTCTCGGCAAACCCCATTACGAATATACCCTGCGCGAAAACGGCAACCGCCTCCTGTCCTATCTCCCGGTAGAAATCACGGCAAAAGTGGCAGATAGCCCATGGGAAGTCATGCTGTACGATCACCACCGCTCCACAGCCTATCAAACCTACGCCAAAAGCGGCGGCGGAGATAACCTCACCCTCGGCCTCCGCCGCCTCTTCTAAGAGAAAAAAGCCGCCCCGAAAGGGCGGCGTCTTACTATCAACTATCAACTACCAACTTCCCTACCCCACTATCGCGGCCACAATCGCCTCAACCCCCGCCTTGGCATCCTCGTGTTCTTCGGCTTCCACCATCACCCGAATAAGCGGCTCTGTTCCACTCTTGCGCACAATCACACGTCCTGTGTCGCCCAAAGTCTTTTCAACAGCCTTCACGGCGTCCACAACATCGGGGCGGGCAAGGGTTTCAGCGGCATCTTGTCCCTCTTCTAAATGAACATTTTTCAAAATCAGAGGCCACGCTTCATAAAGGCCGCGCAAGTCGCTGGCTTTCTTTCCACTTTCGCGCAAAAAGGCCAATACCTGAAGCGCCGCCAGCGTCCCGTCGCCTGTCGTCGCATGGTCGCGTAAAATAATGTGGCCGCTGCACTCACCACCAAGGTTGTAGCCGCCGTCGCGCATGGCTTTTTCCACATGGTGGTCACCCACAGGGGTACGCACCAGCTTCAGCCCCAGGCTTTCAATAAAACGCTGCATGCCCATGTTGGTCATCACGGTGGCCACAACGCCGCCGCCTTGCAAACGGCCCTGCTTCATCATGTGCTGGGCAAGGGCGGCCAAAATCACATCGCCGTCCAAAATCACACCGGTTTCATCCACCAGAATCAATCGGTCAGCATCACCATCAAGGGCAATGCCAATGTCGGCATCATGTTGTTGAACCGCCCTCGCCAGCCGCTCAGGAGCCGTCGCCCCCACTTCATCGTTAATGTTAAAGCCGTTGGGCACAATGCCCATGGTCACCACATCGGCGCCCAGCTCCCACAAAATGCGGGGCGCAATCTGGTAGGCGGCACCGTTGGCGCAATCCACCACCACTTTAATGCCGTGAAGGCTAAAGCTGCGGGGCACCGTGGTTTTGATAAACTCCATATAGCGCCCGGCCACGTCTTCCACGCGCTTGGCACGGCCAAGGCTGGTACCGTCCACCAGCTCAATCTCGGCGGGGTTATCCACAAGGTGCTCAATTTGCTCCACAAAGCCGCCGTTCAGCTTCACCCCATCGGGGGTGAACAACTTAATACCGTTGTCGGTGTAAGGGTTGTGGCTGGCCGTAATCATCACACCCACGTCCGCGCGCAAACTACGGGTGAGCATCGCCACCGCAGGCGTCGGCACCGGCCCCAGAAGCAAACAGGTGAATCCCACGCTGGTAAAACCGGCCTGCATGGCACTTTCAATCATATAACCGGAAAGGCGGGTGTCTTTTCCAATCACCACCACAGGGCGCTCATGGCATCCGGCGGCTTTAATCACTTGGCCTGTTGCCTGGGCAATCCGCACCACCACATCGGGGTTGAGAACTTTGCCATTTGCCACACCGCGTATGCCGTCGGTGCCAAAATACTTGTAGTTGCTGCTCATCCCGCAAACTTAGCGCCAAAAGAATAAAAAACAAGTCTTGACAAACTTCGCTGCATACATTTTCCTCACCGCCAACATCCCTTCTCGTTTTTTCAAAGGAGCCTGACATGTCTCAGGAACACCAAAACTCTCTCACAAAAGAACTGCGTGCTGCAAATCTTAGCGCCATCGCTTACGGTGCCCCCGCCACCCAGCGTCTCATGCCCGCTAACATCACCTGCCTTGGCTGCGGGACCTGTTGGGAAAGAAAAACGCCCGATACCGTGCTTAAAAAACTGAAAAATGGCTGTCCCTTTTGCAATCAAGACGCCGAAGAAGAACAAAAACAAATACTACCACCAACCTCAATCCGCTTGAGACCAAAAACTATCAAGCTCTTGAACAAGATATGGAATCAAGGCGTCGTAATCTTCTACTGGGGAGGCAGTAAGGAGATAGGATACTTCGGCTGCAAAACCGATCCCGATCACGAGCCATGGTTCGAAGCCGGCAGCAACCAGATCAGGGGGCACGGCTGCCCCACATGCCACCCAAGGCTGGCAGATAGAAGGAGAAGAAAGTCCTATACGTTCATCTCCCTCCCCAAAGAAGAAGGCGGCACCTAGCCGCCTTCCACACGCGAGAAGCTCCCAGTTTATTTGGGGGCTTTCTTGCTGCGCGGCTTACTCGGGGCCTTTTTCGGCTCTTTTTTCACCATCACACCTTCGGCAATCTCTTCCACAGCTTCAGGCTCGGGCTTTTTGGGCTTTTTCTTGGTGGGCACAGGGGTTCTTTTGACAGGTCTGCCCGCCAGCAAATCATCCACCTGTTTGCGGTCAAGCGTTTCATACTCCAAAAGCGCTTCCGCCAGCACGCCCAGCTCTTTTTTATGTTTTTTGAGCATCACCACACAGCGGTCATAGTTACGGTCTAAAATCGCCCGTATCTCATCATCCACCCGTGCCGCCATGGCTTCAGAAATGTGGGTTTTGGTGCCAAGGTCACGGCCGAGGAACACACTTCCCTCTTTTTCACCATAGTTCACAGGCCCAAGGCTGCTCATACCCCATTGGGTCACCATGCGGCGGGCAAGCTCGGTGGCACGTTCAATATCGTTGCTGGCCCCACTGGTTTGTTGACCATCAAAGAAAATCTCCTCCGCCACACGCCCGCCAAATAGCAAGGTCATCTGGTTTTCGCAGTATTTTTTATCGTAGTTCAAACGGTCTTCCGTCGGTAAACTCATGGTCACACCCAGCGCACGCCCACGGGGGATAATCGTCACCTTGTGCAGCGGGTCTTTGGGCTCTTCAATAAACAGGCTGATAATCGCATGTCCGGCCTCATGGTAAGCGGTGGTGCGCTTCTGGTCTTCGGTCATCACCGCACTGCGACGCTCCGCCCCCATCATCACTTTGTCTTTGGCCATTTCAAAGTCGGCCATATCCACAAGGCGCTTGTCAAAACGGGCTGCCATAAGGGCCGCCTCATTCACAAGGTTCGCAAGGTCGGCACCGCTAAATCCGGGGGTACCCCGTGCCAGCACTTCCGCGTCCACATCGGCCGCCACAGGAACTTTGGCAATATGAACATTTAAAATCTGGGTACGACCTCTAATATCAGGCAACGGCACCACCACCTGACGGTCAAAACGACCGGGACGCAAAAGCGCAGGGTCAAGCACATCAGGTCGGTTGGTAGCCGCCACCACAATCACACCTTCTTGGGCATCAAAGCCGTCCATCTCCACCAGCATGGCGTTGAGGGTTTGCTCACGCTCGTCGTTTCCACCGCCAAGCCCGGCTCCACGGTGGCGGCCCACGGCGTCAATCTCATCAATGAAGACAATACACGGGCTGGCTTTTTTCGCCTGGTCAAAAAGGTCTCGTACGCGGGCCGCGCCCACCCCCACAAACATTTCAACAAAATCGCTACCGGAAATACTGAAGAACGGAACCCCCGCCTCCCCTGCCACGGCTTTGGCCAGCATGGTTTTCCCCGTCCCGGGGCTTCCCATCAAAAGCACACCTTTGGGTATGCGGCCACCAAGTCGTTGAAACTTGTTCGGGTCTTTAAGGTATTCCACCACTTCTTCAAGCTCCATTTTGGCTTCGTCCACACCGGCCACATCGTCGAAGGTCACTTTTACGCGTTTTTCACTTTGTACGTTCACACGGGCTTTTCCAAAGCTCATGGGGCCGCCTTTGCCGCTGCCGCCCCCTTGCATCTGACGCATAAAATAAATCCAAATCCCGATAAACAGAATCCACGGGGCCCAGTTAACCAGTATTTGAACCAGCAATCCCGGCTCTTCAGCGTTTTTAACGGTAATGTTCACGCCCTTGGCGCGCAGGTCTTTCACCAACTCAGGGTCATTGGGAGCTTTCGATTCAACGCGACTGCTATCTTTAAGCTCGGCGCGCAGCACATTTGGCTCACGCATTTCCACAGCGCCCACCTTGCCGCCCTCCACGAGAGCTAAAAATTCGGTATAAGAGGCTTCAGAAAGCCCCGCCTTATCCTGTGCTTTTTGCAAAAACGAGACAAAAAACATCCCGCCAAATACAATCCCAAGCCAAATCAGCGCATTTCGCATATTCTGGTTCATCATCTCGCCTTTATTATTAAACCTCTAACGGGCTCAACCCTAGCAAACCCTCACAAACCCCACAAGTAAAACCCGCCTAAAAAGGCGGGTTTTACCGTAAGCGCAAACCGTGCGAGAGCTATTGTCCCATACAAACAGCCTCCACCCGCTCCTGATAAGAAGCATTGTGCCCACCAATCTTGGCATAAGGGTAGGTACATGACTGCTGCAGAGTGTCTCCTACGTAATAAGTCGTGCAGTTTTCTTTAAGAGGAACGCCAAAGTATTGCACAGGTGCGGTTGTTCCCATCTGCTGGTCAGAGCGCAGATTCGTCACACAACGGTTATTAGGCACATCAATACGCCCATAGTTGCATGAGATAACTTTTGTCCCCGTAGGGCAAGTGGCGGGGGGCAATACACATGCATCATAAAGAACTCGTTCAACTTCAAAGAAGTTACCGCTCCGGGTTCCTTTGGTAAACACGCAGTAGTGGTTGGCACTCACGTTGCTAATTTCACCCGTCGCCATAGAGGAGCACCCGGCCCCGTCCGCGGTTGCTTTACCGGGAGAAAATATTTTACCTTGTGCGGCACAGGCCTCAAATTTTGCCAATCGCGCCGCGAGCGTATCCGCAGAGTTTTGAGCATTATCCGCCGTATCCTGAGCATGCCTGGTCGCCGCCTCCACAATAGAAATTTTAGCACCCGCCTTAAGCTCCGCATTATTTAAAGCATTCTGGTCAGAATTTCCAACAGATACGGTCTCCAAAGCCACCACAGGCAGCGTGAGCATCATCATTAAAACAAGTCGGAGCATCATCATCAAAATTTTCCTTATTTTTTATTCAGTCCGGCTACTGCGCCATACAAATAGCTTCAACCGTTGCTTGATAAGAAGCTGTGTGGCCACCAATGCCCGCATAATTATAGTCACACACAGTAGACCAGTCACCATCCCCGCCCCCAACGCGAACTTGTCTGCAAGTTTGGGGAATAGGGTTACCAAAATAAGTTTTGGGTGCGGTCGTCCCTGTTTGTTGATTGGAAGGAACGTTGGTTACACAGCGGTTATTTGCAAATTCCAGCTCTCCACCCCCAGTGCAGGAAACAATTTTTGTACCCGAGGGACACGTAACAGGGGGCAGCACACAGGCACTATACGTCACAACATCTTGCCCATTAAACCAGTTTCCCTGTCTGCCTGTAGAAAACACACAATAATGACTCGCCCGAACATTACTTAACGCACCACCAACAGGCTTGCATCCCGTGCCGGGAACGTAGAGTCGACCCTGATTGGCGCAGCTTTCAAACTGGGCTAAGCGTTGAGAAACGCTATCAGCAGTTCCCTGCGCCGCATTGGCCGAGGCCTGAGCATTCGCAGCCCGTGTCCGTGCATCATCCACGCCCGCCGTCAGGACACTAATACTATTACCTGCCTTAAGCTCTGCATTCTTCAAAGCATTCTGGTCAGAGCCTCCCACAGAGACAGATTCCAAAGCCACCACAGGCAGCGTCAGCATCATCATCAAAACAAGTCGGGTCAACATCAGGCATTCTCCATAGGTTCTTTAACTCTATGATAAGCAGCACAAACAAAAATGACATCAGGACACAAAAAATGTCCATAACGCCCGTGGCA
Organism: Alphaproteobacteria bacterium CG_4_10_14_0_8_um_filter_53_9; assembly: GCA_002791805.1. Lineage (GTDB taxonomy): Bacteria > Pseudomonadota > Alphaproteobacteria > UBA2136 > UBA6156 > UM-FILTER-53-9. The sequence goes on along the minus strand of PFND01000093.1, from coordinate 7,248 downwards.
ATTTTACAAAGCGGGTTTTAACGTCTGTAAACGCTTGTCCCGCCCGCAACTCCAGCGGTAATAAGTGTAGCGCGTCGGGTTTTTCTCCGCATAATCCTGATGATACTCTTCCGCCGTCCAAAATTGACGGTTTCCAATCCCGTCTTCATCATCAGCAAGTGGAGGGTCATAGTCCACCACAGGCGTTTTTGCCCCTTTAACGCTCGCCACCACAGCCTCTGCCACAGCCCGCTCTTCGGCATTTTTCACAAAAATCACAGGGGCATATTGTTTACCCCGGTCACAAAACTGTCCGTCCACATCGGTGTAATCATGCAACCCCATAAATGCTTGTAAAATTTTTTTAAAACTTATTTTATCTTCGTCAAAAACAACCTTTACGGCTTCCACATGCCCACCACTGGCCTCAAAATCATGAGATTTCTCATACGTCATATCCGGCGCTGTCCCGCCCGCATAGCCGCTCTCGGCACGGAAAACGCCCTCAATTTTCTGCATATCATGTTCAAGGCACCAAAAGCACCCGCCCGCTAAAATAACCTCACGCTCTGCCGCCATAGCATGGCCTCCCGTCATCATTAATCCCAACCCAAAAAGCACAGTCCAAAGTTTTGTTTTCATACCCGGAGGCTACACTGCCTTGCCCTCTCACACCACCCCCCACACACTAAAAAAACAACCCTCCCACCCAAGGAGAAACGCCATGAACCTCACCGTTTTGAAATCCCTCCTGCCTTCCATCCTTTTCCTTTCCCCTTTTATCTTGGCGTTTACCCCTCTTTTCGCCTACGCCTTCACTAAAGGCTGGTAACCAGATAAAGAAAAAAGACCACGCGAAACCACATTGCCCCTCCGGGGGCCTTTTTTTGTCCAAGGTATTGAAAACACGAACCTCCCTCCCCATCTCAATAAGCAAGACAGCGCTCGCTGTCCCCAATTTTAATCTTGGGGAGGGCCGCGCAAAGCACCATCTCCCTCCCCGTTTCCCTCCAAAGGAGCTTCCCATGAACTTTCGTTTCTTCCCCTTCGCCATCGTTCTTGCTTTTTCTGTCGGCATGGGCATCGTCCACGCCGCCGAAAAACTGCCCGATCCCCTCGCCGCCGTCGTTATAGCGCACGAGAAGGCGCTCGTGAGCGCCACCGGCGAATCTGCCACCCACTGCCAGCAGGATGAAGATGCCACTCTCTGTACCTTCGCGGCCATCAACCAGCACGGAGCCAAGGGCATCGCCACCGTCACATGGGTGGAGAATGGCCGCTACGTCGTCGCCTTCCTCCGCGACATGTCGAAATGGAACAACCGCCTCCCGGAAAGGTTTACGCGCCTCGGCACCGTAAGGACCGAGGGGCTGATCCTCACCACCTGGGTCTATCCCAGCGGGCGTATCGCCATCGTCGACAAAAAGGGAGACGAGATCATGCAGGATCAGTCGTTCGTGCCCTTGCACGATCCTCAGAAGCTGCATACGCTCGTGAGGGCCATCAAGGACGGCGACTACGAAGCCGTCATGAAGGGAATTCGCACCGAAAGGGTAAAATCCTTCAACTAAGGCCTCTCACCACAAAAGAAGACCCCGCTGCAAAGCGGGGTTTTCGCATGTTAAAACGTCACACGCACCACGCCTGCATCCCAGAAAAACCTAGCTCCCCCCAACTCACTCACACCGGTCTCTGCCTCACAAATGCGGCCCCATAACCCCGCACGCTTGCCGCGCCGTACCACTTCCATGGGCAATCCTGCAGCCCGCCGGCCCTCATCCAACATCGCCTGAACAACCCGCACCGCCAGCTCTACAGGAAGTCTCACCAGAACATCCCGAGGAAACCGCACCACCCCCTCCTCAACAGAAAGAGCGTTGCTCACAACACTCAACTCACAACTCACAACGTCTTCCGCCTCCTCCAGCGCCGCCACACAGCTGAGAACACCATCCAGCGTCATCCCTGCCGCCAGCAAAGCCGGTAATACAGCCCGAATCCGCCCACGCATTTTGCCGTCATCATCATTAAAAGGGTCGTCATACCACGCATGCCCCTCGCGCACCAAAAAGTCCCGCAAAGCCCCCCGCGTCACAGGCAATATCGGGCGCACAAGGCGCAAGGTCACATCACCGTAGGCCTGCGTGGTGGTGTCGGCACCAAGGCCCGTAAGGCCCGCCAGCCCGGCTCCCCGGCCCATGCGCATCAGCATCTGTTCAAAAACATCTTCGGCATTATGGGCAAGCATCACACCGGCCAGCTTTAACATCTTGGCTTGCTCGGCAAACAAACTCATACGTTCGTCGCGGGCAATGGCTTCCCAGCTTCCACTCTGGGGGTAGCCGGCGCCCTGCCCCACCACAAGCCGCACATTCAAACGCTCACACAGGGCGCGCACATGGGCTTCGGCCTCTTCATCCGCCTCGCCCCAGCCGTTGTTCATGCAAAGCGCCACAAGCTGCTCGCCAAATCCCGCCGTAACCAGAGCCAGCAATAAAGCCGTACTATCTCCTCCCCCGCTCACACCCACACCCCAAACCGCACCGCCCTCAAAATAAGGGGACACCTCCGCCCCAAACGCCGCCACATCAAAATCATAAATCGCTTTAACCATGCCTTCTCCCTACCACACCTCCCCCAAAATCACAAAAAAAGAAGACGGCCACCCCAGGGGCAGCCGTCTTCAGGTTTGCTTTGCGTTATGCTGCGCTCGCCAATGGTAGTAGGCAACCACCAAAGCGGTGGCGCGGGTGTAGCCGTAGCGCGTCACGATAATCTCCAGCGTGCGGATATTCCAGCCTCCCGCCTTGCCGGATAACAAACGGGAAAAAGAGATCGGCGCAGAGATGCGGCTTTACCTCTCTGGATTATCCACCGCCTATCCGGCGCTTATTCGCCCTTACCTGCCGCCAAAAACTCTTTAGCTTTCAAGGCTTCGCCGCTCTTCGGGTAGTCTTTCAGCACTTTTTCCCACATGCCCTTGGCCAGGTCTTTTTTACCCAGTTTATCAAGCGCCACACCCATTTTAAGCATGTTTCCCGCTGCTTTCTGCCCTTTCGGAAACGCCGTCAGACCTTTTTTGAACGCCACCGCCGCTCCCTGAGCATCTCCCTGCACAAGGGCAATCTCGCCCAACCAATAAAAAGCGTTGTCCGCCAAGGGGTTTTCAGCATATCTCGTCGCCACGGCATCCATCCAGATCTTGGCATTGGGGTAGTCTGTCGCCGTCAAATATCCATAAGCCTTGCTGTAAATCGCCTGTGCCTCCAGCCCTTCCGGAACGGCATTTTCCTTAGGCAGTTCAGTCTTTTTTGGGGTGTCTGCCGCGGCCTCCTCACCATGAGAGGCAGGCGAAGCATCGCCCCCCGCAGAAGCCGCAACGCCACTGCGCACTTTTCCTTCTAAATCCTGTAACCGAAGCTCTAGATCTTTCTGTTGAGCCTCCATTTTCTCCGCCAGCGTTTGCGCCACACGGCTCAAACGCTCAACAGCACCATTCAGGGTGCTCATCTCTTCTTCAATCGTCTGGAGTCTCAACTCCATATCCGCAACCGCCATCCCGCCACCAGAGGCACCGCCGCGTAGCCCCGCAGCTTCCAGCGCCATAATACGGCGTTCCATCTGGCCTATACGGCTCGTCATGCTCGCCGCATCAATATTGATGGTTTCAGTAAAACCAAGGGTAGGTGCACCCATAAAAAACACAGAATAAAAAGCCAAAACCCCCATACGGTGCCAAGGCAACATAGGGGGGTTCGGCAACGTCATAGCCAACTCTTTCTTTTTGAATCGGCCCGTGCTGTACTAGTTAAGTACAATCACGCCACGACGGTTTTTGGCCCAACTTGCTTCGTCATGACCATCCATAGCAGGACGCTCTTTACCGAAGGAAATCGTGGTGAACTGACCAGCGTCCATACCCAAGCCGATGAGGTATTTTTTCACGGCAACCGCACGGCGTTCGCCAAGTGCAAGGTTGTATTCGCGTGTACCGCGCTCATCGCAATGGCCTTCGAGGGTCACGCCTTGAACGTTATTCTCTTTGGCAAAGTCAGCAAACTGACGAAGTGTCGCAGCAGCATCATCACGCACAGCAGCGCTGTCATAGTCAAAGTAGACCATGTCAAAGCCGGAAGCGGCAAATTTCTCTTTAACGCTCATGTCGTTGGCGGCAGAACGGATTTTGGAACCTTGACCGGCAGCGTAGGCGCTTTCACCGTATTTGCTGCCATTGGCAACAGGGCTCACATTCAGGTCGGGGCTTTTCAGGCAGGAGCAGGCGGAGAGAGCCACCACCACTGCGAGCAAACCAGCATTTTTGATATTCATAGCTGTATCCTCTCGTTGTTATTCGTCAAGCTTGGGGCGTTGACCACTCCACCCCGCAAATCATTATGACGGGTTGAGTTCGCAAAGAACCTTATGAAAAAAGCACCCCCTACGCAAGGGGGTATTCAATCTTTTAGCAGGCTTTTTGCTATTTTTTTTATGCAGATGCCCAAGGTTTATCCATATACCGTGCTTAAACGGCAACATTGGCTTTTTCAGGGTAATCTACACCCGCCCTCCAAAGCCGGGTACATCATCAAAGGTGTAGAGGTTTTCAACTTTAACCCAGGCAAATCCTGCTGCATCCAATGCGGCTAAAAGCTCGCGCACACCGGCGCTGGTGGCCTCACCGGCAAAAGCAAAACGCGCCATCCACAAATCGGTCGCCGCAAGGCCAGGAGAAAGCGCCGGAAACATCTCCATCCCACGAGAAGAAAGGGAAACAAAGCGCATCCCTACAGGAGAGCACGCCTCCACACGCGGCCCCAAAACAGCACCATTCCGTTCTGTCGAGTCCAAAAACACATCCACACCCACAAGGGCTTTGAGGCGTTTGGATTTTGTTGTTTCTTCCACTTTGGGCATTTTAACCTTCGTGCCGCTTCCCGCTTTAAAAGATCCCAATCCCTTCGCACTCATGCCCAGGTTTTCAATCACTTTATCCGCAAAGGCAGACGTACTAAGAATGGCGGAGCCTTTTACAGCAATGTCTACGGTATGATGTCCCTGTTCAATGGTCGCAAGCCACGCATTTCCAATCTTGGCAGCAACATCATCCGCACCAATATGCTGGAGCATGAGAATCGCGCCATTCAGCAAGCCGCTCGGGTTGGCAATCCCCTGCCCTGTAATATCAGGCGCACTTCCGTGCACCGCCTCAAACATGGCGCAACCGTTGCCCACGTTCATGCTACCCGCCACACCCACACTGCCACTCACTTCACTGGCAATGTCACTCACAATGTCGCCATAAAGGTTTTCGGTCACCACCACGTCAAAGGTTTCAGGGCGTGCCGCCACGCGGGCCATTCCAATGTCCACAATCATGGTATTGCGCTCAATCTCGGGGTATTCAGCGCCAATCAGGTCAAAAACCTGGTGGAACATCCCATCGGTAATCTTCATAATGTTGTCTTTAACAAGGCAGGTTACGCGCTTGCGGCCGTTGGCACGGGCATATTCAAAGGCATAGCGCACAATCAGCTCGGTACCGGTGCGGCTCATCAGCTTCACGCTGTGGCAGGTGTCACGGGTCTGGCGGTACTCAATCCCTGCATATAAATCTTCTTCGTTCTCGCGCACAATCACCATGTCCACGGCTTTGTGCTTGCTGGCCACAAACCCGTCAAAGGTGCGCACAGGCCGAACATTCGCAAACTGGTTGAACATCTTGCGCAGCGTCACATTCACACTCTTGTAGCCGCCCCCTTGGGGCGTCGTAATCGGCGCTTTTAAAAAGATACCTGTTTTCTTAAGGCTCGCCACAGCTTCAGGGGGCAAACCATTCGTCACACCGGCTTTGTAAGCTTTTTCACCAATGGTAATAAACTCGTAGTCCAAAGGCGCCTTGGCAGCGTCCAGAATACGCAAAACCGCATCCATAATCTCAGGCCCAATGCCATCACCCTTCGCCACCGTAATCAGCGTTTTGTCAGCCATAAAAATCTACTTTCAACATTCTTGTTGTTCTTGCCCGTAAGCTAGCAGAAACTCCTTCCCCCACACCAGTCCCCCATAAAAAAAAGGCCACCCCCTGTGACATTCTCAAGCCATCAAATAGACTACGTAAAAAAAACCCTACAAAGCACTCTTCTCATCCTCAAAACTAATCACCGCATCAGGGTTCACAGGCTTGGCTTTAGGGATGTATCTAAGCTGGGGCATATCCCGCTCAGGCTCAAACCGAGGGTCTTTCACAGGGGCCGTTGCTACAGGTTCCGTTTTCATCAAGCCCGCATCCGTGGGGGTAACCGCAGCCGGCCCTTGGGTGGGCGTCGGCACGGGAGATAAATCGGGGCCATGGGCATCCTCAGGCGCAGGGGCCATCAGCAGGCCACTTTCTGCCGCGGCTGTGCCGCTCACGGCAGATGCCGCATAAATCTTCGGGTTCGCCGTAGGGTCATCCAAAGCCTTGATTTCAAAATCGCGGGTCAAATCTTCGGCTTTTTTGTACTCAGTGGAGGCACCTTCTGCCACACCCCGCATCAAGGCGCGCTCTTCGGCCGTGGGTACAAGGGCTTCATCCACAGGGGGAACAGGCGTTACAGTCTCAACGCTTTCGGGCGCAGGCGCAGCGTCAAAGGTCAACACCTCGGGCGCAGCAGGCCGCTCTTCACGTACACCAGGGCCACGGGCTTCCGCGGGGGATACATAGGCTTCCGTCTCACCACCCCAAAGGGTTTTCACACTTTTGATAAGCCCACCCCCCACGGTGCCCACAGCCGCATTCACACCACTGGCAAACCCGCCAAGGCCACGGTCGTGTTCAAGTACCATGGTTTTTTCTTTGTGTTCAGGCACGGCCATACGCGGCTGGGCAGAAAGTGCAGGAACATCATTCAAAGTCTTGCCCAATCCCACAATTTCAAGCTTGCGCACCACATGGTTGCCAAAGTCTTCGGTGGTAAAGGTCAGCTTCACCCCGGGGCCGCGCCACACGCGGTCGCGGTTTTTCCAAAAACCTTCCAGCACACCGGGGGCAAGGTCAGCGGGGACAAAATGCTCAATCACATAGGCCAGATATTGCTGGGCCACAAAAGCCTCGCCGCCACCGGGGTGCACAGCCGCAGGCCATTCTCTAAACAGCAACCGAACCTGCCCCACACCATCGCGCCAGTCATTAGCTTCATCCAGCATCAAACTTACCGTGGCCCATGTGCCACCCTTGCAGAGAAAATCATACTTCGCATCATTGCGCCGTATGCCGTCGCGCCCGTCCAT
>PFND01000032.1 GCA_002791805.1 Alphaproteobacteria bacterium CG_4_10_14_0_8_um_filter_53_9 | reverse complement strand
CCCCTGCTTGATGCACCCGATTTTATTCGCTACCCTATCCGCATGAAAACCTACGTCCTCGGCTTTGCTTTTTCACCGGATAAGCAAACGGTGCTCCTCATCAAAAAAAACCGCCCCACGTGGCAGGCGGGCAAACTTAATGGCGTCGGCGGTAAAATAGAAGAAGGAGAAACCCCCGCACAGGCCATGGTGAGAGAGTTTGAAGAAGGAACAGGAATAAAGAGCACCGAGGCCGATTGGCAGCCCTACGCCCACCTCGGCAGTATAAAAGATGACGCAAACCCCTGGAGCATGCATGTTTTCTGCACCTTCACCCTCCCCCTGCACACAGCCCAAAGCCAAACAGATGAGGAGGTGATGCAAGTCCCCGTCAACCTGGAAAAGCTGGGCCTCATCGGAATCACCAACCTCCCGTGGCTCATAGGCCTAGCGATAGATCCCGATCTCCCCCGCATCCAAATGACTGCAACCTACCAAGGGCACGTGACAGGGCAAGCCTAAGCCTAAACAAAAAGGGCCCCCGAAGGAGCCCAAATCGCTGATATCATCACATCAAGCCGCACGCCGCAGCTCATGAATGATTTTCATGGCCTCATTGGCAACCATGTCAGGGTAGTTCCTTCCATCGAGCTTATGAAAAGCAGGGCGTGGTACGGCGAGATCTGGCAATCCCTCGCCTTTAATCATTGCATTCAATCCAGGTAGAGATTTTTGATAAATCCCGTACCGTTTCTCAAAGGCATCATCATCCATGCGTTTGCCATTTTCTGTGGCGCGCGCATGTACGCGTGCCAGCGCCGTCTGATGAGGACAATAGAGATTAAAATGGACGAGCCATGTATAACCCCAGCGGGCGAGAATTTTGGCCAGCATGGCGGGGTGTCCTGCGTGACGAGGAACACCTTCTAACATCACAGGCTTGCCATTTGCCTCTTCAAAGAGACGCTCAATAACGCGCTCAACATAATGCTCAGGCGCCAAATCTCCTCGGGCAAGAATGGTCTCCAGTTTAGGGTCACCCAAAGCATGCAACAAACTCCCGCAAGAGCCATGAAGCCCGTCCAGAAATTCCTTCTTCGCCAAACGGGCGCACAAGGTCGTTTTGCCAGCACCAGGGGGGCCAGCAGCGCTCACAACAAAAGACATAGAGGCCTCCGTGAAAAAACGAGAAATCGGGATAGTTCACCCCCAATCTAAATAAAATGTATACTCACGTCAATAAAAACAAAAAAACTAAAGACCCACCCGCTCAAAAACAATCCCCAAAACGCCCCAGCGCAGCTCATCATCCACCGTGTAATAACGCCGCAGCTCGGCTAAAAAATCGTCCTCAATCTCTTGCTCTCTTACAGCTTCAGGCAAACAGGGGTAAAGCGCCGCAAAACGCGCCGCCCGCACCAAAGCCGTCACACAGGCCCGTATTTCCTGCCCATCATCCCGAGAGATAAAAACAATTTCGTCACCCACCCGAATCTTCTGTCGCTTCTCATCAAAAAGCCGAGATTCACAATGCTTTTCACCTCTTAAAATCTTGCCAAAAGGCCCTTCATGCAAATGAAGTTCATGCACCGCCATCTTAAAACTTTTAACTTGCAACTTGCAACTCTCAACTTACTTCACCCACTTATCCCACCAGCCGGTCTCCGCGTTCTCGGGCACCAGCTTTTTCCCCACAAGCAGTGCATAGGCTTGTTTGTACCAAACACTCCCTGGGTAGTTGTAGCCCAAAATCGCCCCTGCGCGCTGGGCTTCATCGGCAATGCCAAGGGCAATGTAGCTCTCCACAAGGCGGTAGAGGGCTTCAGGTGCCTGGCTGGAGGTTTCATAAGCATGCACCACAGTATTAAAGCGGTTAATCGCGGCAAGATATTTCTTCTGGCCAAGGTAGTAACGGCCCACTTCCATTTCCTTGCCGGCAAGGTGGTCTTTGCACAGGGTAATTTTCAGCTTGGCATCGCGGGCATAACTGCTTTCAGGAAAGCGCTCAACAAGCGCCTCAAAGGCCGCCAACGCATCAGCCGTGTCCGATTGGTCCCGGCTCACATCGCTCATCCGCCCGTAATGAGAAAGCCCGATAAGGTAAAGCGCATAAGGGGCGTCCGTGTGCCCGGGGTGCAGTTGTAAAAAGCGCTCCGCCGCGGGGATAACCTCAGCATAATCTTTGGCCAGAAAATGGGCATAGGCCACATTCAGCTGAGCCTTCGTCGCCCAGGCAGAATAAGGATACTGGCGGTCCAGCTCTTCAAAAGAATGGATGGCGCTGCTGTACTTGCCCGCCTGCATCTGGTCCATGGCCTGGTTATAAAGCTCGTTCACACTTCCGGTAAGCTCGCCTTCAGGCTTGGCACTGGCGCATGCCGCAAGCAATCCGCCCATCAAAATCGCAACGTAAAGATTTTTATTTTTCATGCCCCCAAAGTGCCTCAACTTTCCTCCCCACGCAAGCCCGTTTTTTTCACACAACCCCAGCGTCCTGCCTTAGCCACAAGCGCATCAACATCTGACTAATTCAGTAATCTAAAAGCAAAACATATACCAATCAAGTTAATGCTATTTAAATTGACGCAAAGATGAGCTCGAGAGTAGTATTCAAAACAATTCATAAAGGAGATTCTAATGACTAAAGATAAAAAACTTTCATCAACCGACGAATCACCAAAAAGCACACAAGAGACACAACTTAATGGAGCACATCAAAATGAGCTTTCTCAAGCTCGTGCACACCCATCAATATTTGTGAATCGATTTATTATTACAACGACTCCCGATACGCTTCGCCTTAACTTTGGGGAAACGGATACAGACACTTCCAATACCTATATCCGTTCCTCTGTCACGATGACCGTTCAAAATGCTGCTGCATTAAGAGACCTACTCGAAAGCATTCTTTCACAAATGCAAAGTCCGAGCACTACAAGCCATGACAAATAGTCAAAAGGGACAAGCTGCGGGGCAAGCATCATCTCCCGTTGTGTCTGGAACTTCTGGAGGTGGAAATGACATTCCTATTATAACAACTCGACCTGAACAAATCACCAGACATAACATCTCCGATGAAGAACTTTCTAGGTTTGAAGATTGCGACAACAAAGGCCTATCGGGAGCTATATGGATGTTCGGAGGTATTGTTGGAGGTCTTGTTATTCCCATCGTATCCGATTTAAAGGAAGCATATTGGAATAATCCAGAGATCCCCCTTACTCTTATTGCATTACTTCAAGTAATCGTTTTTTTTGTTTGCTTCGCAGTTGGTGTATTTATTTATTTTTACACTCGGCAGAATAAAGAAACTGCCTCCGATTTAGCTAATAAGATTAGACAGAGAAGCTCGCAATCATAACGGATTACATGCTAAAAAATAAAATTCAGACTCTTTCTTCATATCCATATCTTTAACACCGCTCATCCCACTCAAAAATCATACCTGCCTCTCTTCCTCCTGTGAATTTTATATTTTGCATACTAATTTAAGTGAAACCGTCATCATACTGCAGAGCAAATTAAACCCTATTGGACCTGTCTTACTCGCCGCCTACCCACTGCTTATCACGCAACTATCTGGCGTTTACCCCAAAAACCCCCGCAGCTGACCACGTATTTATCCGCCCTCTACCCTCCTCTGAAAAACAACCAGAAAAACAGGCCTAGCTATAAAATTTAAACCCGTTTCGCCCGGCTTTTTTCACAGCATACATGGTCTCATCCGCAGCCGCCATCAAAGCTTCCACAGTGGCGCCATCCTGCGGCCCTACCGTAATTCCAATACTGGCACCCAGCTTCACGCGCACATCATTCACCCACATCGGCTCACTCACCAAGTCTATAATTTTCTGCGCTCTTTCAGAAAGTTGATCGCGGTCGGTCATCCCAAACAGGATAATCAAAAACTCATCTCCCCCCAGCCGCGCCACCAGGTCATTATCGCGCACCGCCGCCGTAAAAAGCTCTGCCACACGACGCAAAACGGCATCTCCCGCCTCATGGCCATATGTGTCATTAATCGGCTTAAACTTATCCAGATCAATATAAAAAAGCGCCAAAGGCTTGCCCGCTTTGTACGCCGCCTCCAGCTTTTGCAACACACCTCTGCGGTTCGCAAGCCCGGTCAGCGCATCACTGTTGGCCTGTTGAACAGCCTTGTCACGGTTCGTCAAACGGTTGAGAGCATGCATCAACTCGCCTAATTCATCACGCCGCGGCGTCACAATCGGGTCAGGCGCCTGCCCCCCTTCCAAGGTTTTAATAAAGGTCATCGCCCGTGCAATAAGGGCCGCATCCTGGTTACCCAACAAGTACGCCATGCCCAAAACCAGCACAAAAGAAAGCGCAACCGCCAGAATAAACCCAATCAATCCTCCCACCATGGCAGGAAAAACAAGGTGAGACACCTGAGCAAGCGTCAGCGCGCAGGTAAGGAAAATAAGGGTGCGTGTGGTCAGGGAGGACATGAGAAAAACATACCCAACCCCCACCTTCGGGGCAACAAAAAACCGCCCCAAGGGACGGTTTATAGTTAAGCACTCGCCTAGAGGTTAGGCAGCTTTTTTCGTGCTTGTAGGTGTCCCCTCAATAACCTGAAGCTGTGCCTTGGCTTTTTTGGGTGCTGCTTTTTTAGCAGGAGCCTTCTTCACAGCCGGCTTCTTGGCGGGGGCCGCTTTTTTAGGAGCCGCCTTTTTCGCCGGTGCTACTTTTTTCGCAGGGGCTTTTGCCGGGGCAGCCTTCTTAGGTGCTGCTTTTTTGGCCGGGGCCTTCTTCACGGCTGGCTTCTTGACGGGGGCTGCTTTTTTCGCAGGTGCCGCTTTTTTGGCAGGCGCCTTTTTCACAGCTGGTTTAGCCTTGGGCTTGGCCGCAGCTTTTTTCTTGGCAGGAGCTTTTTTGGCCTTTTTAGGAGCGGCTTTTTTAACAGCTTTTTTCGGCTCAGCAGAAGCGGTAGGTGCTGCTTTTTTAGTCACTGTGTCCGATTTTTTAACCGGCGCCTTAACCGTAATACCAATCTTCTTG
>PFND01000086.1 GCA_002791805.1 Alphaproteobacteria bacterium CG_4_10_14_0_8_um_filter_53_9 | reverse complement strand
CATCCAGCGACATGAGGCCTACTTTTTGACCAGATGCGGCGGCTTGAAGCGCCAGTTTGCCCATAAGGGTGGTTTTACCCGCCCCGTGAGGCCCCACAAAAACGTGCAGCATGCCCCCCGTGAGCTGCCCCGCCGGTGTGGTGAGGGGGAGGATTTTCGGGAGCGTCATCTCCAGCGCTTCTTCCTCTGAAAAGTTGGCTTCTACCAGACCTTTGGTGGCGGTTTTAAGGCGCTCTTCCAGCGCTTTGGGCAGAAGGTGGGCGGAGAGCGGTGTTTTGGGGGTATCCTGCGTTTTTGTTTTTGTATCCTGCGGCGTAAATTGGGGAGCGGGGAGTGTGGGGGTTTCTGTATCGTTATCCGGCAGAGCGGCGGTGATCTCCAGCGTTTCTATGCCATCGGCCGTTTTGATTTTGCGCGTACTGAGGATGAGAGCATCCTGACCCAGTTGGGTGCGAATGAGCCTTAGTGCCTCTGGCATGGTGGGGGCGGTGAGAGTTTTGAGGCGCATGCTTTTCTTATAGTAGAGGGTGGGTGTGGTGTCTAGGTTGTTTGCGTTTGAAGGGTTGTTTTGGAGATTGGCACAAGGTTTGCATTGCTTTTGGGCATAGTAGAAGGAAAACCCGCATGCCTGTGTCCATTGTTTCAAATTTATCGAGCCAGTATGCTCAGAGTGCCATTCGTCTTCGGAACGAGGCTGTCTCGGATTCTACCCAGCGCCTGAGCTCTGGCAGCCGGGTTTTTAGTGCCAGCGAAGATGCTGCCGCGCTTGCTGTGGGAACCGGTCTTAAAATTGAAAATGCCGCGTTGAACAAAGCCCGCCTGAATGCCACCGGCGGGGTGGCCATGTTGCAGGTGGCGGATGGTGCGCTGGGAAGTGTGCAGGATATTTTGGTACGCCTGAAAACCCTGGCGACACAAGCAAGCAGCGGTAACGTGAGTGACTCTGAACGGGCGCTTGTGAACCAGGAATTCTCGGCCTTGAAGCTTGAGCTTGACCGTATTGCCGGTGATACGGAATTTAACGGTGTGTCGCTTTTGGCGGGATCGGCCCAGTTTAGTTACGATGAGGGGCATGCGCTTTCTTCGGACGGGATTTCTCTGACGGTGAAAAGTGACAGCTTGGTGGCGGATGGTGTTTTCAGGATTTCTTATGACAGCGCCACCGAAGCCTTGACGGCCACACGGGTGGACGGTGGTGTGACCACCAGCCAGACGATTGATATGACCGCGCTGCTTGATAGCGTGGCCGGTGTGGGACAGAACTTGAGTGGCGCCGAGACGGCAAAGGCGCACTTTGGGACCTTGGGTGTTGAAATTACCCTGGACAACGCGTTTGATCGCAGCAGTGATTTGCTGAACACCGTGACCGATAATACGGGCGCCAATATTACCTTTGATACCCCTGTGTTTACGCCTGCCGGGACGAGTTTGGGTATTAATGCCGTGGAAGGCCTTGCGTTGGTGGGACCTGCCCTTTCGGCCGTGAGTGGTGATTTGACACTGGCGGTGACGAGCGTGGGTGGGGCCATTACGTTAGGTGGTGTGGCGGGCCTGAGCTTTGGCATTAACGGCGGGGGTGCCGGTACCAGCGGTGCGGCCAGCGGTGACATTGCCGGGGCGGCGACGGTTGAGATTTACGTGGATAATTCTGACACCGGAAAAACCCTTGTGGGGACGTTGAGTGCCACCAGTTTTTCGACGGGAGGCGATGATACGGGTACGGTGATTCTTCCGCTTTCTCAAGGACTTATTGGTGCTGACTTTATAGATTTGAATGGATCTCGGACCCTGACGTATATGGTGGGAACAGGGGTTATAGAAGGCCAGGATTTGATTAATGTGACGGTGCCGACGGTGAGCAGTGATGCCCTTAACCTGGCGACACAATCTATCACCACGCAATCGGGTGCGGATGTGGCGATTACAGCGATTGGGGTTGCCCTTGATACCATTGCTCAAGCCCGTGCTGAAGTAGGGGCCCAACAGGTGCGCCTTGAACAGGTGGCTGCAACCATTGCCATACGTGTGGAAAACAACGAGCTGGCCAAGAGCGCCCTTTTGGATGTGGATGTTGCCGAAGAAATTACCAATCTCTCTAACAATAATGCGATGCTGGAAGTGGGCGTCTCCATGCTTACCCAAAGCAACCGCTTACCTCAGATTTTGATGCAGATGCTCCGGAATGCTTAACGAGTTTAAGCAGAGAGAGCAGCGCTGATGGTAAATATTGTTGACCAGAACGGAGGGGCGAAGAAGGCGTCCTCTGATGCCGGGCATGAGGCGGCAACGAAGGCCCTGGCTGCGCTTTTAGGCACGGATGACGCTGAAAAAGCACCCCCTTATGGTGAAGGAAAAACCTGGAGAGTGCCGGACCTCGCGCATGGTTTTTCTGTTGATGATGCGGTGCGTACGGCCATGCAGCGGGCGGCAACTTACCTCAACCACCGCATGCAAGGTGAAGGGGTTGTGGTGGCTTTGCAACAGAATGACGCGCAAACGGCGGCTGTGCTTAAAGAAAATGGCAGTGAGCGGATACTGCGTGAGTACAAGCAAACCGACATTATGCGCCTGTATGCGGCTCAGGTTATGGCGGGACGTGGCCTTGTGGTTGATGGGGCGGTGTGACAGGATGATTTGTGTGTATGCCTATAAAACATTAACACAGCACGAAGCTTGTGTGAGGTATGGGTATGAAGATGAACCGATGAGAAGGCAGGTAGCGCCATGGTAACCGGCATTAATACGAGCGGCATTACTGTTGGAGACAACGGTAAAGTCAACATATCTGGTCTTTCCTCCACCATCGATTCCAAATCTATTATTGACGCTCTGATGGCGGCCAAGCGCCTGCCAGCGGTGACCCTTGAAAATAAAATTACTGCTAATACAGACAAAATAACCGCCTATGCAGACTTTAAGACTAAAGTCCAAGATATGCGTAATGCCCTTGATTTGCTCCGTGGAAATACGGCCTTTGGGAGCACGGATGTTTTTAAAACCAAAGTGGCGAGCGGGACGACTGAGGCGGTAAGCGGTGCCCCTTCAACCCATGTGCCCAGCTCTATTGATACGTTGCTGACGGCGTCTATTTCCTCGGCGGCGGCAACGGGAACGCACACGATTAATATCCAGCAGCTTGCCCGGGCTCATCAGTTGCGAGGCGATGTTCAGGCCAGCACGACCGGTGCCTTAAGTTTGAGTGGGACGTTTGATGTTAACGGACAAACGATTACGATTGACAGCAGTGACTCTTTGCTGGATGTGCGCAGTAAGATTAACACCGTAAGTGCCACGAGCGGGGTTACCGCCACTGTGGTGACGGCCAGTGATACCGAGCATTATCTGGTGCTGACCAGTAACGATACGGGTGTGGCTAATTCCATTGATTTTGCCGGTGGAAATGCCTTGACCGATTCTTTAGGCCTCACCGATGGTACGGGCCTGCCTGGTGGGCCGATTAAAACAGAATTGCGGCAGGCGGCCAACGCCATTTTGAGTGTGGACGGTATTACGGGCATTGAGCGTGCGAGCAATGAAATTAATGATATTTTAGAAGGTGTTACTTTGGTCCTCACCAAAGCAGAGGCCAACACGGACGTGACGTTGAATATTGAAACGGACTTGAATGCCGTTAAAACCACCTTGGTTTCTTTTGCTCAGGCTTATAATGATTTACGGGCTTTTGTCACGGATCAGCGTACGGCATCTGACCGTAATGGCGACGGAGATGTAGGCGATAACGAGTTGGGCCCCTTGGCGTACAACACGACTGTGCGGAACGTGATGGCCAAGCTGGGTGACATGGTGGTGACCACCAAGGACTCTAACACCGATGGTTTTAGGAGCCTTAGCCAGATTGGTATCACCATTAATGAAAATTATGACCTTGAAGTTAATGATACGATTTTAGATTCTAAGCTTTTGACGGGAACGGACCAGATTCGGCAGCTTTTTTCTTACGAAGCGACGGTGAGTGACGCCCGCTTGACGGTGCTGGGCCGAACGGCAGATACGCAGACGGGTACCTATTATCTGAGCATTGCAGGAACGGATGGTGCCGGTGATGTGCTCAGTGCCAATATTCAGACCACGGCGGCGACGGGTACGGGGGGCGCGGATGATGGCAGTGTGACGGTGGCGGGTCAGGTTTTAACCGCTGTTTCGGGCAATGGAACCGGGCTTAGCTTTTTCTTTGATGGCGATGTGAGTTTGGGCCCTGTGAATGACATGACGGTGACGGTAAGCCGCGGCCTTGCGGACAGCTTTTATGACTTCTTCAACGATACTGTTAAAGCGACTACTGGTACTTTGGACACCCTGACGACCCAGCTGACCACTGAAAATGAAGATTACCAAACCCGTATTGAAACGATTGATACGCGTTTGGAAGTGAGCCGGAAGGTTCTGGAAAATAAATATATTGCCATGGAAGTTGCGCTCTCTCAGTTGGAACAACTGAAGAGCACTATTAGCAGCTACTTTGATACCGCGAATAGCAGCAGTTAACAATTAAGGATTTTTGACAGATGACCCAAAACGGCACCAAAACATATCGCGAACAGCAGATTTTGAATGCGACGCCTGCGCAACAAATTGTGATGCTTTATGATGGTGCGATTGGCTTTTGCTTGAAGGCAAAGGCGGCGATTGGTGAGGGTGATATTCAGGAGCGCCATAACGCGAACCGCCGGGCTATGGAAATTGTGAACTACCTGTTGGATATTCTGGATATTGAAAAAGGCGGTGATGTGGCTAAGCGGCTTTATCTGATTTATACGGGGCTTATCCGCAAGCTTATGGATGTTGACTTTAAAAATGACCCCCGGGTTTGTGACGATGTGATTGAAAACCTGCGCACCCTGCGCACCAGCTGGGCTGAGCTTGCCGCCACACCCGAAGGGCAGGGGAATGCGGCGCCGCATGCCGGTACGCCTGCAGCAAGGGTGGGCGTGATGCCCCCAAAGATTTTGAAATTTGAGCCCGAGGATAAAGAGGCTTATCGGCCCTTATC
>PFND01000051.1:2285-5063 GCA_002791805.1 Alphaproteobacteria bacterium CG_4_10_14_0_8_um_filter_53_9 | reverse complement strand
GCCCACAGGGGTTGCTTTTAGTATGGCTTGGGGGGGTTGTCAATCGGGTTTTGTGGGATATGCTTAAGTTTATGGATATTTTAGGTTTTTTTACGTGGTATGTGGCTCCCTGGCGGCGCTTTGAGCGCGGGGTGTTTAATGGTGTGTTTTTGGCGGTAACGCTTGTGCCTATGCTGATGGGCATAAGCCAGATGGGCAGCTTTTTGGAGCCGTTTTTGATGCTTTTGATGGCGCCGCTTTTGGCGGGGAGGGCCCGGGATATCGGTTTTGGAGTGACGGGCGTACGGGTGATGGTGGGTGGCGCCCTTGTGGGGACATGTGTTGGTTTATTTAAATTGATGGGCCTGCCCACGCTGGGACTGGGTTTTGTGGCCGGGCTGGTGAGTTTTGGTGTGCTTACCTATTTATGCATAAAAGGTTCGGCGCCTAGGATAGAGGCGGAAGGTGGGACAGGTGTCCTCTCCTCTGCTAAGGTCTCGGACAATGACGATTACCCTGACCCCTTCAAACCCCGATAGTTTTATCACTTTAAATGGTTACCGTGGTGTGCTGGACAGCACCGCTGATCTTGTGCGCAACCCGCTTAGCGGCATTGCCATGACCGTGGACGGGGGAACGGCGACGGGCAAAGGCACGCTGGCCAAGGAGCTGGCCCGCCGCTACCGCGTTAAATTTTTGGATACGGGCACCATTTACCGATCTGTTGCGTGGCGGTTGCTGGATTTAGGTGATGATCCCACAGACCCGCTTGCGGCTGAAGCTGCGGCCAAACGCCTCGTTTTTGATTTCCGCCACCTTGGAAACAACCATTTTGGCACTTTTGTGCATGGCGAGGATGTGACTGCCGCCATACGCACGCCTGAAGTGGGACGGGCGGCCCCGTTGGTGGCGGTACAACCTGCGGTGAGACAGGCCCTTTTGGATATGCAGCGCGATTATGTGCGCCACTGGCAGCCCCTTATTGGTGTGGTGCTGGACGGCCGCGACACGGGAGCGCGGATTGCGCCGAAAGCCCAGATTAAATTTTTTATTCAAGCCGATGCCGAGCTACGGGCGCACAGGCGCTGGCTTGAGTTTACGGCGGCAGGCAAGGAGATTAGTGAAGCCCAGGTGCTGAAAGATTTGCTGGCCCGGGATGCGCGCGATGCTGAAAATATCATTTGTACCCCTGACGCGGTAGTGCTGGACGCGACTGATATGGATGCGGCGGGTGTGCTGCGGGCTGCGATTGCCGCGGTTGAAGAGCGTTTTGGCCCTGTGCCCGCGGGTATTTTGGGAGAAGATTAGCTGGGTTAAGCGAAGATTGGGGGCTTGCGGCCCCTTTCTTTTTTATGTACACATCTTTTGATTTCATTATCGTTTTAACAGGGAGATCGCCTTTTGAGAGAAGGGCGTTGAATGACCATGATACTTTGGAAAGAGGTTGGACACCTTGGGCGCGGTGTAAAGCACGGCCTGTGTGATTTCGTGGCCTTTTGTTGGCATACTGTTCGTTGGCTGCTGTTGGCTGCGGTGTTGGGCAGTCTCGTCTTTATGATGACGTTGCCTTTTTTGGTAACGTTGAACCCTGACCGAATGAAGGATGTGGCGGGGCCCGAAGGTTTTGGGCTGGCGTGCATGGCCTTGAACACATACCGCGTGGCCCGTGCCTATTCAGGAGATGTTGAGCATGATTTTGATGCCCCGATGGAGAAAAATCATCTCATGATAGCTGCCTCCTGGGCGGTGGACACCCGTTTGGGCATTGGCTTTCATCAACGTGGGCAGCCCGTACCCATGGATGCCTGCGATGTGGTGTGGGCCCGCGATGCGGCGACGTGCCAGTACAGCTGGACGTGTGGTGCAGGCGCCTATGCTGCTGATGATGTGTGGGAGATGTACCGCAGCACGGCGGCTGCCCTGTGGGTGACCCTGCGACTGCCCGGTGCCATGAAGGTGTGGCGTGAGTGCGGACCTGCCGACCACTACGTTGACCTGAGTGCGGGTACGCCTGCGTGGGTGGAGGCGATGAGGCGCACGTGCACAAAGGGAAACTTCACCTTTTTTGTGGAAACAGGCCGCTTTGCCGAGGCACGACAGGCCTATGCGCAGGCCGTGAACGGCGACTGACGGGAAGCAGGGCGGGAGAGATATCTCCCGCCCTGCTTTTTTTATAGTTATTTAGGCTTGCATACTTTATTAGTATACACTATAACCCCTTCAGATTTAAGGGAGAGATGATCATGGGATACCGTATTGCCGAGGCGCGTTTGCCTTTATGGAAAAAATGGCTGATGGCCCTGGCGGGACTGACGCTGGCGGGGTGCTCTGCGCCTGCACGGCCTCAGGTTTACAGTTTGCCTGCGTTTCCGGCCCCTTCTGATAATCCTATGCTCCAGGCTTGCGCCGAGCATGCGGCCACCAATATGCGCATGAGCCTGCCCGACCGCTTTAAAATGCTGAAGCTGGAGAATAACGCCACCACCCTTGAGGCTACCCAAAACTTTTTTGTGGGAAGCCAGCCTGCGGCCCGCGTGCTGGATGGCCGCGGCCTTGCCTATTTCAACCGCGAGACCCGTCTGGTGCGTTTCCACTGTGTGATGGATGACAAGGGGGCGCCGCTTTATTCTTTCCTGCGGCCAGAATAAACCAGGAACGTAGTGATGAGAAGAGCCTTTGGGCTCCTCTTTTTTACACCGTTTCTCGACTTCGGGCTTCGGCTCAATCGGCCTTTGGCCTTTATAAGCCTCTCGCCTTTCGCTCGCTTTGTTTTGCTGACGCTTTGCGCCAGCCGCATGT
>PFND01000051.1:0-2251 GCA_002791805.1 Alphaproteobacteria bacterium CG_4_10_14_0_8_um_filter_53_9 | reverse complement strand
AGGGAAGGCGGGTTTTGTGCTGTGTGCCGGGAGCTTAGAAGCGGTACAGCAGGTTGACCATGGCTTTGGGAGCGATGTTTTGTTTGCTGAGGGGGCTATCGGCAGCATCGGCCAGCAGGATATCGGCCCCGACAAGGGATTGGAGCACCCAGCTGCCTTTGAGGGGAGAGAGAGCCATGACGGAGACATCCGCATGGGAGAGGCCACCTTCGGCCGTATAGGCGGGTCTATCTGCCCGGGTGGCGTTTGCCGGGACGCCGAAATAGGTGTTCTGGGCTTTTTTGTTGGCGGCGTTGAGCCCTGCGCTGGTAACCAGTGTTGTTCTGTAAGGCAGCATGGAGACGTGTGAAACGCCTGCACGCCCTTTGAGGCCGCCATGGCCGCCAGCCACTTCTTGCGTGATTTCCGTGTTGAGGGTGAGGGCCGGGGTGAGGGCATAGCTGACGGTAGGACCGACTTCCAGCCCTGCGTCCACATCCTTCAGGCCGCGCACCATGATATCTTCATCGTTGTCGCGTCCGAAATCTATCGCCGCTTTGGCACCGATGCTAAACCCGCTGTTTTCCAGCCTGTGTGTGACGGCAGCTTCTGGCCCGTTGAGGCTGATCTCGGTTTGCTCGGACACTTTGCCTGTAATGCTGAGGGCGGGAAGGGGCGTGGCTTTGATGTTTTTGCTCCCCATATAGCGGGGAGCGACGAGGACGCCGCCGCCTGCCATGACGTCCCACTCTATGGCGTTGGCCGCGCTGGCGCCTAATACGGTGAGAGCTGTAAGGGAAAGAAGGTTTTTCATCATGGTTTATTCCTGAGTTGTTGACTGGGTTATTGCATATTTTGTTTGCGTGAGCAAGGTTGCGTGAGATAGATTGAGCCCATGATTCCGCTAAGCGACAACAGCCCCAACCATACGACACCGGTTCTCACCTATGCGCTGATTGTTGCGTGTGTGGCGGTTTTTCTCCTCCAGAACAGTGGCGGGAGTGCGGAAGCCTTTCATGCTTTTGTGATGACCTATGGCTTTGTGCCCGCCCGCTTTTTTGGCCTGGATATGGCTGTGCCCTACGGGATGTACGATGCGGAGCCTGCTCCGTGGTTGACCATGTTTACCAGCATGTTCATGCATGGCGATATTATGCATATTGCGGGCAACATGCTCTACCTTTGGGTGTTTGGCGATAACCTTGAAAACCATTTGGGGCGCGTTAAGTTTTTGGCCTTTTACCTTGCCACGGGTGTGGCGGCGGCACTGGCGCAGGGGATGGTTGACCCGACATCTGCCATACCGATGGTGGGGGCGAGTGGAGCGATATCTGGCATTTTGGGCGGATATTTTTTACTGCACCCGAAGCAGCCGATTAGTGTTCTTATCCCCAATGCGGGAATTGTGACGATGCCTGCGTTTGTGATGATTGGCATGTGGTTCGGGTATCAGGCTCTTATGGGGATTTTGAGCGACAGCGGTGGGGGTGGCGTTGCGTTTTTTGCCCATATTGGCGGGTTTGTGGCGGGCTTTATTTTGATGCTGTTTTTAAGACGGCGGCCGCGGCCTCAGCTTTGGGACTGATACCAGTTTGTGTAGGTATCCCACTCTTTGATGCCTTCGGCGGGATTGTGACCCTCTGACGTGAGGGCGAGGATGAGGGCATCCGGTGAGAAATGGGAGAGCTCCCGCCATGTTCCGGGGGGGATGAGGAGGGCGTCTCCCGGGGTGGTGAGGGTGTGCTCCTCTGACTGTGAGGGGGTTTTAACCGTGACGGTGACGCTACCTTTGGCCGCGATGATGACTTGTTGCAGGCTTGTGTGGGCGACGCCTGCGCGCGTGGCATTTGAGGGCACATTTTGCATGAAATAGACGCGTTTGGGGGTGAAGGGGAGGTGTTGGCCTTGTTCGGCGTAGGTGAGGTGGCCCCGGGCATCTTCAAAAGTGCCGAGGGGGAGGCGGGTGGCGAGAGGTTTCATGTTGGGAATATAACAGAAAGACGGGGGGTGGGGCTAGGTTTTTTGGGCAGGTTCTGGTATGAGAGGCGGTATGACCACACGCGCGCTTGACCATATCCGGAATTTTTCCATTATTGCCCACATTGACCATGGGAAAAGCACCCTTGCCGACCGTTTGCTGGAGATGACCGGCACCGTGCACAAGCGCGACTTGCAGGCCCAGATGATGGACACCATGGAGCTGGAGCGTGAGCGCGGAATTACCATTAAATCCAACGCCACCCGCCTTGCCTATACGGCCGCGGACGGTAAA
>PFND01000020.1:4264-4803 GCA_002791805.1 Alphaproteobacteria bacterium CG_4_10_14_0_8_um_filter_53_9 | reverse complement strand
CTGCTGTAAAAAACATTTTACGTTGCCGTTCGGCAAGCCTAGTATCTTTCCGGCTCCAGAAACGGTTATTTCCGGGTCGGACCACTTTGCCATTTTGCACCTGCCCCTTTTATATTCAGCCCCTATATCGGGCTGTAACGCGTTTTGTGTGCGGGCGCCTGGTCGCGAGGTACCAGGCCGTGCCCCCCATGATGGCCAGGAGCAATATGAGTGTTGAGTCTGATTGTTCCATGTGCCGCATCTGAGATTTTTTGAGGTCCGCGTATGAATCGAGCAGTGAATTTGTATTTGTTTGCGGAACTGCTTGCGGCGTGGGCGTTTGCGCGGCTGCGACTGATGGTGGTCTGGACATTGGCGTTATTCCGTATCCCAGTTGCTGCTTTGTTGAGAGAGCATAAACAGAGCCACCGTCGCGACCTTTGATCTCTATGAAATGATATGTGGATGTGCCCGTATCAATGTGAATGATTCCCTGTCCCTTATCAATTCCCATTCTCCGCAAGCCCATCTGTCTGAGGATATCG
The DNA here is from genome assembly GCA_002791805.1 of Alphaproteobacteria bacterium CG_4_10_14_0_8_um_filter_53_9. Taxonomy (GTDB): domain Bacteria; phylum Pseudomonadota; class Alphaproteobacteria; order UBA2136; family UBA6156; genus UM-FILTER-53-9. The sequence continues at coordinate 4,279 of PFND01000020.1, read as the reverse complement.
AATACTTTTCCGGGT
>PFND01000020.1:3182-3774 GCA_002791805.1 Alphaproteobacteria bacterium CG_4_10_14_0_8_um_filter_53_9 | reverse complement strand
CAGATGGTGTACGCGAAGGTATTGAGAGCTGTAGAGAGTTCCATTGCCATTGCAGGAAACAGCGTCGAAAACAGATTCCTTCGGATATTCCACTATTTTTATCCCTGATAGCGGGCACTGATGAATGATTGCATTAGGCATTACTCGATTACCCCCACGAATTTTGCCCCACCCTGTAGATCGTCCGTTGCATGGTGATTCTGGATTCTCATGCGCACGATATCGAGCGTTGCCGTGTGCTCGAACTGTATTTCCGGCTGAGTGACTTCTATTTTTCTGACAAGCATCTCGGTTGGGTCCGGAGCATTGTATGGCCGTTCGTAAATGTAAAGTGTGTAATATAGGCCTGCGACATCCAAAAACATCACGGTCACGCGAATTTTTTTCGATGGGGATATAACCAGGCTTGCATTTCCAGAGAGCGCGCCGGACGGCCCTTCTCCAATGTCCTCGCCGCGCGTGTATTCGGTGTAAATCCAGGCCAGATCATCTGTGATTCCACCGTGAGGAAAAACAAGGTTATCATGTTTCGCCTGGCCGATTGCGGTATCGGAGACACGTACCAGGGGGAACGGGCTGTTTATTTCTCCAT
>PFND01000020.1:1360-2600 GCA_002791805.1 Alphaproteobacteria bacterium CG_4_10_14_0_8_um_filter_53_9 | reverse complement strand
AATGTCTCGCGGATTCTTATCCGGCATTAGTCATCCCTTCATTGCTCCATCTGTTCGCTCCGGCAAGAACAAGCCAGCCAGAATTGACGCCCGAGAATGGCCCGTTCTGCGCGTTCACGATGATGCTTCCTCCAGCTATGTATGGTTTTGTCACGGGCAGGATAAACGGCTTGCTGCCAGTGCCAGCGACGCAGCTCGCGGGAATTTTCGTCGCAAATATGCTTGTGCCCCTGCTCGCGTCGTCGACATTGAAACTCCATGGCTTGGCGGAGGAATGGTTGTCCAGGAAATAGAAGGTATCGAAATTGTAGTCATTCATAATAGGAATGGTCAATTTCTGCACTTCGTTGTTAGCCGTGAAGTTTACTTCCACGCCATACGCGGCAAACTCGCCTGGGTAATCGGCACGGTAGTATCCGCCGATTGGCCGCATGGCGATTTCTCGCGGTGCTCCAGTCGCCTGGTTGCTGAGTTGTGCGCCGATGATGATGATTTCTCCGGTGTTGTTCGCCGTGATTCCGTTTTTCAGGTCCAGCCGGAGCAATTGCGAATCGGATACGATTTTGCTGACGGGCAGCTCAAATGGCTCCTGGCCCGTGCCACTGATGCAGGTCGCGGGAAGCCGGTCGTTAAACCAGTAATTTCCACGGCGCGGCTCGATGATGTTTAGATAGAACTCGCTCGTGAGCGTGTCACAGATTTGAAGTATTTCGAAAGGTCCTGCGTCGTTAAGCTGCAGATCGAGCGTTTGCAGCTCACCCGCGCCCGTGAACGTCACGGGCTGTTTGTATGCCAGGATATCCGCGAACATCAGCCGGGATTCTCCGAATTGTTCTGACATGGCTTAATCTCCTAAAGGGTGCCGGGGCCGGCACGGGGCCGGCCCCTGGCATAGTAGGTGCAAGTGGCGCTCAGCCACACTACTTCACGTTGCGGGTGTTATCTTCTCGCTGCCTAGGATGCCCGTGAATTCGCACTGCATTTTGACCGTAGACGCTGACGGAATAGCTGACATCGCCGTGCTAAAAATGAGTTTGGCGGATAAAGTTTTACCGCCATCCCATACCAGGGGAATTTTCAGCGGGTCAATTGCGCGTGGATCGGACGGTCCGAACTGCACGGTTCCGAGAGTATTTGCTACCGTTGGATTGTCAAAAGCCGCGAACAGATCCAGGCCCCCGCCAGGCGAACACCGGAACGATGGTCTGCGAAATATTTCGTTTGTCCCGATTTTTAGCAC
>PFND01000020.1:871-1344 GCA_002791805.1 Alphaproteobacteria bacterium CG_4_10_14_0_8_um_filter_53_9 | reverse complement strand
GCAACCTGGTAGAGCATTTCGGCGAGTGTACCCGGATTCGGCGACATGAATTCAATAAAAAACAGCCGGACCACGTGAATTACCAGGCGTTCATCGGCGTTGAGCTGGCCATCGACAGTCATGTTGGTATCGCAGTCGTGTTTCTCGCTTCCACTGATACCGAATTTCGAGTGGTCCTTGAAGAACTGCACTTCTGTAGTACTTGGGTTTAGCTCTTCCCGGTCCCACCTGAGATGGTCCTGTTTTACGTTGTAGTTCTGTAGCAATTGTGCCGTTAACTCGTCTATCATTACCTTTTTCTCCTTGTTGTAGTCTCGCCTTAGCGATTAATAGTTAGCGGGGTAGAGTTCCCCGCGTGTGGTCGGCAAAGCCAGCCCGCGTGTGTAGCGAAAATCGCTCATTGCAGTGCTGCACGTTGGCAACTGCTTGTAGCGGCTGTAATCTTCCATAACGAGCCGGCCATTTGTGCCCAT
>PFND01000020.1:293-852 GCA_002791805.1 Alphaproteobacteria bacterium CG_4_10_14_0_8_um_filter_53_9 | reverse complement strand
CCGGACAGATATGCCTGGTATTTGTTGCCCGTGAGCGTGTTCACCGCGCTCACGATGCCCGCCGCGATTCCACCGGTAATCAGGTAGTTGGCGAGATTTTTCATCTTCGCCTTTTTCGCAAAGAGTCGCACCAGGCCACCGCCGATGATACCCACGCCGCCCTTTGCAAGCGCAGCTTTGTAGCCGGTCCAGCTCGGGGCCGCGAGCTTAACGCCCGCCGTGGCGGCTGCAAACCCGCCCAGGAAGAGCACGGCTTCCATTATGCTCTTGCCCGTCGCGCCTGCAAACGCTTTCCCCGTGGCTTTCATCGAGGGGTTGCGCTTCTTGGGGGTTTTCTTTTTGTAGTGGTGCACGTGCACAATCTTCGTGACCGCTGGATTGGTGCGTTTCTTCTTGTGGCCGTATGCCTTCTTTTTCGCGGGCCGGCCGGGATTCTTTTTCTTCTTCGAGGTCGTTTTTTTGAATTGCCCGTTGGCTTTCCGCGCTTTTTTAACTGCCATCTTATTGGCTCCTTTCGTCTTTTTCTTATGCTTACCGGAGAATGCCGCCCCCGGATTCA
>PFND01000020.1:0-287 GCA_002791805.1 Alphaproteobacteria bacterium CG_4_10_14_0_8_um_filter_53_9 | reverse complement strand
TCACTTTGAACATTTTTAGCCCCCTACTATTCCCCGGCCGTTCACCGTGAACGGCCCGAGGATCATTAGCAACTTGCCGTCCTTGTTTGTGTAGAGCTTTGTCTTGCTGTCCTTGAAGACGTGGCGGTAAGCCGACGTCGGTTCGTCGCCCTTCTTCACCTTGTACTCGATAGCCGTCGCCGTCGCGCATTCCACCAGGTAGCGCGGGTCAGGAATACTCTTCTTTGTCACCTTGTCCGGAGCATGCCCATTCCGGAATTTCGTATACATCTGTGCGGCTGCCGAAA
>PFND01000073.1 GCA_002791805.1 Alphaproteobacteria bacterium CG_4_10_14_0_8_um_filter_53_9 | reverse complement strand
CCCCAGGATCGCCCTTTTCCACTTTAATGAGGGTGGCGCGGCTGATGAAGGCCCGATCCGCCATAATCGCAGTGGGAATGCGGCGGCGCACCCGGGCGGTACGGATATCTTCTCCCAGTTTGCCCAAAGCCCGTTTGACGGGGATTGGGAGGGCATTCAGCGAGCGCGATCTCATGTTTAATGCCTTATAATTTAGTCGTTATAGACTCTAAGGTATATATCATTTGACATTAAGTCAACAACTGACACTCCCATTCCTGTGAGAAAACGGCCTATTTCCCTCATGAACTGGCAAAACAAACTACGCATGGCTTAGCTCTAGCCATTTTGTTTGCGCGATACTTAGATAATGCATTGAAATAACTTGCATAGTTTGAGCTGGCGAGCATTCATGAGGGCTGAAAGGAGGCACAGCGCAGCCCATGCCCAAGCTCACCAAATCCCTGGTTGAAAAAGCCGAACCCCGCAAGACGCGGTATATGATCTTTGACGAGCAGTTGCCGGGGTTTTGCCTCTCCGTCAGCCCCAACGGGCGGCGGTTCTACTACCTGCAGTATATGAAGAATAAGCGGGTGAAGCGTATGTCGATTGGCATGCACGGCATCCTCACCACCGAGGAGGCCCGTGATCAGGCGATTAAGCTACTGGCCGAGGTGAAAAGCGGCGGTGACCCCCAGCGGGTGGCACAAGAAAAGAGGCAAGAGCCCTACATGGATGAGCTCTGCGAGCGATACATGGACGAACATGTGGCCATTCACTGCAAACCTCGCACACAGGCGGGTTATGCCTGGCTGATGAAGAAGTTCATCAAGCCCTACTTCCGGGACATGAAGGTGAGCGAGGTGACCCGGGCGGACGTCGCGGCATTCCACCACAAGATGCGAAACTCCCCCTATAACGCCAACCGGGCATTGGAGATGATCTCTAAAATGTTCCAACTGGCGGAGCTGTGGGGGCTACGCCCCGACCATTCCAACCCGCGGCGGCTCATTAAAAAGTACCCCATGAAGTCCCGCGAGCGCTACCTCAGCAAAGAGGAAGCGAAGCGCCTAGGCGCCGTGCTGGATGAACTGAAGCAGTATCCTGACCAAAACCTTGCCGCGGTTTACTGCATCCAGCTACTCCTGCTGACGGGGTGCCGGTTAAGTGAAATCCAAACCCTCAAGTGGGAGTATTACGATCGGGATAGTAAAACGCTACGCCTGCCGGATTCCAAAACCGGCGCCAAAACGGTTTACATCGGCGCTGCTGTTATCAATCTGTTGGCGGAGATTGAACAACACCCGGCACGGCCTAAAGACAACCCCTACGTCATTTGGGGCAAGAAGCCGGGTATGCACATCAAAGATATACAAAACGCCTGGCAGCGGTTTCGCAAACAGGCCGAGATTGAAGATGTGCGCATCCACGACCTGCGGCACAGCTTCGCTTCCTTTGCGGTCAGCCAAGGGATGAGCATCGCCATGATTGGGCGCCTGCTGGGACACACTCAGGTCCAGACGACCGCCCGCTATGCCCACCTGATGGCCGAGCCCATGAAACAGGCCGCGACCGAGGTCACCGGGGCGCTCGGCAGCCTCATCAACGTGGATAACACCGCCGAAGAGCTGCCAGAGCCCGAGCAGATTCCCGAATCGCCTTTCAGCTCCATCGTGCCCGGCACCGACGTGGAATCCCCCAAATACCTCACCTCCGATCAAGCCGCCGCCTATCTAGGGGTTGCCCCCCGCCTGATGGAAAACTGGCGCTGGCGGAAGTGTGGCCCGGTCTTTGTCAAGGTCGGCAGTCGCATCCGGTACCGCCTGGCGGATCTGGACGCTTACCTCCAGAAATCCTAATGACTCAGGCGGTTCATCTCGTTTTCCCAGCTATCGCTCATGAGCATGTTGAGAGACATTTGCTGTGCTTGACCGTCCACCAGCATCATATGGCCTGTCTTGGTGTAATGTTCACTTAAGAGGTCCATAAGGCGCTTTTTATACTCGGTATCGTCACTGCCTTTGAGATGGAGGCCTTTAGTTTCTAGAACCAAGATACGACTGCCATTAACGCAAGCCACAAAGTCAGGGAAAATCCTGTTTCGTTGCCATCCTTGTAAAGCATACTCCTGCTTAGCTACCATGCGATGCCACCATGTAATGGCTTGGCTTTCTGCAAGATAAAGGGCCATGCTTTTTTCTAAGCCGTTAAGATCCTTTTCATACACAACGTCGAAAAGGCTATTTTCAACAGGTAGTCCTGAATCTTGTACAAGGACTTTTTCCTTGGCACGCGCCAGAACTTCAAGTTCATGAGCTAACGCAAAATTAAGATTTTTATCCCCTGAGGTGATGAGGCTAAATGAAATCATACCATCAGCGAGTTTCTGCCTAAAGACAGCTTCTGAGGCTTGATGCACAGCCGCTTTCATCTGACGTTTGATCGTATCAAGAAGCCCTAAACGATTCATGAAGATTTGTTCTTCACTGTGCTTGGCTTTCAAAGTCTCAATCGCCTCCAGCATGATCCGTGTGGCTTGCCAGGGGTTCGGGATAACCTCCATCAGCTGTTGAGCCAAAAACCCAACATCCAAACGCTTGGGTAAAGCATCCCCAATTTTGATTGTGGAATTGAATAGAGCCAGTTCCTGCTGAGTTCCAAAGAGGTCTGTTTTACGTTCAACATTGACGGTGGTGTGAGAAAGCTCACTATCGGCCTGCCCAAGCACAAAGCCAGTTAAGTCAAAGCGCAAGGTATGCCACGGTACATGCGTGGGAATATCTTCCTCATAACGGATATCCCGCCAACCATTGCCATCTTGATGCAAAACCTTTGGCAAAAAGATTTGCAGCTCTTTGAATTTCTCGCGGCGCCGGATCTTGGTCAATTGAGGCATATCGCCAGAGGTATCATTATCTTTATCGCCCTCCCGGACAAAGTCTGCTAGCCCGGTCATACCTTCTTCCTCAAGGCCCTTGCGCACATTGTCAACGGCTTCTTGTACGCTTTGATTAAAGCAGTAAATGTAGCATTGATTTAATGCATCAATACTGGTTGTGCGCGTGTCGGGTTGGCGGAGCACACGCCCCACCATTTGCGTCATCGCCGTACTGGCAGTGGTTTTGTCCAGAAGGGCCAACACATAGGCAAACGGGCAGTCCCATCCTTCCTGCAAGGCCTCTTTGGTAATGATAAAACGCACCTGGCATAAGGGGTCCAGCAAGTCATCACTCCCCAGCTCATCGTTCTCCGAGGATTTAACCCGAATCCACTCATCAGGAATATTAAGGCTATTTTTCAGATATTCCCGAGCATCTTCCGCATGCACCTTAATACCATCGCGCTGATCCTTACCCGTGCGTTCAACCCGAATCACCATAATCGGGCGGACGTAGCGGTTATCATCAGCCTGAAGCTGCAGAGCAGCATTTTCTAGCTCCTGCCGTTGGGTGCTAGCCCGCAGTAGGGTGGATTTCCAGTCGTCGTTGCTTTTATTAAAGATATTGATAGGCAGCTTGATCATCTGCTCATCTTTCAGGTCAACCCCTGAAACATCCACCAGCACATTGCTGATGTGTGCTTTGGCGTTCGGCGTCGCCGTAAGCTCCAAAATAAAGGAGGGATTGAAGTTATTCAGGCTTTCCCGGGTATTGTCGGAATACGCCTTGTGACCTTCATCCACCACCACAATCGGGCGGATAATTTTCAACACATTCAGCAGGCTGTGCTTGATGGAAAGCCCTTGATTGATGGGCGTATCGCTGAGGTCGTTGGTTTGTAAGTCCGGGTAAAGCTCTAAAAAAGCCTGGTTAGCCAAGGGGGCGTCTACCTCGGGGAAGAAACTGGCATATTTTCCAGAATCACGGAATATCTTCAGAAACTCGGTGCTGCTCTGGCGGTTGGCGGCTGCCAAGCGCACCAACATGATGCACAAGTAATTCTCCACATCAGCCTTGTGGATGGGGTCATCCTTTTCAAACACCTTCACCCGCCCGCCGCTGGCACGTTCTAGGCTTTGGCGGTAGGGGTGTTCCCGGTTAAACAGCGCTTTACGGGTTTGGGTGTAGATCTGCTTGGTGGGCACAATCCAAATCACCAACCCGACCTGGCGCTTGAACAGGTCGGTCTGGAGCCGTCCCACACATTCTGCCGCCAGCAAGGTTTTACCACCACCGGTGGGCACTTTCAGGCAAATGTGCGGGAACGATTGGGTATTGGAGCCATAGCGGCCCACATGCTCGGCCACCACCAAACCATGTTTGGTTTTAAGGCGCGGCAACGTACCTAAATCTTGCATTGCCTTCCAGGCCTGCTGAGGATAGTCATGCAGCTTAGGCTGGTTGCCTTTGCTTTTCTGGAACTCGTAATAGTCTAACGCATCACGATACTCTCGTCCCAAGATTTGTAAGTAATCGCCGAAGCGTTCCAATACGCGACGCTGGTAGTCCTTCAACTCCATGGGTTAGGCCCCCACAATCCGGTGTAGGGCATAGGGCAGCTGGCAAAACACAATCCCCATCTCCGTTAGCTCCTTCTGGCCCATGAACTTCTGGCTGGCAAACACCAGGGCGGTCTTCTTGCTGTCTTCACGGGCTTTGGCAATGCTACGGGCCAGCGGCATATTCAGGGCCGACTCATTCCCGCGCATAAATGCCAAGTCCGGCTTATACACCAAGTGCACACGGTACTTGTCGGTCTCACCAATCAGGTAGTCGGCACCGTGCTGCACCTTGGCGAGCGTCTGGCCGGTAGCGGTATAGAAGGCGTAAGCCGCCAGCTCATCAAAACTGGGCAGATTGTTACCTTTCAGCAGGTTTTCAATGCTGATATCCTCGCCCAGATCGCAATAGGTAAAGCTCCCGCCCAAACCTTCTTTCAAAGCTGCATCTTTTGCATTTGGCACCCCCTTAATCACGCGTCGTACGCGCTCTGCGGTCACCTTATCGGCATAGTCCTCGCACTCCACCAGAATGAATTTGCGGTTGCCGCCATCCTCTTTATTCAGCGCCAACACCGCATGGGCGGTGGTGCCGGAGCCAGCAAAAGAATCTAATATTAAATCATCTCCACTCGTTGATATGCGTAGAATTTTATCAATCAAACCTAGTGGCTTAGGATACTCAAATAATTTTTCGCCCATTATTTGTTTCAGTAATTTCCCGCCCGCCTCTGTGTTTACTTCTTGGGGCTGACGTAGCTAAGGATTAATGTTTGGAAGATTTATACCAT
>PFND01000095.1:1158-5236 GCA_002791805.1 Alphaproteobacteria bacterium CG_4_10_14_0_8_um_filter_53_9 | reverse complement strand
GGGGTGCTGCGGGTGATACAGGTATCATTGTGGTGGTGCCGAAAGGGGTAAGCCTGACGGGTATGGGGGGAGAGCTGGGGGTGCTGCTGGGTGAAGGCGCTGATGTGCTCGTTTACCCCGAATGGGATGTGCAGCCCTATGAGCGTGTGGCCCCCAGCACAGCTTGTGTGGGAGAGCGGATGGCGGTGTGGGCCAAGCTTTGTCCGCCACGGGGGCGAAAGGATGGGGTGACGGAAGCTGAAGAGGTGGCTGAGCCGAAGCCTGTGGTGATTGTGACAAGTGAGGCGGCCTTACGGCAGCGCGTGTGCTGGCCTGTGGATGAGGCAGGAGCGCCTTTGCGCTGTTTAGAGATTTCTGCCGGGGCGGTTTTGCGCCCTGAAGAGGCGGCCAGACATTTGGTGAGTTTGGGCTATGACCGTGTGGAAGTTGTGCAGGCTGTGGGGCAGTTTGCCATGCGCGGCGGCCTGATGGATGTGTGGGCGGGCGGCGAAGAGGCCCCTGTGCGTGTGGAATGGTTTGATGACGAGATTGAGCGCTTGCGGCCCTTTGATGCGGCCAGCCAGCGTTTGGAAGGTGCGGATACGGATGTGCGGGGGATATGGGTTCCGCCTGTGATTGAAGCGGGGCTGACAGAGGAGACGACGGCCCGCTTCAGGCAGGCTTATCGTGACCGTGTGGACGGTGATGTGAGCGAGGACGAGATTTATGCCGATGTGAGCGAAGGGCGCTTTCCTTCAGGGGGTGTGCAATGGGGGGCTTTGTTTACCGGGGCTGCCGGCCAAGGTTTGTTGGAGGGGTTAAAACACACCGAAGGCGTGTGGCGCATGGTGCGTGCGGTAGGCCTTGCTGAAGACGGGATGCCGTGGCCTGAAGAGGCGGGACAGGTGCTGAAAGCGGCCGAGATGCTTGTGACGGCGGATGAATTTAAGACGTATATGGCGCGGCTCTCTCTCTTAGAGGTGGATGAAGGTGGTGTGAGCGCCTTGCCTTTTAGGCCCCATGATTTTAGAGGCCGCGAGCTGACGGGTGCCTGGAATGTCCATAAAGCTGTGGTGCATGCGGTTGAAGACATTGAAGCGTGGCGTGCGGACGGGTGGAGTGTGGTGGTGACGGCCATGACCCTACCCGGCCTGACCCAGATGTTGCGGGCTTTGGAAGGTGAAGGGTTTAACGGTGCCCAGCCTGTGGAAGCCTTTACGACTGCTTTGGGGCGTGGCCATGATGTGTTTGCCGCGGTGGCGCCCTTTTTGCGCGGCTGGGCCGACCCTGTGGCCAAGGTGGCTGTGATTGCTGAAGGGGATGTTTTTGGCCGCAAAGTACGTCCTGCACGGCCGCGGCGCAAAGTTGACCCTGACAGTATGCTCGCCCATTTTAGCGAGCTGCGCGACGGCGATTTTGTGGTGCATGAAGCCCATGGAATTGGAAAATTTGACGGCCTTGTGACCATGCGCGTACCTGTGACCGAGCTGAACAAGGCCGGTGTGGGTGGCTACCAGGACAACCGCGAGTGGATTACCCAAGACTTTATGCGCCTGATTTATGCCGGTGATGACCGCTTGATGGTGCCTGTGGAGAACCTTGATGTTCTCACCCGTTATAAAGGGGCCGAGGCGGGCCACGTGACGCTAGACCGCCTTGGCACCGGAGGTTGGGAAGCCCGCAAAGATGCCGTGAAGGCTGATTTGATGGCTATGGCGGGGACTATTTTGAAGACGGCGGCGGCGCGCGAGATGCTCAGCCGCCCCTCTTATGTAACGGCAGGTGCGGCGTATGATGAATTTTGTGCCGGATTTGATTACGCCCTGACCGAAGACCAAGACCGTGCCATGACGGATGTGGAAAATGACATGGCGGCGGCGGCCCCCATGGACAGGCTTGTGGTGGGCGATGTGGGCTTTGGGAAAACCGAAGTGGCCTTGCGTGCCGCCTTTTTGGCTGTGCAAAGTGGCAGACAGGTGGCTGTTGTGTGCCCGACGACGTTGCTGGCTCGCCAGCATATTGATGTGTTTACCAAGCGCTTTGCGGGGACGGGATTCTCGGTAGGCGGGCTTTCTCGGCTTGTGAAGGCCGCGGATGCCAAAGCGGTGAAAAGCGGCCTTGCTAAAGGAAATATTGATGTGGTTGTGGGGACGCATGCGCTTCTCTCTAATGATGTGGCCTTTAAAAACCTTGGTCTTGTGGTGATTGATGAAGAACAGCGGTTTGGCGTGAAGCACAAAGAAAAGCTGAAAGAGATATCTGCCGAGCTTGATGTGCTGACGTTAACGGCGACCCCTATACCCCGCACCCTGCAAATGGCGGTGGGGGGTGTGCGCGGCCTGAGCCTGATTGCGACACCCCCTGTGGACAGGCAGGCGGTGCAGACCCATTTGCTGCGCTGGGATAACGAGACCTTAAAATCGGCCGTGTTGCGCGAGATGGGACGCGGAGGACAGATTTATATTGTTGCCCCCCATGTGGAAGACCTTGCCCACTTGCGCGACAGCCTTGTAACGCTGGTGCCGCAGGCTCGCGTGGCGGTGGCTCATGGCCAGATGACCGAAATTGCTTTGGAAAGTGCCATGGTGGCTTTTTATGAGGGCAGCGTGGATATTTTGATTGCCACCACCATTATTGAAAGCGGGCTGGATGTGACGCGGGCGAATACGCTTGTGGTTTACCGATCTGACCGTTTTGGGCTGGCCCAGCTTTATCAGCTGCGAGGCCGTGTGGGGCGCAGCGGGCGACAGGCTTATGCGTATTTTCTCCTCCCCGATGGAGGCTTGGGCCATGAAGCGGCGAAGCGCTTACAGATTCTCAGCCGATTAGAAGGCCTTGGGGCAGGCTTTATGCTGGCCAGCTATGACATGGACTTACGCGGCTTTGGTAACCTTTTGGGTAAAGAGCAGAGCGGGCATATTAGAGAGATTGGCTTTGAGCTTTATGCGAAGATGTTGCGCGAAGCAGTTGAAGAACGGAAGAAAAAAGGGAAGGGGGCTGATGTGGCTTCTGATGACATTCTCGTTTCCTCCGACGTGGCGCTGAAGCTTGGCATCTCTTACCTTATCCCTGAAAGTTATGTGCCTGAAGAGGCGGTGCGTTTGCAGCTTTACCGTGAGCTGGCCCGTGCCAAAACAGCCGAAGATGTTGCTTACTTTGAAGAAGGCCTTAAAGAACGCTTTGGCCGCTATCCCGATGATGTCAAAATGCTGCTGGCGGTTGTTGACCTTAAAAACCGCCTGAAACGCCTGAATGTGAACCGTGTGGATGTGGGCGATAAAGGCATTGTTGTGGGCCTTGAAAACGGTAAATTTGTTAACCCTGAAGGCTTGATGCGCTTTGTGCAGGATTATGCCGGTGCGGTGACGGTGCGGCCTGATATGAGTCTTGTCATCCACCGCCGCCTTGGTGCAGGGCCTGCCCGTGTGAAAGGTGTGGAGACGCTTGTGGGTGAGCTTGAGACGGCGGCGGGGCTTGCGGAGGCGGCTCAGGTAGCCTAAAAGCATAGACGATGAATAAAAAGCGTTCCCCGAATGTGATTTGCGAGAGCCGGAAGGCTCGGTTTAACTATGAGCTGTTGGACTTTTACGAGGGAGGCCTTGTGCTTGAAGGCAGCGAAGTGAAAAGCATACGGGCAGGGCAAGTGCAGATAAATGAAGCTTATGCCAGTTTTAGCAAGGGTGAGCTTTGGTTGATTGGGGCTCATATTGCCAAATATGACCATGCGGCCACGGGAACAGGGCATGACGACGAACGACGAAGCCGTAAGATTTTATTGCATGAAAGTGAGCTGAAGCGTTTGCGGGAAGGGGGGCACCAGGGAGGGCTGACGGTGGTGCCTCTCAAACTGAAATGGGTGCGCGGTAAGGTGAAAGTGGAGCTGGCTTTGGCTCGTGGTAAAAAAACATTTGATAAACGTGCGACCATTAAAGAACGTGAGCAGAAGCGCTCTCTCCAACGTATTTTTAAAGGAGGATAACCATGGTGGATGTGGCTGTTGTTGTCTCCACCCATGAGGATTTGGCCCGCCGTGTGGCCGAATGGCAAAGCCCTGAGCGGGGAGAGGTGAGCTGGGGACTTGTTTTTTGCCATGCGGTGC
>PFND01000095.1:0-1051 GCA_002791805.1 Alphaproteobacteria bacterium CG_4_10_14_0_8_um_filter_53_9 | reverse complement strand
GTTTTGTGCGAGGCAGGAGCGGATATTGTGTGGGCGGCACGGCACATGGCCGGTGATTTGCGCGTGCACGGCGGGGTGCTGGGAGACGGCGACATGACCCTTATGTTGCGAGCGTTGCTGGCGGTTTTGCCTGTGGCTGTGGTGGTGCCGCGGATAGAAGGGATGTGGCGGCAGGCCCTGGGCCAGATTGCGCGGGATATGGGACGGATGGTGAGTGTGCGAGAATCTGACTAACACGACGTTTCAAGTCGTTTGAATGGAGCACATTAGAAAAATATTCTTAACTATTTGATTATAAGTAATTTATTCATTTTTTTGTTGCTTTTTGATTTCACACTCTGTTACACAGGTTGAGTTGGCTTTTTAAACGTGTGTTTTTAAAGCAGGAACGGGATTATAAAGAGAAAGCTGAAGCGTTATGGCACGTGTAACTGTTGAAGATTGTATGAAGGTTGTTGGTAACCGTTATGACCTGGTGCTGCTTGCCGCACAACGGGCACGGGATTTGTCCTCTGGCAGCCCCATTACCATTAGCCGCGACAATGACAAAAACCCTGTGGTGGCCCTGCGCGAGATTGCCGAGCAGACCATTAGCCTGGATGAGTTGCGCCGCCATATTGTGCACGGTGTGAACCGCATGGGTGATGCGAACGACGAGGATGAAGCCTTGCTCGCCTTGGTGAACGCCATCTCCGGCGGGGACTTGGGTGAAGATGCCAGCCAGACGGCTGTGGCCATTGAAGCCACCGTGTTTGATGACAGCGCGACCCTTGATGCTGCTGAGGGCGATGACTTTCTAGATGAAGAAGCTGGTGACGCCGATGAGGTGAGTGTTGATGACGCCGATTTTTCTGCCGATGAGGTAGAGGGTGATATTGATTTGACCAGCATGGATGACTTCTCTGGCGAGGAAAAAGCTGACTTTTAAGGTCTGCTCACCCTAAAAAGCCGCCCCCCAGGCGGTTTTTTTATGGAGAGGGTTGACGGGACGGGGGAAGGGCTTAAACTAGGGGGGTGAAAATAAACTATACTTTCTTTTTTATCAGCTCCT
>PFND01000078.1 GCA_002791805.1 Alphaproteobacteria bacterium CG_4_10_14_0_8_um_filter_53_9 | reverse complement strand
AAAGTCTCTTTTGTGAATGTTCTGGTACGCGCCCAGATGCCTGCGGGAGAAGTGGCGGTTTTTTCTCTGCCTCATGTGATGATGGAAAATGCGTTTTTTGATAAAGGTGAGCATATTCGCATGATCTTGCCGGACAGCTTTAGCCTCCAGATTTTGCGAGACCAGAAAGACGTTGCTGCTTACCGTTTTGAGGTGACAAACGCAGATGTTTCTCTTTTGGGCCGAGCGTTGAATGTGGGTGCTTCTTCTGCACGGATATTTGAGGCAGATAAAGAAATCTTTGCCTTTAAAGATGGGCGGGTGCGTTATGAGCCTTTGGCGGATGGCGCCATTAACCTGCTTGTGCAGGCAGAGGATTTTGAGATGCTGGATACCGATCTTCAGGGTTTTTCTGCCCGTGCCACATTTATGCATATGCGTGACGCGGGGCCTGCGCTTTGGGCTATGCTGCGCCTGCATACGGAAGAATCTTTTCAGGCATTTGTGGGGAAGATTGTTGATTTGATGCAAAAAGGTGGTGAACTTGATATGGACATGGTGAGCGCTTTGGGAAGTGACTGGAAGCTTGATATCTCCGGCAAAATAAGTGTTCTTGAAAACGGCGTGCCTTATGGCGAGCTTATGTTTAAATCTCCCCGTGCGGATACAACGGCGCAGGCGGTTGAGGAGAGTGGCTTTATCAAGCCCTCCCGTACGGAAGAAGTTTACCGATATGATCAGGTGATGCAGAAATTTGCCGAGGGTGAGACATCGGCCAAACTTATTCTTCATCAGGGTGTCGCAATTTTAAATAGCTTCCGTGTGGGAATTGTTCCCCCTGCGAAGGATATTGTGGAGAGCTGGTTTTAATGTTCTCCCCCGATAGCCCCCATGTGAATGAGGTGAGGGAAAGCCCTAATTTCAGGCTGAGAGGTGAGGACGGTGATGTGTGTGTGGTTGTTATCCATGGGACATGGATGGCGGATGATGAGGCGGCTATGGCCCGCCTTTGCGACCCTGCGACAGAAGTGAGCTGCCACTACTATATTGACCGTGAGGGTAAGATTTTTCAGCTGGTGGAAGAGCGTCATGTGGCATGGCACGCCGGTAAAAGTGTGTGGCGTGGCCAAGATGTTGTGAATGGCTTTAGCCTTGGGATTGAAATTGGGAATGCCGGAAACGGTTTGGGTGAAAAGGCCCCGCCTGTGGAGGCGATTGAGCCTTATAAGCCTGTGCAATATGAGGCTTTGGTGAGGTTGTTAACAGATATATGCGCCCGCTATGAGGGCGTGGAGATTGTGGGGCACTCTGACATTGCGCCTGTGAGGAAGGCGGACCCTGGAGATCACTTCGATTGGGATTTTTTACGGGCGGCGGGTTTGCCTGTGGCGCCTGAGGTATAACGTTTGAGTATTTTCCAACCCCGCTTCACATAGGATGTGGTTGTAAGCCATGGGGCGATTTTGAGCACGATGGGGCCTAACAGGTTATAAATAGGGGCGATGAGCACTTGACCGAGGGTGCTGGCGAGCAGGGTGCTCCACGCGGCGGTGGCGGCAGCCAGAACAGGTGTGAGGACGGCAACGGCGGCGGCAGTAAGGGCGGCCGCGGCGGTGAGCACCAGCCCGATAAGTGGCATAATGAGAGTGGCCAGCAGCAGGTTGATGAGAGGAAATAAAATAAACGTGAGCAAGGGGGCCATGACTAGCCCCAACAGACCAAGAACGGTGGTGAGGTGGTGATTGAAGCCCAGATCTATCCCGACCAGATAGAGAGTAAGAATGGTGAGCACGATGGCGAGGAACGCCCACTCCCATGTGAGTTTGAGTTTTGGGATTTTGAAGGGAAGTTTTTTCATCATATTCATTTTATAGCGCTTACGCCCCAAGGCAAGAGCCTTGGGGCGTAAGGTAGTGGGGCGTGTGGCTTAGCGGCGGCGTTTGAAGGCCGTGACGCTTGCTGCAAGTGCGCCGAAGAGGACGCACTTCATCAGGTCTCCAGTGAGAAAGGGCAGGGCGCCAGCCGTGAAGGTCTGCTCAAGTGTCCAGCCTTCGTTGAGTGAAGCCATGGCAAAATGGAGCCGTGCCAGACCGAAGGCGTAGACGATGACGTGTGCCGTTATGGCAAGGCAAGTATAGGCAAACATGCGATTGGAGGGCGAGGGAATTCTTTTCAGGATCGGATGTACCCATGACATGAGGGCTGCCATGGCGATGAAGCCGAGGAGATAGCCGCCTGTGACGGGGACTTCCCCTGCTGCAACGGGTTGGCCGATGACGAATGCCAGCATGACGTAGCTTGCCACCACGCTGGCGGCAATGCGCCACGGCAGTGTGATGGCCAGCCCAAGCACAATAAATGTTTGCAGGCTGAGCGGGACAGGTGCGATAGGCACCTTATAGTTGGCGGCAGCGATGAGGGCGGCGATGCCCACAATGCCGATGAGGAAGTTTATGCCTGTGAAGGAACGGGAAGCGTTTACGGTGGTGCTGGTCATGGGAAATCTCCTTTTTCTGACCTTTTTAGTGAGGGGGCAGGCTAGAAGGGATTTTTTTGAAAATCAAGCTTTTAAAAAATGAGGGAGCCGATAAGCCGGATTTTGTCGTTGGACGGTCATTCGTCTAGGGCTTGGGTTGCCCCAAGCCTCGAGCGTTCTACCCGCGCGCCTACTTTAGAACGAGCAGCCCTAAGGGACGCGCCTATTTGAACTTGCACCCGCTGGAGGTTGCCGTGCCGCCTTTGTTACCAAAGACGCGGTGGGCTTTTACCCCACCGTTTCACCCGTTCTTGCGCCCGAAGACTCAAGTGGTTTGTTTTCTGTTGCCCTGTTCGTCACCCTAGCCTTGAAGCGAGGGCGCCCGGCCGTTAGCCGGCAGCGTGCTCTATGGTGTCCGGACTTTCCTCGTGATTGCTCACGCGACCGTCTGGCTCCCCTTGGGGGGTGATAGGGTTTTTTTTGAGAAAGAGCAAGTGATGATGATTTTCATCCCTCTGTGGGTGCGATTTGGGCAGGGTGTGTGTTTGGCGATTTGGCTGGTATTTTTTGAGTTCTCCACAGACTTATCCACAGGCTGAAGGCAGCTGGGTGTTAAAAAAATGTAAAAAGGTGTTGCTTTATCCCATGGCATCCCATATCTTCCCATTGTCGCCCAAATACAACCATGGGTGATCCAAAGCAAAAACTTCTCGCCGAGGGGACTTGACGGGAGGGGAGGCGGCAAAAGGAACAGATGACCACATGTTTCTTTTGCAGGGGCGACAGCCTCTACCGGTTAGCCTTAACCCAGCTAACCACCACATGCCCGCGGCACGATGCTACGGGTAACGGGAGCGGAAGGAGGGTCGGTGCATGGGGTGCCGACCACCTTCTTATAAGAACTGACGGTGTGCATGAGGCCCCGCGAGTTCTCGGAAAAGGAGAGTGAACACGATGACGGTCTTTCTGGCCTCCCGCGTTAACGCTCTTGATAAAAAAGGCCGTGTTTCGGTGCCCGCGCTTTTCCGTAATGAAATGGCTGCCATGGCGCGACAAACTGTTGTTGTCTACGCGGCTCCCGAAGGAGGATACTTATATGGATGGGCTTATGATGACTTTGTTAACCTGGCTAACCACATTCAAAAAATGCCGCCTCTCAGCCCTGCACGGCAGCGCCTTGCGCGGACGATTCTTGCTGCTGCTCGGCCACTAGGCTTTGATGATACCGGCCGTATTATGTTGCCTGCTGACTTGATTGCCGAGGCAGGCCTTGATGGAAAAGCCTTGTTTGCCGGACAAGGCGAATACTTTACGATTTGGAACCCTGAACGGTTTAACAAACAAATCAAAGCAGATGCTGACTTTATGGAAGAAGATCTGGCCGCTCTTAGCGCCCTTTGGCCCACGAGCTAGCTTTGTTTTTTAGAGTGTGGTAGGGGGTTAGATGATGGAAAATAAACAAGATTTTGGAACGGTTCATGTGCCTGTGATGGCAGATGAAGTGGTGCGCGGTTTGGCGCCTGAAGCGGATAAAGTGTTTGTGGACGGGACTTTGGGCGGTGGCGGGCATGCGCGGTTGCTTTTGGATGCGGGGGCCGTGGTTTTAGGGTTTGACCAAGATAAAGACGTGGTGGCCCGCGCGGGTGAGTGGGGTAAGCCGTACGGCGAGCGCCTGCGGGTGACCCATGCTAACTTTGCCGAGGGGTTGGACGCCTTGGTGCAAGATGCTGTGATGGTGGATGGCATCCTTTTAGATTTGGGGATGAGCAGTGACCAGCTTGATGGTGACGAAGCTGAGGCGGCGGATGGCAGAGGCTTTAGTTACAAGCGCACGGCCGACCCTTTGGATATGCGCATGAATGTGGATGCCACCACGACGGCGGCAGATATTTTGAATACGTGGGATGAGGCGAAGCTGACCCAGATGTTTTTTGATTACGCGGAAGAGCCCCGAGGGCGGGCTTTGGCCAAGGCGGTTGTGGCGGCACGAAGCGAGCGGCCCTTTAAGACCAGTGGTGACTTGTTGCAGATTGTGGAAAAAATTTACCCCCTGCGTTTTGGGTTGAAGCGCAGCCACCCTGCGGGGCGCATTTTCCAGGCTTTGCGCATTGCGGTGAACGATGAGCTGACGGTGCTGGCGCGGGCGCTGCCCTTAGCCCTCCAGCTTTTGAAACCGGGCGGGCGGCTGTGTATTATCACCTTCCATAGCCTTGAAGACCGCATGGTGAAAAAGTTTTATAAAAATATTGCGGTGGATGAGCTGGACAGTGTGGGGCGTGTGGCGACGCTTTCCCCCTATAAAATATGGAAAAAGCAGATGCCGACGGCCCGTGAGCTGGAGGTGAACCCGCGGGCGCGGAGTGCTCATGTGCGGGTGATTGAGCGGATTACTTAGGATTTTGCTGAAAAAGGGGGTTTAAAACACGAAATCCCCACCACATCTTTAAGATGTAGCAGGGATTTTGCGAGCATAAAAGGGGATTATTGATCCCGTTATGCTAGCGGGATCGGTGGCGGCAGATCACATGCTCAGCACGCAATCGTCCGCCGCGCCGGCCTGGTCGATCGCTCGATCACAGACGGCGATCGAGATCATACGGTGTAAGCGCTCCCGGACTTGCCGGCATCGCCGACGTCGGTCGGGCCGTTGATCGAATCGTGGCAGTGGCCGCGGTCGGGCGGGCCGGCGTCGGCATCGGTCAGGGCGCACACAGAAACCTTTGCGGAATTATAGGCCAGCAGGCCGTGGGTGGGATCGGGCATGATCGTCTCCTTGAAATGCCGCCGAGTTGCTCGGGCGGCTTGGTGTGGATGCTGCTTTTCAGGGCAGCGGCGGCGAGCGTTGGCTCGGG
>PFND01000049.1:1288-5346 GCA_002791805.1 Alphaproteobacteria bacterium CG_4_10_14_0_8_um_filter_53_9 | reverse complement strand
GCGACATCTCTTTGCGAAGAGACCCTTAAAGACTGGTGCCCTGAGCCTGTGACTTTATGTGCCCTTGAAACGGTAGAAAGCCGCGAACCCTATGGCGACAAAGGAAAATTGATGAAAAGCGACTGCCGTATATGGCTGATGGACGGCAAAACATGCGTGGGCCTGATGATGGTGGCCAGCGACGATGCCACCCGTTTTAGGGCCGGCATGGGCACCGAACTTGCCGCCCGCTTTGGCCAGGCGATTGGTGCGGCCATGCGCCGTGTGAACAGCAAAAAATAGGCAGATGGTGCGGACTGATGCTCCCTCCCTTGCGCCCGGCGGGTGGGCAGATGCCACGTTAGCCCGATTTTTAGACTGGCTTGCGGACGTACGCCGCATGAGCCCGCACACGATTTTTGCCTATCAATCTGACCTTAAAGATATTTTTGGATTTTTTATGGCGCATACGGGTGAGGCGATCTCTCATCAAACATGGCAGGCTTTGGCGGCGGGCGATGTGCATGCCTATGTGGCGGCCCGCATGGCCACGACGGCCCGCCCTGTGCGCGAGGCACGGCTGAGCAAAACAAGCATGAACCGCCGGTTATCTTCTCTGCGTGCGTTTGCCCGCTGGCTTGCCGCCTATGAAGCCTGCGAGAATGCGGCCTTAATGACCGTTAAAGGTGTGAAAACCCCCGCACCCGTGCCCAAGGCCCTCACCCCTAAACAAGCTTTTGGGGTTTTGGAAGCCATGGCGCCTGCGGCGACAGCTCCACAAAACGAGGCCGTGGCCAAACGACGGGATTTTGCCCTGGCGATTGTGCTTTATGGCCTGGGCCTCCGCATTAGCGAGGCGCTTTCTCTCACCCGTGATGATGTGACGGGCGACATTTTACGCGTGGTGGGTAAAGGAGATAAAATGCGGGAAATACCAATTCCTCTGCCTGTGCGGAGTGCGCTGGAAGTTTTTCTCAAAAGCACGCAGGACCGCATGCCAACCTCTCCGCTTTTTACGGCGGACGGCACCCGCCCCCTGACCCCGCGCACGGCCCAGCGCGCCGTGGCCCGCGTGCGGCATGAGCTGGGACTTCCTGAACATTTAACCCCCCATGCCCTGCGCCACAGCTTTGCGACACATCTGCTGGCCAACGGGGCCGATTTACGCGTGGTTCAAGAACTTTTAGGCCATGCCAACCTTGCCACCACCCAGCGCTACCTTGCGACCGATGTGGCCCGGTTGAAGGGGGTACATGCGGCGGCGCATCCTTTAAAATAGAGCCTTGTTGATTTGTGCTTTAACCGTTAGATTTTCTCTCATGTTTCGCCGTTTGATGACCCTGCCCGTTTTGATTTTAGGCATTACCTTGCTGTGCTTTGGCGTGATTCATCTTGCGCCCGGTGACCCTACCCAGCTGATGGGCGACCTTGACCCCCGCATGCAGGCCAGCGAGGCCATGAAGGCCGCTTACAACCCTGATACCCCCCTTTGGCAGCAGTATATGAACTGGCTTGGCAACCTGGCGCAGGGAGACCTTGGCACCAGCCTTGCCCCGGGTGCGCGGCCTGTGTTGGACAAGATTTTAGACGCCTTGCCTGTGACCCTTGCGCTAAACCTGAGCGGGCTTTTTTTAGTTCTTTTGTTCAGCCTGCCCTTGGCCGTGGCGGCGGCGCGAGCGCCCCAGAAGCTTGCCGACACGACCCTCACCATCCTCACCTTTTTGCTGGCGGCGGCGCCCGGATTTTGGATTGCCCTGCTTTTTCAGGATGCCTTTGCGGTGCGGTTGGGGTGGTTTCCGCTGGCAGGCTTAACCTCTGACACCGCGGCCGGTGCGGGGTGGTTGGGCACCGTTACCGACATGATGCACCACCTTGCCCTGCCCCTTACCGTGGGCGTTTTGGGAAGTTTGGCAGGACTCACCCGTTTTTTGCGCGGCAGTTTGATTGAGACCTTGCGCGCGGATTATGTGCTGACCGCCAAAGCCAAAGGGGCCAGCCCCGTGCGCGTGTGGCGGCATGCCCTGCGCAATGCGCTGCTGCCCGTTATCACCATTTTAGGCCTGAGCCTGCCCGGCCTGATTGGCGGCAGCGTTATTTTAGAAAGTATTTTTGCGCTGCCCGGGATGGGCCAGCTATTTTTTAACGCCGCGATGATGCGGGACTACCCGACCATTATGGGTATCCTCACCTTTGGGGCGGTGCTGACACTTTTAGGAAATATGCTGGCGGATATGGCGTTGGCTTTGGCGGATCCTCGGGTACGGGGATAACGCCGAAAGCCGCCCCGAGGGGCGGCTTTCGTTGTTTAGAGCAAGAACGGCAGGTGAGGAAGACCGCCATGTCGCCTTTCAAAATACGCAGCAACTTTATCTGGCGTGTAACCCAACGGCTTCTCGTCTGCGAGGGGAAGATTGAGATTTTTGGGATGAGGTGTGTAAAACACCCACACCATTTCTGCCAGAGGCGGCCAGCCATTACGGCCTGAAAGCAAGGCAATACCTGCCGCGTTTTCCCATGCGCGACCCTCTCTTACCTCGCATTTTTCTGTCAGAATGCGATTCTTGATTTCTATGGCCACAAGACCCTTCATTATGTGGCTATAACCTAGAATATCAACTTCACCTGTATCCACCTCCTTGAGGCCGACAACTTTGACTGTGGGAAGACGATGCTCTACCGCAAGAATCTCGGCAACGCCGAAGCGTTCCAGAAGACTTGCCATGTGGCGCACACATTGACTTGCCCAGAGATGGTGATTTCGGGCTTTGAGAAAGTTGACATCCAGTGACATATTGCGCCGACGCAGACGGTCGACAAGATTTTCTGCCTTGTGGCGCATGAGGCCCGGCAAGCGTTTATTGCCTGCCAGTTTTACGGCATTGGCAAAATGCGGATCTTGCAGCAACACCATGGCTGCGTGGGTTGCGCCGCCACGATTGGTAACCTCTCGGTGGGATAGATGACAAACAGCCACATTCATGGCGGAATCCTTTTATCAGAGGAAGAGAAAACATCTTACCTTTCACTAAAAAACGATAAGGAAGATTTTGATGATCTTATCATAGAGCTATCTTCTCTCTCGCCCAAGGAGTTTGCCTATGCTAGCATCAGGTTCATGATATCTTTTCAAAAAACAGCTTTGGGGTTTTGTGTGCTGCTGGTTGCCCTTGCGCTTTTGGCGCCTTGGATTGCGCCTTTCTCTCCGACCCAGTTGCACCTTGATGCGATTTTGATGCCGCCCCATGCCGATTTTTTGCTGGGAACGGATGCGCTGGGGCGTGATGTGCTCTCTCGGTTGTTGTACGGGGCGCGCACCAGCCTTGCGGTGGGTTTGATTGCCGTGGGGCTTTCTACTGCGCTGGGCGTGCTTGTGGGGGCGCTGGCGGCGCTTGGAAGCAAGTGGCTAGACGCCTTGCTGATGCGGGCGACGGATGTGGCGTTGTGCTTTCCCACAATCTTTCTTATTCTCGCCATTATTACGGTTTTAGAGCCCTCCCTTTTAAATGTGATGATTGTGATTGGGCTGACCAGCTGGATGGGAACGGCGCGTATGGTGCGGGCGGAGTTGCTCTCCCTTAAATCTCGCCCCTTTGTGGAGGCGGCGACGTTGGCGGGCGTGCCTGCGGGGGTACGTTTTGTTCATCATCTCATCCCCCATTTGATGCCGCTTATCCTCACCACGCTGGCGCTGGGTTTGGCGGCGGCGATTTTGGCCGAGAGTGCGCTTAGTTTTCTCGGCCTTGGTATCCAACCCCCTACCCCCAGTTGGGGCGCCATGCTTGCGGAAGGCCAAAGTGTGCTGGGGGTGGCATGGTGGCTGACGCTTTTGCCCGGGGCTTCTATTTTGCTGACCGTACTGGCCTTTACGCTGGCGGCGGAGCGGCGCGTTTAGGGCTTGTTTTTATGCTTTTCGGGCGCTATATAAATTTTAACTTATCCCCCCGCTAGAGGGGGAGAGACATAACAGGGAAGTTTTCTTTGTATCTCTTTTTTAAGCTCAGGAGGGCTTATCATATGAAAAACTCAATGTTTTCCGTTCTTTCACAGCAGATTAACGTGCTGGAGGCAGAATACAGCGA
>PFND01000049.1:0-1192 GCA_002791805.1 Alphaproteobacteria bacterium CG_4_10_14_0_8_um_filter_53_9 | reverse complement strand
TTCTTTGAGAAAAAAACTGCCTGGTTCGCGTGCGCTTTCGGCTGCGGCTTGATGTCCCCCGAGCGAGGAACCGCCCTGTTCCTCGCCTTTTGGCCCGCCTTCCCTTGTGGAGAGGCGGGTCATTTTTTGTTTTTATTTACTTGTTTTCTTCTTCCCGTGCCGTTTGGAGGGCGCTTTTGGCTTGGTCTGGCGTGTAGCCACGGCGGAGGAGCGCGGCGAAGGCTTTCTCGTACGGTTTGCTTTTGAGCTTGCTGGCTTGGCGGGTGGCCTCCTCTTCGAAGGTGATATCGGCTTCTTCCAGCCCGGCTTTTGCAGCGGTGATATCTTCTTCTGACACGCCTTTGGCTGTGAGCTCCTGCCTGATTTTGGCCCAGCCCCAGCGGCTTATTTGCGCCCGGTATCGTGCGCGGGCCACGGCATAACGAGCATTGTTTTGCAGGTTTTTCTCTTTAAGCCTCTCCAAGCATTCGGCAATGTTTTCTGGCGAGTAGCCTTTGGCCTTCAGCTTGGTTTGAAGTTCTGACAGGCTGTGCTCTCTCCGTGAGAGGAGATCTATCGCATAGTGGAGGGCGGTTTGCGGTTGTTTGGACATGGCGGGTATGATATACGAAAATCATCTTCTCGTCTTGCGTTTCCCTCTTTCCTTGAAAGGATATCCTCGTGGATGATGCTCTCTATTTTATGACCGGGCTGTCTTTTATGTTCGGACTGGGCTTTGGCTCTTTTTCTCTACACATGGACTTTGCCGACTGGCCTTGGCCGACGAAGCTGCTGGCACATATCATCGTTTTTGCTGCGGCTGTGGTGTTTCTTGTTTACAGCTACCAGAACATGATCTTCCCCTCTCTCGCTTTTGTTCTGGGGATTCTGTTCGCGCAGACTTGCCTTCTCTTGCGGCGGGCTTTTCGCTTTTTCTTCCCCCGTGTTGATGACGGCGCCATGTGGGAACGGTAATATGCTCCCCGCGACACACAAAAACGGCGCCCGAGTTGGAGCGCCGTTTTTGTTTTGGGCTCGCTTTTTTTAAGCGGCTTCTTCCTCGGTACCGCTGGCGTTGACGTTGCCTTCTGCCATGCCGCCATTTGCGCGGATGTCATTTTCTATGGCCAACATAGTATCGGGATGGTCTGCCAGATACTGTTTGGCATTTTCACGACCTTGGCCGATGCGGTCTCCCTTATAGCTGTACCAT
>PFND01000075.1 GCA_002791805.1 Alphaproteobacteria bacterium CG_4_10_14_0_8_um_filter_53_9 | reverse complement strand
TAAAACGTATCCTTCGGCACTTTTTGGATTTTTATTTGTGGATAAAAGGCGGGCTTTTTTTGTGTTGTGTGGGTGGTGGTGGCCTCTAAAATAAGGCATAAGTGTGGGTATGGACGGGACGGATATGGGCGCGAGCGCGCCTCTCAAACAAGATTATGTGGTTTTGGCGCGGAAGTACCGTAGCCAGACTTTTGGCGAGCTTATTGGACAGGATGCTCTTGTACGGACGCTGACCAATGCGATTAAGGCCGAAAAGCTCCACCATGCTTATGTGCTGACAGGGATACGCGGTGTGGGCAAAACCAGCACGGCGCGCCTTTTGGCCATGGCCCTTAACTGCCAGGGTGGCCCCAGTGTGACGTGGGCTGATAATGACCCCGATGTGGCCGCGATACGCACCGGCACACATGTGGATGTGCTTGAATATGACGCCGCCAGCAACCGCAGTGTGGAAGATGTCAGCCAGCTTTTTGAAGGCGTTGCTTATGCGCCTGTGCAGGGGCGATACAAAGTTTATATCATTGACGAAGTTCATATGCTCTCTAACCATGCGTTTAATGCTTTGCTTAAAACGCTTGAAGAGCCGCCGCCCCGTGTAAAATTCATTTTTGCGACCACCGAGGTGAACAAGATACCTGTGACGGTTCTTTCGCGCTGTCAGCGGTTTGATTTGAAGCGTGTGCCGAGTGAGGTTTTGCTGGCGCATTTTACAGAAATTCTGGGTAAAGAAGGTGTGGAGGCCGAGCCCAGTGCTGTAGCGCTTGTGGCCAAGGCCGCTGACGGCAGCGTGCGCGATGGGCTTAGTCTTTTAGACCAGGCCATTGCCCTTTCTGACGGAAAAATATTAGAGGCGACCGTGCAGGACATGTTGGGCCTTGCCGACCGTGGCCGTATTTATACCCTGATTGAAGCCTTGTTAACCGGTGACACGGCTGCGGCGATGAGTGTTCTGGATGAGCTTTTTGCCCTTGGTGTGGATGAGGGCCTTGTGGTGGAAGGCATGCTTGAGGCGGTTCATCTTGCCACCCGTATTAAGATTGTGCCGGGGCTTAAGGACTCTATCAGCCTGACGGAAGTTGAGCGCGACCATGCAGTGCCTTTGGCAGATGCGGTGGGGATGCCCAACCTTGCAAGGCTCTACCAAATGGCGTTGCAGGCTGCTGATGAAGTGAAGCGTGCAGCCCGGCCTTACGAAGCCCTTCAGATGGCGCTGGTGCGCATGGCTTACCTTGCGCCGCTGCCTCCTGTTTCTGTTTTGATGGAGCAGGCGCAGGGTGCCCTTGGTAAGAGTGCGGGAGCCATGCATGTGGCCCCTGCGCCTGTTGTGCAGCCGGTTGTGGCGGCGGTACGCCCGCCTTGGGACGTGCCTGCGGAAGAGATTCATGCGGCGGATGAACAGCCTGCTGCTGAGGCCGTGATGCCTGCCGCCATAAAACCTGCCACATGGGCCGATATTGTGAAGCTTGTAGAGGGTAAGAAGGGTGGTTTGGCGGCGGCGTTGAAATCTCAAGTGCGGTGCGAACATGTAGAAAATACCACCTTGCGTTTAGAGATTACCGGCGGGCTTTATGACAAGGCTGATATTTTGCGTGACCTGCGCTCGATTCTGTTGGATGTGACGGGCGAGACGTTTGATATCCAGATGGTGAGTGGCAGTGCGGCTGCCACGTTGCATGAAGAAGGCATTGCCGCAGGTGTAAAACGCAAACAGGATGCGGCCCGTGACCCTATGGTGGCGGCGGCGCTTGAGATTTTCCCCGGAGCTGAATTGGTGGCCGTGGAAGCTTTTGATGATATAAGTATTTAATAACAGAACGAAGGAGACGACCATGAAAGATATGTTCGGGATGATGAAAAAAGCCCAGGAAATGCAGCGCAAAATGGGTGAGGTTCAAAAAGAATTGGCAGTAACGGAAGTGGTGGGCGAAAGCAGCGGGCTTGTGAAAGTAACCATGACCGGTACCCACGAAGTGCGCCGCGTGGATATTGACCCCAAGGCCTTGGAAGATGTCGAGATGCTGGGCGACCTGATGGTAGTGGCCTGTAATGACGCCCTTAAAAAAGCCAATGCCATGGCCGAAGAAAAAATGAAGCCCGTGACGGGTGGCCTGAACTTACCCGGCATGGGGATGTAAGTTTTTTCATGCAGGTTCTTCCGCTCCCCTTTGAGCGCCTTGTGCGGATGCTGGCTAAAATGCCGGGTCTGGGGCCGCGTAGTGCCCAGCGCATGGCGTTGGAGCTTCTCACCAAACCGGATATGCTGGCCGAGCTGGTGCGTGTGATGGCCGATGCCGGTACCCAAATTAAACAATGTGCTGACTGCGGCAACCTGGGTGTGACAGAACGATGCCACATTTGCTGCGATGACCGACGCACGGGCGCTGTGCTGTGTGTGGTGGAAGGTGTGGACGATGTGTGGGCCTTGGAGAGAAGCGGTGTGTTTAAAGGGAAATATTATATTTTAGGCGGTGTTGTGAGCGCCCTTGCGGGTGTTACACCTGAAATGGTGGGGATACCCCGCCTTGTGGCCCGTGTGCGCGAGCTTGGCACTGAAGAAGTGATTTTGGCCCTTGGGGCCAGCGTGGATGGCCAGACGACAGGACATATCATTACCGAACGTTTGCAGACCTTGGACGGTGTGATGGTGAGCAGCCTTGCGAAAGGCATGCCTGTGGGCGCTGAAGTGGATTACCTTGATGAAGGCACGCTGCGCCTTGCGCTGGAGGGACGGCGGCGGGTTTTGGGGAGCTGACGCCCTAGGAGGGAGGCCTCTACGCGAGGAGGCTCGCGTAGGTTTTGAAGACTTCTCGGTATGCCTGCTGACGGAAGTTTACCGTGTGATCGTACAGCCAGCTTGCGGTGGTCCACTGGAGTTCTGAAAACTCTTTATCTGTGGCCTTGGACAAATCCGGCAGGCCGGACTTTTTATACTTGAACACAAACCAACGATGCTTTTGACCTTTGAAGTGGGCTTTTTCTATAAACTCTGGCGGGAGAATATAGGTGGTCCAGCCTTCGTGTATGTGCAGAAGCTCCAGATCTTTGGCAGGGATGCCCGTTTCTTCGGCCAGTTCTCGGTAGGCGGCTTTCTCGGGATCTTCCCTGTACTCCAGCCCGCCTTGGGGAAGTTGCCAGGCTTTATCTCCGCTTGCATGACGGCGAAGGCCTGCAAGAATAAGACCTTCCTCATTTATCACCAGCATACCTACGCCCCGGCGCAGTTTGGTGGACGCGACGCGAGGGGCGCGCGTGTTCCGTTTTTTCTGTGGTTTTTCCATGCTTTTGTTTGGCATATATTTGGCGGAGTGTCTAGCTGGAAGGGGTGCGCGAGGCCCTCTGCTACGGGAGCAGAGCTGTAAGAGGGACGAGTTTGACGTGGGCGGGGAGGTTGAGAATTTCTCGGCTGAGGATGGTTAACGTCGCCGGATGAGGGTGCCCGATGGCGATGGCGGTGCCATGAGCTTCTGCATAGCTTATGGCGCGGGCGAGTTGCTTGCTGACCTCTTCTTCTGTGGGGACGTGATCTAGAAAAATGTTCCGTGTGAGAAGGGGCAGGCTTAAGCCTTTGCCCGCTTTTTTGGTGGCAGTGGGGTTGATGGTGAGGCTATCCAGGAAGAAATAACCTTTTTTATCAAGTTCTTCTAAAAGGGTGCGCATGCCAGATTCTGACTGGGTAAATTTACTGCCCATATGATTGTTAACCCCGACGGCAAGATTGGCGAGCGGGGCCAGATTGATGGCGATTTTTGAGCGGAGGGTGTCGGCATCATCCTCTGCCTTGAGGGTATTGGGGCCGGGATAAGCATCCTCTCCCAAAGGCTCTGACGGCATGTGCACGAGGATGGTGTGGCCTGTGGCTTTACTTTCGGCCGCGAGGGCTGGTGTGGCGGGCGGATAGGGCAAAAAGGCGAAGGTGACGGACTTGGGCAGCAGGACCATGGCCTCTTTTGTTTGGGGCACATCGTTGCCCATATCATCTATGACGATAGCGAGCTTAACCTCTTTTTGTGGTGTTTTGGTCAGCGTTTTTGGAGGGAGAGGTGTGGTTTCCGGCTCCGGTGTGTGGGGATATTCTGTAATGACTGGAGAGGGTGAAGGGGTGAGCGGGATGAGATTTTTTTGCGTTTTTGAGGGCTGATATATAAGTGTGGCTTGCGGTGAGGGTGTATGCGTGGGGGCCAGCAGATAGCCTGCCGCGGCTGTAAGGGCCAGCAACACCACAAAGATGAAGGATTGGGTGCGTGTGGGCTTGTTGAGGCGGCGTTTTCTTTTTGGAGGCATGTGGAGACCATAGGGGAAAATGAGGATTTGGGAAACGGAGAAAATGCGGGTGGAGGTATGAAAAGATAAGGGAGAGTGTCAGGAGTGGTGCGGTGCGGGGAATGGAGGGGGGGCATAAGGTTATCAGGAGGTGAAAACCATGAACTATAAACGCTTATACTTAGGATTTGGATTACTTGTGAGTGCCACGGTGGCGGCCTGTACCTCGGTACTGCCGAGCAGCACGAACAGTACTCAGATACTTTGGAAAAGTTACGCCGAGGCGAAGCTTGCTTATGACAGCGTTGATGTGGATGTGACCCGTCAAGAACGCCTAGTTCAGATAGGTTTTGGCCCTGAAAGTGTGCCGAACGTTCATGTGCTTAACTTTGTGGACGTGGCAAACCTGTTTGGATCTAGCTTTACGTATGAAGAGCTGCCTGAAGGTGTGAAAACCTGTATTAAAGCCCGCGATAAATGCGTGGGGTACGTGGTGAGTGTTCAGAACATGAAAAACCAGCGTAATGGGAACATTGCCATGGATTTGTTCGGGTTTAGAAAACAAACCCATGTCACAGGTTGGGCCTTTGAAGCCACCTTTGTTCTGGTGCACGATACCGTTGCCTACAAGCTTTGGAACGGTAAACCCAAGATTGAAAACCTTGAGAAAAGTGTGACACCGCTTGGGCCGATGCAGAACCTGGGTGGGATTATTCCCAGACCCTTCTAAACGACCCAGAGTGGAGAGGCCAAGGATAAAACCTTGGCTTCTTTTTGTTTTTGTGGTGGAATGCAATTATGAAAAAAATTGCTATATCTAAAGAACTTGGGGGCGGTTTAGCCCTTGTGTTTGCAGCGCTTGCCGCGTTGTTGTTTGTCAACTTTGGGGGTGCTGAGCTTTATACCCATATTTTTGAAATACCCGTGGGTATGGGCAAAGATTTCCATAAGCTTATCAACGATGGTTTGATGGCTTTGTTTTTTTTGCTTGTGGGGATTGAGTTACGACGCGAACGTGCGGTAGGCGAGCTTAAAGATGCGCGTCAT
>PFND01000010.1:16062-21471 GCA_002791805.1 Alphaproteobacteria bacterium CG_4_10_14_0_8_um_filter_53_9 | reverse complement strand
ATACCGGATACCCGCCCCCCCGCGCTCCAGCTTGCACCCACAACGTATTCTCCCAGCCTGCTGGAAGACGCTCTTGCCTGTCCGTATAAAGCTGCGCTCACACGCCACTTTGGGCTAAGGGAATGGGAGGCGTTCAACGCCCTTCCCAACGCAAGAGAATTCGGGCTCATCCTTCACAGCGCGCTGGAAGATTTCTGGCAAACATGGCCCTCGCGCACCGTCACACCAGCGGATCGCGGCGCGGCAGAAGACGCGCTCACCACATTCTTTGCAAAGCATCTCAAGCGCCAGGCAGAGGAATTGACACCGCTCTGGCAACCGCGCCTCACCCGCCTCGCCCCCGCCCTGGTGGAAGATTGGATTGAAAGCGGAGAGGCCGGCTATCACGTGCAAGCGGCAGAGGAAGAGATAACAGAAGTTGTCAGCGGCCTCACCGTCAAAGCACGGGTAGATAGGCTGGATGTGAACACCAAAACAAACGCCCTCACGGTGATAGATTTTAAAAGCGGCAGCACGCCCTCGCCCAAGCAGTTAAAAACGGGAGAAAAACCCCAGCTCGCCATAGAAGGGGCGCTGTTCCAAGCGCAAGAAAAAGACTTGGAAAACCTCCGCTACGTGCGCCTCAAAGGGTACGGAAAAGAGATGATTCTCACCGAGGATATGGCCGATGTTCCTGCCGCCATTGCCGCCGCCGAGGAAGGCCTCGGGCGGTTGAAAAATGTCCTCACCACAAGCTGGCAAGCAACGCCCAATCTGTCAGAAGGCGGGCGGGAGAAAGCCGGCCATTGCACCTATTGTCCGCACAATGGCGTCTGCCGTTTTCAAGAGATCGGGTGGTAAAAAACATGAGCTGGAAACTTCACGAAAATAGCCTCACCAGCGCGTCAAAAGCGCAAGGCGCGCTGCTCAGCCCGCACCACCACATCTGGGTATCAGCGCATGCAGGTACGGGTAAAACAGAGACGCTTACGCACCGCATCGCCGCCCTGCTGCTGCACAATCCCGCCCTTGCACCGCGCCACATTCTGGCCCTCACCTATACCCGCGCGGCGGCGTCAGAGCTCGCCCTTCGCATCCCCGCCCGCATCGCAGAATGGGCGAAAGAAGAGGGAGAGAAGCAGGAAAAAATCCTAAAAGAACTCCTTGGCCGCCCCCCCACATCAGAGGACGAAATCCGCCTGAAGTCGCTCCCCGCCCTGCTGCAGGAGGAAAGCATCTGGGCCACCACCCTGCACGGCCTGTGCGGAGAGATCCTGGGCCGTTTCCCGCTGGAGGCAGGGCTGCGCCCGGGCTTCCGTATCCTGTCAGAGAGCGAGCAGGAAGAGGCGTTAAAAGAAGCCCAGCGCAAGCTGTTCGCCATTCCGTCAGAGGAGGTTGTCTGGGCGCTGGATGAGCTCGTCAGCCAGCTCGGAGACCGCGGCACGAGCGATCTCGTCTCGCTCGTTGCCACCTCATGGGATAAGCTGTTAGGCGTCATCACACATGCCGAGGAAGAAGGCGGGATAGAAGCCTGGCTCACCAACATCGTCGGGGAGGATAAAGAGGCGAAAGAGCTCGCCCTCACGCCCGAGGATATGACGGTGCTCACCCGCTGGCAAACCCTGCTGGAAGGGTCGGATAAATCCAGCAATCAGGGTATCTTGGCGCATCTTCTCGCGGCCAAAAAATCACCGCAAACCCCCACCTTGTGGCACGCCCTTTTTCTAAACGATAAAGCCTATAAGCAGCTGGGCGGCACCAAGGATGTTAAAGAGTTTTTAGCCGCCTCAGGCCTTCAGGAAGAGATAGAGGCGCTCCGTACAAAAGTCACCAGCTGGATGCGTACCCGCCATACCGCCGCAGGCTATGCAGGCACAAAGGCCCTGCTGGTGTGGGTCGCCGCCGCCCGCACCGCGTACGAGGCAGAGAAGACAACCGGCAACGCGCTGGATTATGCAGATATGATCCGCCACACAACCAACCTTGTGGCGGGGTGGGATGCCCCGCTGCGGGCATGGGTTATGGAGCAGCTGGATAGGGATATCTGGCACATCCTGCTGGATGAAGCTCAAGATAACAGCCATACGCAAAACGCCATCGTGCAGGCCTTGGCGGCAGAGCTTATGGCTTCGGGCGGCACGCGCACCTTCCTTGCGGTAGGAGATATGAAGCAGAGCATTTATCGCTTTCAAGGGGCCGCCCCAGATAGGTTTAAAGGCCTCAAAAGCTGGATGGAAAAAGAAGGGGGAGAGGCCACGCGGGTGGGCGAGCTCGCGCATAGTTTCCGCAGCACCACCCATGTTCTCGCCATGGCAGATACCCTCTGGCAGGTCATGACAGGAGAAGATATTGTTCACCATCCCACGCGCCCCCACGCCGCAGGCTGGGTCATCAGGCGGCCTCTTGTTGTCACGGGCAAAGCCCCCTCCGTAAAAGAGTATCACTGGCGGATGCCGGAGGAACGGATGGAGGAAAGCCGAAGCAATCCCGCCCTCGGTCATGCCCTGGTGAAAGAGATTGAGACACTCGTCGGGCACACACCCCTGCTCAGTACAGAAAAAGAGGTTATGTATAAGGATGTCATGGTGCTGGTCAAACGCAAAAGCGTGGGCACACAGCTCGCCGCCACCTTGGCCCAACATGGCATTCCCGTGCGTACAGGCTGGCCGCTCAAAACGCTGCCGCTGTTTATAGAGGATGTCATGGCGCTGGTGCAATCCCGCCTCACGCCCACCAACCGTCAGGTTCTCGCCCACACCCTCAGCATCCCCTGGCGGGCTATGGAAGAAGAGCAAAAACAAGCGTTCCAAACCCTTCTGGAAAACGAAGAGAATTCCCCTGTCTCCACACATGTCCAAGATACCCCCTTCACACTCCTCGCGTTCCTTAAGTCGCTAGAGTCCGAAGCCTTCTTCTCCCACGCCGCCAAAAGCACAGGCGGCAGCCTCACGCAGGCCCACAGCTGGTGGCAGGCCCTTGTGGCAAGTGCGCTCGGGCACCCGAACCCGCAGGAGTGGGTGGAAAAGTTAAAATCAGAAGGCCTGCCAAACCTCACTCAAAGCGCCGAGGATGCGGTGACCATCAGCACCATCCACAGCGCCAAAGGGCTGGAGGCTCCCGTGGTGATTCTGGCAGAAACAACAGGTCTGTTTACCGAGATTAAATCAACAGAAAAACTCTGGTGGGAGGAAGGCGCAACAGGCCCCGTCGGTGTCTGGCTGTCTCAAAGCGGAACACACCCGGATACGGTGCCCCTGTATCAGGAGAGGCTGAAGCAGGCAGAGGTGGAAGCAACAAAGCAGGATAATATCCGGGCGTTTTATGTTGCCCTCACCCGCGCCAAGGAGGGCCTCATCGTGCTGGGAGACATCACCGGAAGCGAAGATAAAAAAACCGAGCACGAAGATTTTGAGAACAAACCGCACGCCTACGCTGCCCTCACCACCGCCCTCAAAAACTTGGGGGCGGCAGAGGACGCAGACGGCACCCTCACCCTTGGCGCCTTTCCCCCCGCAAAGGAAAAAATTTCCTCCCAAGGCCCAAAACTTGCAACTTTCTGCACCCCCCCCGCCGAGGGCCCGTCTCTTACTCCTCAAACCCCCGCCTCTTACCCCTCAACCCCCCGTCCCGTACCCTTTAAATCTCCGCAGCTTACCCTTGGTTCTCAGGTGCACGCGGCCCTTCAAGGTATCAAGCAGGGCTTGCCTTCCCACGTGATATCCCTCGCCGCCGCCACCCGCACAGCTCACCCCCACCTTTTTCAAAAATGTTGGCAAGAAATTGATATAATTGATGAAAACGGAAAGCCCGCCCGGCTGGATATGCTCTCGGAGGTAGAAAATCAACTCTGGGTGATTGATTTTAAAACAGATGCCACCCCGCCCACCACTCTGCAAGGTGTCTCGGAGAGCTATAAAAACCAAGTCAAATCATATGCTTCCGCCGTCTCGGAGACCTTTGGCAAACCCACTAAAGCCGCTCTTCTTTTCACCACAAATGGATGCCTGATAGAGGTTGTCTAACACCCAAAACTCCCTTACACTCACGCCCATAAAACACCAAAAAAGGAGGAGAAAACCATGGGTTTGCCAAACATTACAGATAGTAACTTCGAAGCCGAAGTCCTCAAATCAGATAAGCCCGTCATTGTGGATTTCTGGGCACCGTGGTGCGGCCCCTGCCAAGCTCTTGGCCCTCTTCTGGAGGCCGAAGCCGCCAAGCAAGATGGCGTTAAAGTCGTCAAACTCAACATTGATGAAAACATGGAAGCCCCCGTTCAGTATGGCGTTCGCGGCATCCCCACGATGATTGCGTTCAAAGGCGGAGAAGCCGTAGAAGTCAAAGTCGGCATGCAAGAAGCCGGCACGCTGAAAGACTGGCTGGCATCCCTCGCGTAATCAAAATGGCACAAGATCAAATTCTGGATATCGTCAACGAAAACGATGAAATCATAGGTCAGGCCCTCCGCTCAAAAATTCATGCGGAGGGCCTTTTACATAGAGAAGTCCACGTTTTCTTTCTCACACCGAACAAAAAAATTATTCTTCAAAAACGAGCCGAAGCAAAGGATTGGGGGGGGTATTTAGATGCCACCGCAGGAGGGCATGTAGAGCCAGGCCAAACCTATCTTCAAGCCGCCCTTATGGAGGTAGAAGAGGAGACTGGTTTTATCCTTGAGGCTGAGGATATTACCCATTTGAGCACCCTAAGTATCAACCACAAAGCGCCAGATAAACCTTCTCAAAACAATGTATTTAGAAGCATTTTTCTTTACCGGTTTGGTGGAGAAATAGAAGATTTAAAAATAGAAGAACACGATGGGGCAGGCTTTAGTTGCGTGCCTCTGAGCACCTTGAAATCTCTCACGCCCGAGGATGGCAGTAGTCATAAAATTGTCCCTAATTTGTTGAATGAGGATTATCAAAAACTCTACGAGAATATGTAAGTGGAAATCATGGATACCCCAACACTCATCGCCGTACTGCTTGGTATTTTAGAGGCAGGGACAGAGTTTCTACCCGTTTCCTCCACAGGCCACCTTCTCCTCGTCGGGCATTTTTTAGGCTTTGAGAGTACAGGAAAAGTCTTTGAGGTCGCCATTCAACTGGGCGCCATTCTCGCCATTTGCGTCCTTTATTTTCGTAAATTATGGGGTGTGGCCCTTCACCTGCCCTGTAAGGGAGATGAAGGTATAAAGGCCCGGGCCTTTGCCACCGCCATTCTCGTGGCATTTGCCCCAGCCGTTGCGATTGGTTTTTTCGCGCACGAGTTTATTAAAACTGTGCTTTTTAATCCATGGGTCGTGTGCATCTCGCTCATCGTGGGGGGCTTTCTTATTTTACTTGTAGAGCGTATCAAACCCAGCCCCACCCACCACAGTATAGAAAATCTCGGTTGGAAAACATCCCTTAAAATCGGCCTCTTTCAATG
>PFND01000010.1:0-16042 GCA_002791805.1 Alphaproteobacteria bacterium CG_4_10_14_0_8_um_filter_53_9 | reverse complement strand
TTAGCCGTTCAGGGGCCACTATCATGGGAGCCCTCATGTTAAGAGTAGATCGTATCACCGCAACAGAGTTCTCGTTTTTCCTCTCCATTCCCACCATGGTCGCCGCCGTCGGGTATGATCTGTTTAAAAACAGGGATATTGTGGCAGGGTCAGATATGACGCTGATCGCTATCGGCTTCACCACCGCCTTTATCGTCGCCCTTTTTGTGGTCAAATGGCTGGTGAGTTTTGTCGGCCGCCACGGCTTTACCTTGTTTGCTTATTGGCGGCTGGTGGTCGGCATGTTGGGCCTTGCAGGCCTTATATACCTTGGCTAAATAATTTTACGACCCAGCTCAAAATCATCACCCAAATAAACGCGGCGCACATCGGGGTTTGCCACAATCTCTTCGGGGGTGCCGCTGGCAATCACTTGGCCATCGGCCATAATATAAGCGCGGTCAACAAGGGCAAGCGTATCACGCACGTTGTGGTCGGTAATCAAAACACCAAGCCCGCGGTTTTTTAGCTGAAGTGTAAGACGCATCACGTCTTTAACAGCAAGGGGGTCAACTCCGGCAAAAGGCTCATCCAAAAGCATAATGCGGGGGTTTGTCGCCAGCGCCCGGGCAATCTCAACGCGCCGTCGCTCGCCACCACTCAGGGCAGGGGCGGGGCTTTTTCGTACTTTTTCAAGGCCAAATTCGCTCAGCAATTCTTCCAAACGGGTCAGTCGCTGGGCACGGGTACGGGTCACAAGCTCTAAAACAGCCAGCAGATTATCTTCAACAGAAAGCCCGCGGAAGATACTGGCCTCTTGCGGTAAATAACCAAGCCCCGCGCGTGCGCGGGCATACATGGCCTTGTAGCTCAGGTCTTCATCGCCAAGGGTTACAGTGCCGCCTGTGGCATGGGTCAGGCCCATAATCGCCTGAAAGCAACTTGTCTTGCCGGCACCGTTAGGGCCAAGCAAGGCCACCACTTCACCAGGGGCAACATTAAGGCTCACACCGCGCACAATCTGCCGCTTTCCAGAGGTCTTTTGAAGGTTCTCAACGCGAAGGGTCATGGAGTTCATAAAAAATCTTAATCTTGGCGGTTATCAAACTGGCCACTCACACGCCCATTGCCACCAGTGAGTTTGGCATTGCCGGTGTTAAGGTCATAGGTAAGGTTGCTTCCCTTTAAGGTATTTCCGGCACGGGTGAGGGTAACGTTGCCCGTCAACGTCAATGTTTCGTTACCGGGGATATACGTTGCCGTATCGCCGCGGGCTTCAAGCGCATCGGTACCGGTGCGGGTGAACAAAACGCGCCCTTCGGCCAGCATGCGTGTGGGTTTACCTTGGGCAATATCAAGCGTCAGGCGTTGAGAATCCAACGTCGTCGCACCCTGCACAACATGAACAGATCCCGTGAGAACCACACGGTCTTCGCGCGGGGTATAGGTCACCGCATCCGCATCAAAGTGGATAGGCTCTGCCAAAGCGATAAAGGGGAAAAGAAGAAGGGCAAAAAGGCGGATCATGCAGGGTCTTTCATACATCAAGGTCGGTTCAGGGTGCCACGCACACCACCAGAGAGGGTGAGAACTTCCGTGTCATTGTTCAGCATGCCGCGCGGGGCGGTAAAATTCAAGTCAAGCTTGTGCGCATCATCGTTTAAAAAGGCGGCAACATCCGTAAGCTCAAGGGAGGATGAAGAGGTGCTACTCATCTGGGTGGCGCGGCTGGCAGAAATCTTCCATACCCTCCCCGAGGCATCACGCCCGATATATTCAGGGTTTTCAAGAGTGCTCGTCGCCACAGCCGCGGCAATATCTGTTTTTGTAGGAGAGGTACTTTTGCCAGAAGATGTCTCTTCAACCAGCTCCAGGGGGGTTCTGCCCAAGTCCAGCCGAAAACGCGGATTGTCCTTAACAGAAAAGAAAACGCCCACAAGCACAGCTGCCGCAAGGGTAAAAAAGACAGACGTGAGGGATTTGCGCATAAGGGGCATAAGAGAGTCTAGCGTTAAATCACACCTTTGGCCAAGCACTCATCAAGGCGGAAGAGGCCAATAGGCCGTCCTTCTTCCACAACCCAAAGTCCTTTAACATGGTCTTGCTGCATTTGGCTCACACCTTGGGTGGCAAAGGCATCGGCCGCAATTGTGCGCGGAGACGCCGTCATCACATCCGCCCCCGTGTGCTGCATAAGGTCGGGGGAGAGACGACGCTTCAAATCACCATCCGTAAAAATGCCCACAAGGGCGCCCGCGTTATCAATAAAGCCAACACAACCCAGGTTGGCTTGGGTAAGTGCAATCAGCACATCGGCCATCGGGGCAGAAGGGGAAAGAAGGGGAATATTATCTTTCAGCATAATGTCTCTCACCGTCAAAAGCTGAGCCCCCAATTTTCCACCGGGGTGGAAAACGGCAAAGTTTTCTTTGGCAAACCCACGTTCCTGCATCAGGGCCACGGCCAACGTATCGGCAAGGGCAAGGGCCACTGTGGTGCTGGTGGTGGGGGCAAGGTTAAGGGGGCAGGCTTCTTCAGTCACACGGGTGAAAAGATGAGCCTTGGCCGCCCGCCCCAAGGTGCTTTCCGGCTTGCCTGTCAGGGCAATAATGGGGATATCAAAACGCATGCAGTAAGCAATGACAGCGGCAAGCTCTTTGCTCTCGCCACTATGAGAGATCGCCAGCACAACATCATCAGGTGTAATCATGCCCAGGTCGCCGTGCAAGGCTTCGGTAGGGTGCACAAAAAAGGCGGGGGTGCCGGTGCTGGCAAGGGTGGCGGCAATCTTGCCGCCAATGTGGCCGCTTTTGCCCACACCGGTCACAATCACGCGGCCTTTCATAGATAAAACAAGCTCTTTTGCAGCCTTAAAGCTCCCATCATTCGGCAAATGGTCTGCAAGCAGGGTTAGGGCCGCAGCGGCATGTTTAAGGGGGTAATTTAAATCCATGGTCATTTCTTTTAACAGTTTATTTGTGGGCAAAAAGGTCGCCTTCAGGGTAGCCCTCCAGGTCCATCCGAACACGGGCAGGTAAAAACCGAAGCGCATCAACCATAAGCTCTTGCATGCCCTTGTCGGTAAGCTCTGTGGTCATTTTTTCGTGCAAACCATGCAGGTAAAGCACATCAGATGCCGCATAAGCCTTCTGGCTGTCAGAAAGAACGGGGACAGACCAGTCAGAAAGCTGCTCAGTCTTGTCCAGCGTCACATCAAGGTAGTCTTGCACCAACGTGCGTAAGTTGTGGCGGGCCGTATCTTTACGCAAAAGCTTGCTGGCAATTTTGGTGCAAAAAGCGGGTTTAACTTCGGGGATGTTAAGGGCGCGCTGCAAAATAGCCAAATCAAACCGGCCAAAATGGAAAAGTTTGAGGATGTTGTCGTCTTCCAGAACACGGCGCAGGTTGGGGGCACTGTAATCGGTGCCGTCAAATTTCACCAGCCACACATTTCCCTCGCCGTCGCAAAGCTGGGCCAGCCACAAGTTAACACTGCGCACGTCCAGGCCATCGGTCTCGCTGTCCACAGCTACTTTGCCATTTTTAAAAACCACGCCGTCTGGCAGGTCGTTGGTACATTCTATAAGTGTATAATCCATGTCCGCCAACCTAAGCAAAAACATAAAAAAGAGCAAGAACGAAGCGCATCTTCTCAGCGTTTAACCTTCCCTCATCGTGTGTTTTCGCTTATGGTCAGGGCCATGCTTTCACTTCTTGGTCACCGTTGGGTTATGCCGCAAACAGGCTGGAGAGAGGCCGCCGCCCTCAGCCAGCAAACAGGCTTGTCGCCACTCGTGTGCCAGCTTATGGCGGCGGGGGGTATTATCACCCCTGCCATGGCGAGCGATCATTTAAGCCCCAACCTCAAAAATCTGCCCAACCCCAATCTCATGCCCGATGTCATTCCCGCCGTCGCCCGCCTCAAAAAAGCCATAAAAGAGGGCGAGGCCCTGTGCATTTTTGGAGATTACGATGTAGACGGCACCTGTGCCACCGCGCTTGCCATGCGATATTTTGCCTGTTTGGGCATAACCCCGCTTACCTATGTGCCCGATAGGCTGACAGAAGGCTACGGCCCCAATCCAAAAGCCATGCAAAGCATTGCCGCAAAGGGTGTGAAGCTTGTTATCACGGTAGATACAGGCACCATGGCGCACGAAGCGTTGGAGGCCGCCAGGCAAGCAGGGCTGGATGTTCTGGTGACCGATCATCACCCCCCGCACGCAGGCCGTCCGCCCTGTGTGGCGTTGGTCAATCCTCATGCGGGCAGCGCACCGGAAGAGCTCACTCCGCTGTGCGGCACAGGCGTGCTGTTTTATCTTCTCATGGCGCTTAATACATCCTTAAGGGAGGATGGCTATTTTTCGGAAAATCAGCCAGAGCCGAAACTGACAAAATGGCTGGATCTTGTGGCCCTCGCCACCGTGGCCGATGTCATGCAGCTCGTGGGCGTCAACCGTATTTTAGTGGCCAAGGGTCTCGCCCAAATGGGCAGGTGGGGCAATGCAGGGTTGTCGGCACTTGCGCAAGTGGCAGGGGTGTCAGGTGCGCCCTCGGCCTATACGCTGGGGTTTCAGCTCGGCCCGCGTATTAACGCCGCCGGGCGGATAGAATCGGCCACCCTCGCGCAAAATTTATTACAAACAGAAGATGCCTACGCCGCCGCCGCCGCCGCTGAAAAGTTGAACGAATTGAATAAAGAGCGTCAGGAGCTGGAAAAACAAGCTCTGGCAGAAGCCCTTCAGCAGGCAGAGGAGATGATGAAGGAAAATCCCAGCGTGCTCATGGTGCAAGGGGCGTGGCATCCGGGGGTTGTGGGTCTGGTGGCCTCACGGGTGAAGGAAAAATTTTATCGCCCCACCTTTGCTTTTGCATGGGCTAAGGATGACGCAGGCACACCCCTTCTCAAAGGCTCGGCCCGCAGTGTGGATGGCATAGATCTCGGCGCTGCCGTCGCCGCCGCCCACACCCACACTCTGTCAGGCGGGGGGCATGCCATGGCCGCAGGGGTCACGCTGCTAAGGGATAAGCTCGGTGCCTTTGCCGAGATGGTCACAAAAAATATTCACACGCAAATTGGCACACAAGATGAGCTCCTCATTCCTCGCCTCAAAGTTGCCGCCACCTTGCCTGCCGCAGGGGTCACCATGCAGCTGGGAGAAGAGCTCTCCAAGCTGGAGCCCTACGGCATGGGCAACCCGGAGCCCGTCCTCGCTGTCACAGGCGCACAAATCAGCTACGCAAAAGCCGTGGGCGCCACGCAAGATCATATTAAGTTTCGCCTCACCTCAGGGGCCGAGGGCATTGCCTTTGGCGCGGGGAACACCCCCCTCGGCGCAGCACTCACACAAAGTGCGGGCAAACCCCTTACACTTGCCGTCAAACTGAGGCCAAACACCTTTAACGGTCGCACCACGTTAGATATGCACCTGCAAGATATTCATCCGTCTTTTTCACCATCATCAAACACATAGCTCTCTCTGGTCTTGTGGAAAACAAAAGCGTGCTCAAAGGGCCAAAGCGGGCTAAAGTATAGGGGATGAACAGCCCAAGCCTCAACCTGTCACACAAGCAGGATCTCAAAATGACTGCCGAACTTCGGCAGGCGATCGAGATGCTCACCCTCAACGCGCTGGAGGTGCAGGATCTTGTCTCAAAAGAAGCGGCCGAAAACCCGCTGTTAGAGGTCGAGGCGGCTGAAAGCGATACCGCCCAAACCGCCGCAGGGGCCGAGGACGATCACGGCGAAGGCAACTGGGAAAATTCATGGGATAGCTGGGCCGTGCGAGATGAAGGCGCAAGTGGCCCTCTCGGCGGCAGCCTGTCCTCAGGCACAAGCAGCTATAACAGTTCAGAGGACGGCCCCTCGTGGGAGACCACCGCCACCAAATCAGAAAGCCTGAGAGATTACGTCGGCAAACAATACGAAGAGCTGGTGACCGATCCCAAGCTCCGCCTTATCGGCAAGTTTTTGATCGATGCGCTGGATGATGATGGTTACCTCCGCCTTAATCTGGAGGAAGCATCTAAAAAACTGGGCGTAAGCGAGGATATGGTGGATGACGCCCGCGCGCTCCTGCAATCGCTTCATCCCGCAGGTATCGGGGCCACCACCTTGCAGGAATGTTTGCGGCTTCAGCTTCATGCCAGCGGCCTGCTGGATCCCGTGACAGATATCTGCTTGAATCATCTGGATCTCGTCGCGAAAAAAGATTTCGCCAAACTCGCAAAGCTCGCAAGCTGCACAGAGGATCAGGTAGCCCTCGGCCTGTCAGATATTCAAACCTGCAACCCCAAGCCCGGCCTCGCCTTCGGAGAACGCAGGGTAGAGGTGGTCATCCCCGAGGTCATTGTGGAAAAACAGGGCGATACTTGGAAAGTCATGCTCAACGGCGCCGCCTTCCCCAAACTCGGCATCAGCAATCTGGCGGGCCTTCTGGCGGGGGATAGAAGCGGGGAGGGCAAAAAGTATTTAAACGAAAAACAAACCCGCGCCAAATGGCTCATGAACGCGCTGGAGCAACGCGCCCAAACGATAGATAAAGTGGCCAAAGCCATCGTGGCCGCACAAACCTTGTTTTTTGAGGCAGGGTCAGAGTTCCTGCAACCGCTCACCCTAAGGCAAATTGCCGATCAGGTGGGCGTGCACGAAAGTACGGTCAGCCGTGTCACCAGCGGCAAGTTTATGCAAACGCCGCGCGGGGTGTTAGAGTTTAAATATTTCTTCGCCAGCGGCGTCGGCAGCACCGGGGGAAATGTAGATGTTGCCGCCACCAGCGTGCAGGCGATGATAAGCCGTCTCATTAAGGCAGAAGATCCGGAAAAACCGCTTTCAGATGAAAAAATACTGCTTTTGCTGAAAGATGAAGGGGTCGATGTCGCCCGCCGCACCGTGGCCAAATACCGCGGTATCCTGGGCATTCCTGGGACGTCAGACCGCCGCGTCCGCTAACCCCTTGACAGACAAATCAATCCTGCATACAGTCCAATCTTCCTAAAGTTCTGTGTAGGAAATTTATTCCGCGCAGAGAACCATCTTTGCGCGTTTTCGTTCTCATTTTCTTAGGGGAAAAGCATGTCGCCCAATAATAAAATCACCATAACCGAATGCGGCACAAGGGTTATCAAGGTGGAGCATCGTGACTATGGCCGCTTGGCCATGAGTCTCCGTCCGAAAGAAGGGGGCTTTTTGATTTGTGCCGCAGTCACACCGCAAAGCCGTCCCGCCCAAACGCAACAGACAGGGATCGTGAAGACTGTCGATGCCGCATTTGCTGCCGCAGAAAATCTGTTTAGCAAGGCTGAACGGGTGGACTCACGGCTCTATGCCCTCATGCTCGCCGCAGCTCGTCAAGCCTACATGGCTGAGCACGCCGTTGAAGCTTGATCACGGCAAAACGCGTACACGCGAAAGGGGCCCCGAAAGGGGCCCCACTTTTTTATGCCGATTTTTCTTGATAATCCATTTGCGCAGCGTACCATAAGGTCAGGTGGTTGGGGTTAAAGCGGAAAAACAAAGGAGAAACATCATCATGGACATCAGCATGAAAGGCGTCGGGATGGAACTGGGCACAGCCCTCCAAACACATACAGAAGGTAAAATTGCAGACATTCAACATTATTTCGATCAAGTTCATGCGGTAGAGGCCTATTTTAAAGAAGTCCCCCACGGCAAACACGAAGCCGATCTGACGGTCCACGCCAGCGGAGCCACGCTTCGGGCAGAAGGAGAAGGGGCCGATTCGTACGCCGCGCTGGATGCCGCCTTTGCCAAAGCCGTCGCCCAGCTTAAACGGTATAAAGGCCGCCTTCAAAGTCACAGAGAACAACGCCAGAAATATGAAGCCAAACTGGCAGGTCTCGCCCCCGTCTCGTTTGAGGATGCCGCGGTAGAAGAAGCCTCGTTTGAGGGCATGCCGGGAGATATGTTCGCCGAGTTCGCCCCGGAAATCGTGCGGAAAGATGTAAGCGAAGTGGCCCCCATGAGCGTGGATGAAGCGGTGATGCACATGGATCTGTTGCACAAACCGGCCTATCTGTTTCAAAATGCCAAAACAGGCAAATTGAACATGGTGTATAAGGAAAAAGGTAACGTCATCCGCTGGGTTGCCCCCAAATAAGGCGGTCGTCAAAAAAGGGCTCCTCAAAGGGGCCTTTTTTGCTGCCAAAAAAAGCGCGCCCCTTGCCACAAAAAGCAAACAAGCCTAGCCTTATCGTCAAGAAAAAAGAAAGACGTAACAATGTTTTGGCTCGCCATGCTCCTTAAGCAAAAAGGTACGGTATTCGGCTGGGCGCTGGTGGGCTGTTTGCTCGCGCTGGCCTTAAGCTTCAGCATCCCCAATCGCTATGTGGCGCAGGTCACGTTGCAGGTGGATGAAGCAGGCACCACCTCGCCACTGCTGACAGATCTGTCGAACCCCGCCCACGTCAGCCTGCTGCAGGATATTCTTAAAACTCCCAGTTTATTGGCAGATACCGCACGGGATACAGGGGTCATTATTCATCCGTCCGGCCTCAAACTTGCGGTGCCCAGCCCGCGCCTTATCCGTATTCGTTATGCAAGTAATGTCAGGGCCAATCTGGAAAGAGCGACAGACGCTCTCGCCTATAATTTTATTTATGAGCTCCTCGCGCCCGAGCGCCTCCGTCTGGAGCAGCGCCTCGCAAGGCTTAACGCCACGATGGATGCCCCCGGGGTGACAGAGGCGCAAAAACAAGCCGCCACAGAAGAGCAACAGAACCTGCAAAGCGCCGTCCAGGCCATCGCCGCCGCCTTTCAAGAGGGTACACCTCAAGCCGTCATCTGGTTTGCCGAGGCCGCGCGCATGCAGCCCTACACACCGCCCTCCACGCGGCATATCAACTACGCATTGCTGGGCCTGCTTCTGGGGTTGATAATCGGGGTGCTCGTCACTGTCTGGCGCAGCCTTAATCCTAAAGGCCCCCGTACAGAGGAAGATTTGATTAAAACCTCAGGCCTCTCCAGCCTTGGCCTCTGGCCGGATATTGGCCACGTCACGCTGGAAGACGGCATGCCCACTGTGCGTGTCGGCCAAACCAAGCTCAATCCTATTCAGTTTACCGAGGTGATACGCCTTCACCGTGCCCTCACCCGCGGCTTGCATGGCTCTTTGCTGGTAACGGGGGTAGAAGGCGGGGAGGGGACCTCCACCCTTGCATTGCTGTTTGCGCAAAAAAGTGCAGAAGCAGGCAAAAAAACCCTGATTGTGGATCTCAACCTTAAAAATAACGGCCTCACCCGCGCCCTGGGCCAATCGCCAAATGTCTGGAAGCTTCCGGCCCGTAAAAAGCTGGAGAACGTGTCAGATATCGCCATACCCTTAG
Organism: Alphaproteobacteria bacterium CG_4_10_14_0_8_um_filter_53_9; assembly: GCA_002791805.1. Classification (GTDB taxonomy): domain Bacteria; phylum Pseudomonadota; class Alphaproteobacteria; order UBA2136; family UBA6156; genus UM-FILTER-53-9. Next base: position 6,718 of record PFND01000010.1, on the reverse strand, counting down.
GCCCCAATCTCAGCCTGCTGCCCGCCCCGTCAGATGCCGGCAGTGTCGATTGGGTGCGCCGGCCGGAAAATGCCGGGGCGTTTCTGGATGCCCTTACAAGCAATTACGAACATGTGATTCTAGATACAACGCCCGTCACCGCCCTCAACAGACAAAATGCCGATAGCGTGGTGCTGGTAGGCGCCGCAACACGCAGCGTGCTGCTGGTGCTCATGGGCATCACACCGTTCGATAAGCTGGCTCAAGTATCCCGTATGTTATCTCAATACGGCAATGTGGTAGGGGTTATCGGCAATAACAGGTTCAACCCAAGCGCGCAGCAAATCGTGCTCGGGGCCTTGGCCACGCTGGGCAAAGTGGCTCCGGGCCTCGCCGCATGGCTCCGCGCCAAAGCTCAGTCCTAAAAAGGGTTACTGTTCTCCGGCTTTCTCAGAGAACAAAGCTTTTTTCTCAGAGGAAGACTGGTCAGAGAACGTCTCAGCTTCAGGCATCGGCCCCACACTTTCAGTAATCTGGGGCCACAGGGCAGAAAATTTCTGGTTGATATCAGCCCAGTGCATTTCGTCGCTGGTAAGCTCCTCGTCAGATTTAATGGCTTCAATCGGGCATTCAGGCTCGCACACACCGCAGTCAATGCATTCATCAGGGTTAATCACAAGCATGTTCTCACCTTGGTAAAAGCAGTCTACAGGGCACACTTCCACACAATCGGTGTAGCGGCATTTAATGCATTTTCCGGTCACAACAAATGGCATGGTTTAGCTCCTTTTTCTACTTCTCTATAAAACCATCGTGCGGCAATGGCAACAGGGGATGCACTCACTTTCTCAAACAGCCTTCATAAAAAGCTTGCAGGTTGCTAGGGTGAGCCATGGTGCAAAAAACCTGGTTATCCTCAAGCGTCGCAATTCTCCTCACATGTGGGGTCGTATCGTTGTGGGGTACAAGCTGGGTTTTTCACCACGAGGCCATGCTCGCCGCCATAGAGCCCGCCAGCGGTGCCGCAAAAGAAGCCCCGGCAGAAGGCGGTAACGAGCCCAAAAAATCGCACACAGGCAAGGTCTTAACGGCCGATCCAACCCTCCCCACCGTCACCATCGGGGGCAGAACGGTGCTCACCGCAGAAGAACTCAAAGCCAAGGAGCAAGCAGAGGATCTGGGCAAGGCTGCCAATAACAATCCGTTAAAATTCAAGCTGCAGCAGCAATGGCAGGTCAAGGCCTATGCACATAACCCCACACGGGGCAAGCCCGATGCGCTGGTGAAGGTGTACGAGTTTTCAGATCTGTCCTGCATTCAATGCATGAAGTACCTCACGCAGGCAGATGCCGCGATGAAAGAGGGCAAAAGCATCTATCAAACGCAAATTCATGCACCCGTTAGCCAGTATCAGGATACAAATCTCGCCGCATTTTACGGAAAAGTCGCCCAGCGGAGCGGGAAATTTTGGGAATACCGGGAAGCGCTTCAAACGCTGGAAGCGCCAAAGCCGGAGGATTATTTTGATATTCTGCTGAAAATCGGAAGCAACCGTGCCGAGGTTCGGAAAATTTTAAACACAGAGTCCAGAAGGCTGTACAGAGAGCTCGATGCCGATGCCGATCTCGCCATGCGGGTGCGTGTAGGAGAGCCCCCGGCCTTCATCATCAACGGCTCCAAAGTCGGGGATGGCGGCATCCCGCGCGAGGAATTCGAGGTGGTGCTGGCCTATCAGGAAAAGCAGGCCATACGGAGAGAAGAACTCGCCCGCCTCAATAGACCGGAAGAAATGAAAAGACCATGAGCAACAGGGCGATAGAACTCAAACAGGCCATCATCGTATTTCGTAAAAAGGTCGATGAAACGCTGCGTATGCGGCGGGTGCAAAAAAACGAGAATATGCGGATAGGCCTCAACGCAGAGGCAGAGGCCGCCTTCCGCGGCAGCGTCCTCAGTCCGGATATCAAGCAGATCATGGAAGCCTTCGCCAAACTCGTCCAGTACGAGAAAGAACGCTACAAAATGGTCGTCGCCACCGAGCCTGTGGCCCAGCCAGGGGCAGGAGAGGTCGCCATTCCACTGTTGGAAATATCCGATCAAGAGGAGGAGCTGACAGTACCCGCCCTGCCCGCAGTAGGTCATCGCCCGCAGGCTGCGGGGGGGGCAGGCAAGTTTACACAAGGCCTCGCTCACGATTTGTTAACCCTCTGGCCCCACAGTATGGAGGGGGAAACGCCATTAGAGAGATTTACGTGGCTGTTTGAGAGAGAGATGGGACGCCTTGGCGGGGGTGGAGAAAACGATATGCTGAACACATTGGGCGCGCAGTTTGTGCCCAAGCTCAAAAAGGCGCTGGAGGCCCTAAGGGCCGATCGCTCAAGCGATGCCATCACCATTTTAAAAACCAGCTTGCGGAGCGATCCGCACAATCAGGTTCTCGCCTTTCTGGTCAGTCAAATCTTGTATTTGCAGGCAGGTCGAGGCCAAAAGTCCGTGCAGTCAGAGGCACGCGAGCTGGCTCAAAAAAGCATGCTTCCCAATGATAAAATGCCGGAAGAGGTTCTCATCTGGTACGAATATCACTCTATTTCGTGCGAGATAAATCACTCGCCGGAGCGCGCCTTGGAGTGGTTAAGAGAGACAGACATGCTCAATCCTAAACACTTGCTGACAGCGCAAGGCTGGATGGCAGACGAAGGGTGCTATCTCAAAGCGTGGTTTTTGCTGGCCCAGATTCCGGTGGAGTTATGGGGAGAGAGAGAGGTTCAGGCCATCGGCAATCTGGTGTGGGATGTCGTAGGGGGCGGGGTGCTCTATTTTGTGCTGTTCAGGGATGTTATGGGCAAACTGGCCACCACTAGGAAAGATACCTTCCCCCAGGCGGTCGAGCTGGAAACAGCGTTGGCAAATGCTCACCAGGCCTATAGTGCCATTGCGCCGGGGCTGGAAAAACTGGCAATTTCCTCAGGCAACACCCCGTGGTTGGTGCGCAATCGCTTGCTCTCTACCTTGGCGCAAGTGTCCGGAACCCCCGGGTTCGATCACGTACTCCTTCACACCACACTCGGGGGAGAAAGCTGGCAGGAAGGCGTCTTTCCGGATAATGAGGCCAAAATGGCATTGGAGGATGCAACCGTGGCCACATGGCGCTGGTGGGCGGGGGCCATTTCACCTGTCCGGCAAACGCATTTACCAAGCATCCTCCCGGTAGAAGAAGCGGTGGCAGAAAGTAATTTGCAGGAAGCGGCAGAAAAATTGCTTAAGGTCTTGCAAAAAGAAGAGCAAAAACGGGTGCAAAAGGATGTGTGGGAAAAAGTGTTGCCGTGGCTCGTCCGCTGGCAGATGGATCATCTGCTCGCGGCAGGCAGCGGAAGCAGCAAACCTCGCCTCAAGTTTATACCGAGCTATCCTCCCTATAGCCATTTCTACCGCCGCTGGAGCGATCCGGTGCCCACAAATATTCTCGGGTCAGAGATTATTTTAGAAAATGCTAAAAACGGCGCCTTTGCCAGCTGGTACGAGGTTATGGCCGCATTTGAGGGCGCATGGCGCCTCATCGATGATCCTACGCACGGCCTCACCGCCGTACAAAAAAGAGCCTTAAGGGCCGCCAAAGAGCAAGATCCTAACAGCTTCGCCGGCCTAAAAGTCTCAGGCAGCGGGCCGGATATGTCTAAGTTAGGGGTGGTTCTTTTGCCTTTGGGGCTCATCGCAGGGGTGGTGGTCGCCGTCAGCATGACCCGTAATATAGGCCAGGCCATAGGGGTTATTCTGGTGCTCGCAGGCCTCGCAGGGGTGCTTACCATTCAAATATCTAAAAAATAATGGTTTTTTAGGTTTTTAAGGGCCAAAAAAGTCTCGGGTCAAACAGGGGTTTCAGTCAAATGCCCGTATAAAACGTTAATATCTTGGGTTTAGCCCCGTCCTTTAGCTTGACAAAGGGGCATTCGCCCCCTAAAAGCACCCTCAAGCACCTCAAATGCCCCTCTGTATCTTAAAATGCAGGTGAGCAAAAAAGGTCAGAAAACAAGTAAAAGAGAGACGTCATCATGGCAAAAGGTTCCGGTAGTATTTATATCAAAATGGTCAGCACGGCCATCAACCCCAAAACGGGTAAAAAAACAGGTTACTTCTATGTGACCAAAAAGAACCCCAAATCTCTGAACACAACCGAAAAGCTGGTCATGCGCAAGTACGATCCTGTGGTACGTCAGCACGTGGAGTTTAAAGAAGAAAAGATGAAGTAGTCATCATCTTCATAAAAAGGGCCTTCGGGCCCTTTTTTGCACGACAAATAACCCAAGGTGCTTGTCAGGGGAGGGGGGTGCGGGTAACGTCCGCGGCATGATGTTCTCACGCCTCGCCACCTTTGCCATTTGGCTCACCTTTGCCGTCATTATTTTGGGGGCAGCCACCCGCCTTGCCGATGCAGGCCTGTCCTGCCCGGATTGGCCCCTGTGTTATGGAGAAGTGATTCCCTTCCCGGAAAGTAAAATCGCAGGCGGCTACGTGGTAGAAGGCACGCATTACGTGGCCGAGCAAGTAGCGCTGGAATATGCGCACCGTCTTACCGCCGCCCTGGTGGGGGTTCTTCTGTTGGGGATGATGTTGTACCTGCCCACACAGCGTCCGCGGGTATGGGTAGCCACAGGGGTCGCCTTTGCCTTGCTGGCGGCGCAAATCAAATTGGGAGCACTCACCGTATGGTTGGGGAATATTCATTGGAGTGTTGCTATCCATCTGGGCAACGCCATGCTCTTTTTGGGTGCGCTGGCATGGGCGCGTCGCGCGTCTGTATCGTCAGAGTTCGCCATAAATCCCGCCCCGCGCTGGGCCATGCCCGCCGTCGCGTTAACGGCTCTATGCGTGTGGGCCACCATGATGCTCGGGGCCTTTATTTCCTCAGGGTACGCAGGGGGTATATGCGGCGGCCTCTTTTCCTGTCAGGGAGAGTGGATCCCGCAGGATATGCTGCAACTCATGCACATGAAGCACCGTTACCTGGCGCTCGCCACCTTTATTCTGGTCATGGTGGTCAGTGCGGCGGGCAAACGGTCGGGGTCTCCCTTGCTCATAAAACCCGCCAAAGCCATGCAGCATGTGGTGGGGCTTCAGGTCATCTTGGGCATCTTTACGCTGTATAGCTTTTCTCATTTTCCACACGCCTATCATGCCTTAAGTCTTGCTCATCTTACGGTCGGTACAGCGCTGTGGTTTGTCCTTGTGGGCACCATGCTTAATCTGGTCTACGGGCTTAGCGGCCGCTTCCATCAAGATCGATAAGGGCGCAAAAATGGACGCCCTGCGCGCCTATCTTCAACTGGCCAAGCCGCGCATTATTGTGCTGCTTGGCATCACATGTTTTGCAGGCAGTCTGGTCGCCACCAAAGGCAATTTTGGCCTGCTGCAACCCTTACCTATTTTACTTGCCTTGGTGGGGCTGTGTTTTTCGGCCGCAGGGGCCAACGCCCTCAATATGTGGTGGGATAGAGATATCGATCCCCTCATGGTGCGCACGCGCACACGCCCTCTTCCTACGGGCAAGCTGAAACCACATCAGGCGATTGTTTTCGGGGTTGTGTTTATTGGCCTCGGCACACTCGTCGCAGGCCTTGCACATCCCCTTGCAGGGGCCATGGCGTTGTCGGGTGCGGTGTTTTATGTGGCTGTTTATACCATGCTCCTCAAGCGGAACACCGTACAAAATATCGTTATTGGCGGGGCAGCAGGGGCCTTTCCGCCGCTGGTGGGCTGGGCAGCCGTGCAGGGAGATCTCTCAACCCCGCTGCCGTGGCTTATGTTCGCCATCATTTTTTTATGGACACCACCGCACTTCTGGGCGCTCGCCCTTATGGCAAACAGAGATTACACAAAGGCAGGCGTTCCCATGTATCCGGTGGTTAAGGGAGAACCCGCCACGCGCCTCGCCATGGTGCGGTATGTGGCGCTGCTGGTGCCGGTCACCATGGCAGGGGGGCTTATGCCGCCTCTTGGGGGGCTGTATAGTGCGGTGGCCTTGGGCTTGGGGGTATGGTGGGGGTATGGCACATGGCAGTTGCTGCATGCGCCGCACAGCACGGCAGAAGATCAACGTCCTGCCCGCAAAGTCTTTAAACAAAGTCTGCTGTATCTGGCCCTTATTTTTCTCGCCATGGTGGTGGATACATGGCTTTAAGCAAAAACGCGCGTCTCGGCCTTCTTCTTGCAGCACTTGGGCTTGCTATGTTGGGCGTGGCCTATGCCATGGTCCCGCTGTATCGCTTGTTTTGTCAGGCGCTGGGCATTCCGGTGCCCACCATACAAGTAGGGCAGACAGCGTCTCTGCCACACGATGCACCCATAACAGACCGCGCCATTACCATTCGTTTTACCGCCAACCAAAGCCGGGATGTCCCGGTAGATCTCAAGCCCACGCAGTTTGTCCGTAACGTGCATATCGGAGAGTCCGTCCTCACGGCCTATACCGCCTATAATACGTCGCCGGTGTCCGTCAGCGGAACCGCGGTGCACATGCTCTATGCGCAAGGCGGCGCAGGAGAGCAGGATGTCACCCCCTATGTAGAGCTTCAACAGTGCTTTTGTTTCGAAGAGCAATATTATCCGGGGCACGAGAAAGTAAACCTCCCGCTCTCCTTCCGCGTGTCAGAGGATTTACCCCCCGAGGTTCACACCATCACCTTCAGCTACACGCTCTTCAAATCGCTGGATTAACGCTATGATCAAAGGTCTCAAACGCATG
>PFND01000042.1 GCA_002791805.1 Alphaproteobacteria bacterium CG_4_10_14_0_8_um_filter_53_9 | reverse complement strand
GCCTCCCATGGGGTAAAAAATCCAAGCTGAAGAAGGATTTGAAGTTTGCAGAAGATGTTCTGAACGAGGATCACTTCGGGCTGGAGAAAGTGAAGGAACGCATTGTTGAGCACCTCGCCGTGCAGCAACGCGTCAACAAGCTTAAAGGCCCCATCTTGTGCCTCGTGGGCCCTCCCGGTGTGGGTAAAACCAGCCTGGCAGAGAGCATTGCGAAGGCCACAGGACGCGAATATGTCCGTATGGCCCTTGGTGGGGTGAGAGATGAAGCCGAAATCCGCGGTCACCGCCGTACCTATATCGGGGCGCTTCCGGGTAAAATCATCCAAAGCCTCAAAAAAACGGGCACCAACAATCCTCTCTTCCTGCTGGATGAGATCGATAAGCTGGGGCAAGATTTTAGAGGAGATCCCTCCTCAGCGCTGCTGGAAGTGTTGGATCCTGCTCAAAACCATACCTTCTCGGATCATTATCTGGAGGTGGATTTCGATCTATCGGATGTCATGTTCCTGTGCACGTCCAACAGCTTTAATATTCCGCCTGCGCTTAGAGACCGAATGGAGATTATTCGTCTCGCCGGCTATACAGAAGAGGAAAAGCTGAACATCGCCAAAAACCACCTGCTTCCCAAAGCGCTGGAGGATAGCGGGCTTTCCAAAGGAGAGTTGGAGGTGTCGGAAGATGCGCTCAAAGCCATCATCCAAACCTATACGAGAGAGGCCGGGGTGCGTAACCTCAAACGCAATATCGATAGCCTGTGCCGCAAAGCGGTGAAGGAAATCCTGATGGCGAACGGCTCCCCAGAAGAAGAGGACAAACCTATCAAGAAAACAACCAAGTCTTCGGCCAAAGGTAAAAAAGAGCCCGCTAAAAAAGCCAAACCCGTGGGCACCATTAAAATCACGGCCGCCAATCTGGATAAATACCTCGGTGTTCGTCAGTTCAGCTATGGCATCAAGGATGCGGAAGATCAGGTGGGGCTCGTCAACGGCCTCGCATGGACAGAAGTGGGCGGTGATATTCTCCAGATCGAGGCCACCGTGCTGGAAGGTAAAGGCAAGCTTCTTACTACAGGCAAGCTGGGAGACGTCATGACGGAGAGTATCCAGGCGGCCTCCAGCTATGTGCGCCGCCGCGCCGAAGCGCTGGATCTGAAACCCGATTTCCACGAGAAAAAGGATATTCACATCCACGTGCCGGATGGCGCCACCCCCAAGGATGGTCCGTCTGCAGGTCTCGCCATGGTCACAGCACTCGTCAGCACGCTTAAGGGTATTCCTGTGCGGGCAGATGTGGCGATGACAGGAGAAGTCTCTTTGCGTGGCCGTGCGCTCCCCATTGGCGGGCTGAAGGAGAAAATGCTTGCCGCCATGCGCGGGGGTATTAAAACCGTCATTATCCCTCGCGAGAACGAGAAGGATCTGGCCGACATGCCCAAAAACCTGATGGATAACATCAAGGTGGAAGTGGTGGATACGGTGGATGAGGTGCTCCAGATTGCGCTCACCAAATCGCCTTTTGCGGGTAAGTACACCCCCATCGCCGCCAAAGTGGCCGGCAAAAAGGTGAAAGAGGGCAAAGCGAGCCTTCCTAAAAAGGCGAAGGATAAAAAGGTGACCGCCAAAGCGGCCAGCCCTGCCAAGGCCACCAAACCCCGCGCCAGTAAAAAGGCCGTTACAGCGGCCAAGGCTAAAGGTAAAGCTAAAAAAACCTCCGCCTCAGCTTAAATTCAAGCGGCTGTTAACAACAAAGGGGATGACGAACATCCCCTTTGTTGTTAACAAAAAAAGTAGATGTGTACTTTTAACTGTTTCAATCATGCCGCAGGGTTAGGCATTGTTATCGCTCGCGATATGGGCATAACATAGGGGCGGGTGGTAGGCTTCCCCCATGAAAATGCTTCTCGCTGTCGCTGTGCTTGCCCTTGTGGGCCGCACAGCGGTGGCCGTGGAAGAGTGGGGCACCTTCGCCATTATTTCAGATACAATTGGTGTCACTGCCGATCGTCTGTGTATGGGAGAAGCCACACGGGGAGAACTCGGCTGTCCGTCCTATGCGCCCTTCCTGTCCTCCACAACCGAAAATCTGGGTATCGGCACCACTAACCCCTCCGTCACGCTTACGGTCAGCGGCAGCACATTTTCCAGCGATCTTATTCTAAAAAGTGTTGCGGGCGATGCGCCGGTCTCCAACACGGTCTCCGGCGGCGGTGGCGGGGCCTCGGCGCTAAACGACCTCACAGACGTCACACTGTCAGGCTCCACAACGGGCGATCTCCTCTATTACAACGGCTCCGCATGGATCAATCAGGCCAGCAGCGGACTGTTCTCGGCCGATCGCATCACTAGCGGCACCCTGGCAGTAACAGCCAACAGCGAGAGCAGCATCGTCAGCCTGAGCACAGCGGGGACGACGTGGGGCTATCTCGGCAGTGCAGGCAGCTACCTGCCACGGTTAAACACCCCTGTTGTCTCAAGCACACTTGTCTCGGCCAGTACTATTTCAACCACCATGGTGCAGGTCATCAGTCCCACGGCCTCGGCAACCTGTAGCAGCAGCACGGCAGGTGCCCTGCAGTATAATGCAACGGGTAATTACATAGAAATGTGTAACGGCACCAGCTGGCAGCCCATGGGTATCGGCGTGCCCGAAGGCACCATCAGTGCCTTTGCCAGCACGACCTGCCCCACAGGGTGGAGCGAATACACCGCCGCCCGTGGCCGCTTCCTGCGGGGTATAGATAATAGTGCAGGGAACGACCCGGACGGAACGCGGAGCCCGGGGGCGACGCAGGCCGATGCGTTTCAAGGGCACACGCATTTATATAACATCGACCCTTATTCTACAAATGCTCCAGCTCCTGATGCAAGTTATCCACCTTATCAAACTGTGGCGCTAAATACAGCGGCTACCACCAGAGAACTTGGTGCTCCAACAGCTTATGGAGCTAATGGTACACCCCGCACCGCAACCGAAACCCGTCCCGTCAACGTCGCCGTCACCTACTGCCAGTTCAACGGCACATCAAACGGGTGGAACAACCCGCTGTCCGGCGGCAGCACCACGCCAGGGGGGAGCACAGGCCAGATTCAGTACAACACTTCGGGGTCGTTTGATGCCAGCGCAGGCCTCACATGGGATAACGGCTCCGGCCTTCTCACCGCCACGAGTATCTCCACCACGGGCGTGAGTGTGACGGGGATTGTGAGTGCCACGTACTTTGAAGGGGACGGAAGCCGGTTGACGGGGATTTCCACGGGGGATGGAGACAGGATTACCAGCGGCACCACCTATGTGCTGGCGAGCGAAAACAGCAGCGTCACCATCCGCACAGGCGGAACCGACCGCGCATGATTGTGGGCGAGGTGGGCGATGTCGGTATCGCCACCTCAACACCCGCCGCCACGCTGGATGTCTCGGGCACCGTCAAGGTCGCAGGCACCGGAGACGAAACCTGCTCTCCCGCCACCTACGGCACGTTCCGCCGCAATCCCTCAACAGGAAGAATGCAGATATGCCGCTACTAAACGCACCCGCTCGCCTTGTGGCTGCGCTGGCCGTTCTCACCTTCGGCCCCGCGCTGGCCCACGCCGCCTGCAGCAACCCCACAGGGGATGAAGGCACGCAGGTGTATAACAGCACCTTCAAGGTCATGCAGTTCTGCAACGGGACGGATTGGGTCAGTATGGCCGGCACCAACGCCTCAGGCGCATGGGCACCCAGCGGCACGGCTTTGTATTTCAATGATGGCCACGTGGGAATTGGTACTACCGATAATGCTGGGAAAGGAATTTCTTATGGGAAGCTTCTGGCAATTTCAGGAAATGATTCCGCACTCGTCCTAAAATCAACTTATTCGACAGGAAGCACATGGGTAGTTCAGTCTTATAATGGTTATCTAGCTTTTTTAAATGGTAATGATGCCGCCAACACCGAAAGAATGCGTGTCGATGCTAGTGGAAATGTTGGCATTGGGACAACTTCAACCGCAAGCTACAAACTCCACGTCAACGGCTCTGTCGCCGGGGTAGGGGCGTACAACGCTCTCTCGGATGCCCGCCACAAAACCAAGGTGCAAGATCTATCCTACGGCCTTGCGGATGTGATGAAACTGCGCCCCGTAACCTATGACTGGAAAAACCCGAAAGAAGACGGACAGCATGGCCGCAAGGTGGGTTTGATTGCCCAGGAAGTTGAAAAAATCGTGCCAGAGGTTGTGAGCACAGCTAGCGACCCCAGCCAGACCAAAAGTCTCGCCTATGGCGAGCTGGTGCCGGTGCTGATTCATGCGGTGCAGGAACTCAAAGCGGCGAATGATGCCCAACAGGAAGAGATTAACGCTCTGAAAAAAATCCTCGGGCAATAGCCGTATTCGAGCTGTCGTAACGTGCGGGGCATGCAGCCAAGGCCGCTGGATGCGGCCTATAACTGTTGAATCACCTCAGGGCAAAGGCTCTCTACATAAACCCCAATACGAATTCAAACCTCGAAAAGTCCATTCCCCAGACAATCAGCCCCGCCACCACCGCAATCATCGCCATTAGGCACAACAACCACACCAAGCAACCGGTGAGGGTGAGGATAATCCTGAAGCTGAGGAAAATGATGGGCGGGCTCACCAGCTGATCACCAGTTCAAAGTAGTCATCCCCGTTCCAGGCGGAAAACGGATCGGCAGCGGGCGGCGTCGGGTGCCAGGCATAGCGGAAGTGGTTCCGGTCAAGCCAGTCCTCAAGTTTTCTTGCCGCCGGAAAGGCTGTCAGATCGAACGGATACCTCTGGACGATCTTCAGATCCCGGTAGCCCCCAGATGTTTTTCACGATGCGCTTCGGGGCCCCAGGCAGGGTGCCACATCTGTTGATTAAAAATGGTGACCCTACCCGCCAGCATAAAAGCTGTCAGGTATAACCATACCGCGTTATGAAAGGCGGGCTCGCCTTTTCAGAAGGGGAGCGCCACCTGAAAACGGTTGCGGGTTGCTATACGGGCCTCCCCGTGTTGCCACAGGTCCGTTGCCCATGCTCATGACATTTTTGTATACGCTGAGACGCCCACCTTCAATGGTTTTTCTCTTTTTGCCCCCCTCCCACCTCGTTGTCTTACCCACCTCCCTCCGCTGCCTTACCCGCCGCTTACCCGTCCCTTACCATGCGCTTATCCGGTGCTTACCCTCAAAATACCCGTGCCTTACCCCTCATTTATCCGCCGCCGACCGCAGCGTTTTTAAGCCTCTTAAGCCCAACTCCTGCTTAAAAAAACATCATTCCTGTACTTTTTTCTCTTTTTATCAAAAT
>PFND01000035.1:4819-5213 GCA_002791805.1 Alphaproteobacteria bacterium CG_4_10_14_0_8_um_filter_53_9 | reverse complement strand
CCGTACACGCCACGGTAGTTCACGAACGTGGGTTGGACACGCATGACGGCCCGGAACTTGGCCGAGCGGGAGTCGAAGTCGTCCGTGCTCTTGAGCTGCAAGGGCTTGCGGATGACGAACCGGAGGTCGTGGTCACGTTTGTCGCCGACCAGGAACCAGGCTGTGGTACTGGAGAGGTAGTGGCCTACCATGAACTCGAGGCCCTTGTTGCCGAGGGTGTTCACCTGCCGGTTGGCGTTCTCGGAGTTGAACTCGGACTTGATGAGGGTCTCGGCCTCGAAGCGCAGGGTGTACGGAACGATGAGGAGCTTGGGCTTGATTGGCGCCGGCACACCGTTTTCGTTCACATTGTTCTCGAAGGCGTTCATGGCCGTCTGAAGCGAGGTCACGTTCA
>PFND01000035.1:4124-4622 GCA_002791805.1 Alphaproteobacteria bacterium CG_4_10_14_0_8_um_filter_53_9 | reverse complement strand
CCCTTGCGGTCATCTTCCCACAGGTTCTCCGTCACTGCAAAGGCCAGCGCGAAGTTCGAGGGGTAGATGTATTTCTCATTGCCCTGGGTCCAGTTCTCATAGGGTATCGGCTGACCTTCACCGATCCGCTGCATGGGGCCGAAGCCGGTCATCTGACCTTCACGGAGATACGCTCCGTCCATGGTTTCGATGTTGGCGATGGCCTTATACTCCTCGGGAATTCGGATAAACTCGTCGAAGAGAACCTTGGAAAAGTCGCGACTCACCAGCTGGCTGAAACCACCTGTGGTCGCAATGGAGTTAGTCGTAGCCATAGTTCATTCCTCCCTTACGACTGGCCAGTCCACCGGCTGGAAGCCCATACGAAGAGGACACGAGCATGGGCACCCATTGTATTTTTCACGCCGCCCTCGAAGCCGACGATCTGAGCCACCTTGGTGCTGGCAAGGTCCTCGTTGAGTTCCATGATTCCTGAAGTGCCCTCGATGTCGCACTTCT
>PFND01000035.1:3171-3885 GCA_002791805.1 Alphaproteobacteria bacterium CG_4_10_14_0_8_um_filter_53_9 | reverse complement strand
GGGAAACTGCCAGGCATTTGTGCTACACGGAAACCCGCCGGCTTGTCGATATTAGCCATAGTTGATCTCCTCTCTCATAGCGCAGTTCCAGGCGCTTAGTCCTGGAGGTCGCCGGTATCATCAATCGGCTTTATACGGCTGTCCCGTGGTAGCTCTCGATTGATATTTTCCATAGCGGTGAAGAAGTCGGTTTTCACCGTGGCCTTCCTCACACCTGACTGGGACGACATCCACTCAAGGTAGGCCTTGAAGAGGTGCTCTGGGCACTCAAGGGCGATCGCCTCGACCTTGCCCTCACCGTTCAGCCTCTGGAAGACTTCCCCGGATTCGTCTCCAGGTTCGTACGTGGACTTCTTCTGGGCTTCCGTTGGAAGGCGAACCTGCTTGTACGGGCCACGCATCTTCTCATCGAAATCACGACCAGGATTGGCCCAGCACTGGTGCCATCCCCGGCGTGGTCGTATGACCTCGCGGGATTCGCTGTACCCGGTAAGGGGATTGAGCGGATTCCGCAGAACCTCGACCTTTGACGCACGGGCAGCACGCTGATCTACTTTTGTTTCAGTGATCAGGTATGCCCGCATGTTATCAGGTCGAAGCTTTTCCACGACCACGGGGGGCAAACGCCTGAACGAACCGGCGCTCCACTCAAGGCGTGTCGCCTCGTCCATGTTCAACTGTAACACCACCGCGTCGCTTTTGTCCATGGAAATA
>PFND01000035.1:2174-2689 GCA_002791805.1 Alphaproteobacteria bacterium CG_4_10_14_0_8_um_filter_53_9 | reverse complement strand
AGCATCTGCTTGTTCTGTTGAACAAGGTTCTGCATGAGCTGGGCCTGGAAACCACCGAGCTGGCGCTGCACGACCTTTTCAATGGTCCCGACAGATTTGCCAGCAGCAAAAAGATCCTGCTCGAGCTTTGAGGGATCCCAGTCATCTTGGGGCATGACTACGTTGGCGGGGGTTGTGGGAGTACCGAGCTTCTCAGTCAGTTGCCCTAGGCCAGCAGTCAGGGCGGCATTTGAATCCAACTTGGCCTGCAGAGCCTGGTATTCCTCGACGGTCATAGTGACCTTGGTCTTGTCTTCGGCAGGTGGAGGTGCTACAGGTGGCACCTCACCATCACGTAGGACCGCCACCTCGAAGTCATCATTGGCCTGCGCGGGCTCAGTGAAATCAACATCGGGTTCGTTAGTATCGGACATCTATTCCCTCCTCCATGAAACTTTGATCGCCCTCGTCCATGGAATCCTCGGTCTCTTCAGACGCGGTCCAGTCGATGGCCAGAGCCGCCAGCTGGATGCCTT
>PFND01000035.1:1965-2107 GCA_002791805.1 Alphaproteobacteria bacterium CG_4_10_14_0_8_um_filter_53_9 | reverse complement strand
AAGACTTGTAAGACGCGAACGCCATGAGTCGGCGATAGTGTCAATTATGCGGCCCATAAGGGCTGCGGCTTTGGTAGTAGGGAACACACGCTGGAAGTCCTCAAGCTCAGCCTGTGTGAACGAAATACCGTTGTGACTAGAA
>PFND01000035.1:1227-1950 GCA_002791805.1 Alphaproteobacteria bacterium CG_4_10_14_0_8_um_filter_53_9 | reverse complement strand
ACCTCCCTGCATGGCCGCGAGCTGCGCTGCTTCTGGAGGCATTCCCTGAGAGGGAACCGCTCCTGGTTGAGACGGGGTGAAAGCTTGGCTCAGAGCGGAAGCTGCGGTAGCGTCGAGCCGCTCGTCAAGCTTTGACGGGTCTGGAATGTAGTTGTCGGTATCGTTGATACCAAAGAACTCGAAGATCTTCTCCATGAGCTTGCCTGAACCAGTCAAGATGCGGGCCATATAGTTCCAAGCCTCTGGGGTCTGTTGCCGCATCGCTACGCCCTGTGGCCCATAGATCTGCGTGGCAAGCGGTACGGTCTGCTGAGCGTACTGCGCGAAAACCTGTGAGAGACTAAGCATGTTCATGCGCTGCTGTTCGTAGGTCTTGTCCGCTTCGGTGGTCTTGACGGTAAAGCGCATGCGCATGGGGATCTCGGAGACCTCCATGGAAAGAGCGTCATCGAGAAGGTTGAGTTCATTGTCCGTCAAGCGCATGGCTTTGTGCTCACGAGCCATAACCCGGTCCTTGTTCATCACGCACTGCATCCACACGAGTATGCCAATATGGGAAATGGTCGTGCGGAGGCCCTCGACTACTGAACCGAGGATGCTGTCACCCTGCTGGATACGCATGGCTGTACCACGAGCGGTATCACGGGAGCCAAGCGTGGAATCGGAGAAACCCATCTGAACGTCGTAGAGGCCAACAGCGCGCTGAGCGATACTCCATCCTTG
>PFND01000035.1:481-1121 GCA_002791805.1 Alphaproteobacteria bacterium CG_4_10_14_0_8_um_filter_53_9 | reverse complement strand
TTGGCACCAAATCCAGCGGAACGCTTGACGGCAAGCATGCGCATGCCGGCTGTCTTGGCGTTGTCGTTACGCATATTATGGGTCACGGTGACTTCAGTCTGCATGGATTCGGTCATCTGCCCGGTGCCACGTCCAGTAAGAGCAAACGGACGATGAACGTATCGAGAGCTGGTAATATTGCGGACACCAAGCGTGTTGTACTGCTGTTTTAGGATAGAACCTGAGTCCATATGAACGGTAAGGAGGAGGTCTACGGGTACACCGGAACCATCTACGTCCCAATAGACGTAAACTTCAGTGATATCGTATAGCTCTGTGGTTTCACCAGAATCGAACATATCAGCTTCTTGCTGCTGTTGTTCGACATCGTTCGGGGTCGTACGAGCGAACTTGATCGCGGCCTGAGTAGCTTCCAGGTTGTAGATGCCCTTGGAAGCACGTTCACGAAGCTCTACTTCGGTGAGCGTCATGTCTATGCCGATCCATGGGAGGCGGCCTATCTTTGGTACGCCACGACGATATTTGACGTTCTCAAGCGGCCGAATGATTACCTGGGGGCCATCGTGCCAGACGATTTCCGTGTCGGCTCCTGAAGAGTCCTTGACACGCCAGCTCTCCACTGAATAAACGACTTGAGGAA
>PFND01000035.1:0-385 GCA_002791805.1 Alphaproteobacteria bacterium CG_4_10_14_0_8_um_filter_53_9 | reverse complement strand
TCTCAATGACTCGGGCGAGCTGTTGCTCATGGTCATCCTTCTTCATGGACGTGGCGGACCACAAGGGGTTACGAGCATCGAAGGTGCCCTTGACCTTAGCGAACAGGTTCTGGGTCAATACTTGTGTGACCGGCACCACTACGTTTGAACTGTTCTTATAGGGGTGGTTCTTTGGAGCATTTGAAGCTATGGCTTCCATGTTGCGTCGCCAGAGGATCAGCTTCTGGTTACGGGACTCCATGTCGGTCTTAGCTTGGTCGTACTCTTTCTTGAGATAGCGCATGACCACGGCTTGCTGCTCCTCGTTCAGGATGTCTTGGACATCCGGGGTTGCGCCGGCAAGCTCATCGGGAACCACTACGATATCGAAATCAGCTGAATCGCT
>PFND01000005.1 GCA_002791805.1 Alphaproteobacteria bacterium CG_4_10_14_0_8_um_filter_53_9 | reverse complement strand
TTCTAGATATCCCCATTTTTTGAGTATTTTATAGTGCCACCGCCAACGAAAATGTGCGTGGTGCTCGTGAGCCCATACTCTGAAACTCTCTGCGGCGGGTTTTGTGGCATAGGGTAGCAGGTTTCTTTCTGAGAGAAGGTGCACAGTCACTTTCATGTCTTTCCAAGCTTTTAATACTTCTGGCTGTTGTGCGTTGATGATGTGTCCTCTATCTAAATAAACGTAGCTATGTGTCGCGTTGATAATATTAGATTTTATATCTGGAAAATCTTTAAGAAGGCTGTTTATGAGGGCGAGACGTGTGCGTTTGAGTTGCCATACGGGCGATTTTCTTTTGTAGGTTTGCCCGACTTTTCTCCATTTTACCTTTTCTTCAAAATCGAAACTTTCCCACGCGCCTTCATAGCTTTTGACTTCTACCATGATAAGACCATCGTGAGCGATGGCGAGAATATCCATTTCTGCGTAGGCTTTATTTTTGGGATCGTAGACGTAAAAATGTCTGAAAACTTCCCACCCTTTAGCACGGAGTTCTTTTGCGACAAGATATTCCGGCCAATAAGGGCCTGTAAGGGCATAATGGCACCGGGACCAGAAGCTTTTCATATTGCTTAGTAGGGCCATTTCAGGCGAAAAAACAAGTTTTATTTAGGTTTATTATTCGTCTGTTGGGGTGAAGAGGAGCAGGGTGATGAGATCGGCCTCTGATTGGGCTGTGGCTTGCACGTTGCCGCTTGCGCCCGGTGTGGGAAGCAAGGCCAGCGCCAGAAAAACCCCTGCCGCCATGGTGGTGAGCCCCGTGGCATAGGCCGCTTTTTGCGCGCGTTGAGCGAGGGATATGAGGCGGGGGTTTGCGCGGGCAGGGGCAGATACGCGGAAGAGGGCGCTGAGGGACGGCACGGGGGTGTTGCGGAGGAGGGCCGCTTGAGCGGTATGGCGGGAGGGGGCTCCGATACGGGCGTCCTCTGACGGGAGCTCTTGCGGGTGGGTGAGGGCGTGCGCGATCATGGCCTCCAGTTTTTGGGCGGGAAGGGGGGTGACGGGGGTATCCGGCAGCGTGAGGTTGCGGGGCTGGCGGGGGAGTTTGAGGATGTTTTTCATGATTGGGTGCTTTGTTAGTTAAGATCTGATTTGAGGATTTGAGGCAGGTGGGCAGCCATGGTTTTACGGGCGCGGGCGAGGAGGCCTTCGACCCCTTTTTCTGTTGTCTCCATGGCTCTCGCGACATCCCGCGTTTGAAACTCGTGAAAATAGGTGAGGCTGACGGCTTGCTGCTGGCGCTCCGGCAGGTGCTTCATGGCTTGCAGAATGAGATCGGTCTGCTGATGCTGATAGATTTTGCCTGTGGTGCTCTCGGGCACGGGGAGCTCCGGCATGGCGTCATCATCCAGACTGGTGGTGGGTTTGCTGCGGCGGTGCACATCCATACTGGTGGTGTAAGTAAGACGGCTGGCATAGGCGGCCACCGACCCGCCGGCCTGCCAGTTGGGGGCCTGCTGCCAGAGTTTTATCAGCACTTCTTGCGTCACATCCTCTGCGCTGGCGTGGTTGCCCGCCAGAAGCCGTGTGGCGAGGGCGTGCATGCGCGGGCCGAGGGCGTTTGCAAGCTTGCGAAAAGCGGCGGCGTCTCCTTTACCCGCTTTTTGCAGCCACTCGGTCAGCTGGGTGTTATCCATTAACGATAGACAGGCTTTGTTGACGGCGGCTCTCGCGTTGTTCCATCATTTTCTGGTGAAGGTTCTTGCGGCCTTGCTCCAGCTCTTCCGGAGTGATGGTGCCACTGGCGTCGGTATCCAGCTTGCTGAACATTTTCTCTATCCGCTCTTCCATCCCCGCTCTCATTTCTTCTCGTGTGAGGGTGCCGCTGGCATCTTTATCCTGCTTTGTGAACATCTCTTTGCGTCTGTTCTCCCAGTTGGCTTTGGAGGGGGGGCTTGCGTGATGCATGGTGGCATAGGGCAGGGGGCCGTGAGACAGGCGCAGGGCGAGGCCTGCGGTGGTGCTCGCAAATAAAATGGTGGTGGCGAGGAGGACGGCTTCTGTTTTGCTCATGGATGTTCTTTCTTTATAATCTCGTTGATGTTCTTTATCATACCCCTTTAACGGAGGGAAATATGAATTTCCCCCGCCGTGCCCCCATGTTTTTTGCACGGCGAGGGAAACGGGTTACCTGTGGCCCGTGCCACGGTGTTCTTGATGATTATGGCGTTTTTGGTGGCCGCCATGTTTGTGATGATGTTTGTGCTCTTGACGGTAAAACGCGGCACGGCGGGGGTGGTGGACATCGTTTTGCACGATGACGCGCTGGGGCACCATGTAGGCCTGATGCACCATGACCGGTTCCGCGTGGGCGCTCGGTATCCATAAGTTCCCTAAAATGGTGACAACGTGAAAGCTGCTCATTGATTTTTATCCTTTTTTCGGTTTTTTAGTTAGGTTTATTTTTTTGCCGGCATGAGAGAAACGAGAGTGATTCAGATAACCCCTCGCCCCCGTGGATTGGATGGTGAGGATTTGGGCAGTGTGTATGGAACTTGGGGGGCGGGAATGGTACCTTGAAGCAGAGATAGAGGAGATGAGGATGGCGACGGAAAAACAATCCGAAATTTTTGTATTTGACGATTTGGCCCCTGAAGATGCAGGGATGATTCAGGCGCTTTACTCGCGCTCTCCGGCCAGTGTGGTGACCCACCTGGATAAGGTGCGCGACGTGGGGAGCGGCAAGTTTATGGCCAGCTACTATGTGGGTTACGGTCACCAGAGTATTGGGGACTGCGGTGTGACGATTGTTTTCATGGAAAACTATTCCATGTTGGCGGCCAAGGCGATCCAGGATAACCCGCTTTATTCTGGTCAGGAGGCAAGCACGCGCTATTTAGACTTTGCGGAACAGCCTTTGCATGACCCTTACAACCACCCTGCCAGCCGCGCCATTTTGGATGGCTGGATGACCCTTTACAACACAACCATGCCCAAAATGATTGCGGCGCTTATGGCGGACCACCCCCATGATGAGGCCGCCCACGGCAGCGAAAAAAAATGGGAAAATGCCCTGAAAGCACGCGCGTTTGATGTGATGCGCGGATTTTTGCCTTTGGGCACCACAACCCTTTTTAGCTGGACGACCAACTTGCGGCAGGCACGGGCGAAGATTCTTCAACTGAAGCCTCATCCTTTACCTGAAAACCGTGCTTTGGGTGCCGAGCTTTTTGCGGCCCTCAAGGAAAAATACCCCAACAGTTTTACGGGGGATGAGCTTGAGGAAGGCGGACGCTTTGCTGAGCGAGATGCTTATTGGGCGGCGGATAGTGAGCGGGATAACTTTGTCTCGGTTGCTGATTTGGTGGCCGAAGAATGGTTGAGCGCGGCTGATCTTGAGCGTGTGAAAGCCGGTGAGGTTCTGGTGGATAAAAACCTAATGGACGCCGCTCGCCTGAATAAGCATGAGCATGCCAGTTTGGCCCAACGACCCAAGGGTGCTGAAGTGAACCGCAGGCTTGCGGCTTATGGCACCTACCTGGTGCACTGCCTGATTGATTTTGGCAGTTTCCGGGATTTGCAGCGCCACCGCAACGGTGTGTGTCAGGTGCCTTTGGTGGAAGATGTTTGTGGTATTCACCCCTGGTATCTGGGACAGGTTGAGACGCTTTTGGGTGCCGAGACCTATGCACGCTTTAAGGCCGAAGCTGACCGCTTGATGGAGGCCATTGCTGACCTTGCCAACCATGGTGTGGAGACAACACCTTTGATGAGCCAATACCTTTACCCCATGGGCACCGCGATTGTGGCCCAGATGGCGTATGGTTTTCCTCAGATGGTGTATGTGGCGGAGCTGAGAAGCCAGGCGACGGTGCATGCGACGTTGCGTCCTGTGGCTTTGGCAATGGGGTATTCGGTTAAGGAAGATGTGCCCAGCATGGCCCTTTATCTGGATGAAAGCCCTGATGGATGGGTGGCCAAGCGCGGTGAGCAGACCATTGAAGCCAAAGTGGCGTAAGCGACATGACAAGGAGAGGGGCTGCTGCGGCGGCCCCTTTTTCTTTTACCTCTTTTCTTTTTTGGGGGGGTGCGGTAGGACGGAGAGAGATTTATCAAAGGAGATTTTTTATGGCGGGGACAAAAATTCCACATGTGAACCACATTGTGGCGGTGGCCAGCGGCAAGGGCGGCGTGGGCAAAAGCACGACATCTATGAACCTTGCTGTGGCGCTGGCGGTGCAAGGCTTGCGTGTGGGTTTGCTGGACGCCGATGTGTACGGCCCCAGCCAGCCCCGCATGATGGGTGTTGCGGATAGCCAGCCCGAAAGTGACGGCGAGCGCATTAACCCCGTGGTGGCGCATGGTGTGAAGGTGATGAGCATGGGTTTCCTTTCTGACGAACAGACGCCCATGGTGTGGCGCGGGCCGATGGTGCAAAGTGCGTTGATGCAGATGCTGAAGACCGTTAACTGGGGAACGGACGAGACGCCGCTGGATGTGCTGGTGCTGGACATGCCCCCCGGGACAGGTGACACCCAGCTGACGCTGACCCAGCAGGTGGCCTTGGACGGGGCCGTGATTGTGACGACGCCCCAAGATATTGCTTTAATGGACGCCCGTAAGGGGTTGGAAATGTTTAATAAAGTAAATGTTCGGGTGCTTGGTATTGTGGAAAATATGGCAGGGTTTTGCTGCCCGCATTGTGGCGAGACATCTGACATTTTTGGGGCCGGTGGCGGTGCGCGCATGGCGGCTGAGACGGGTGTGGAGATTTTAGGGCGGGTTCCGCTGGCGCTGGCAGTGCGCGAAGGCACCGATGGCGGGCGGCCGCTGGTGGTGAATGCTCCGGAAAGTGAGGTTGCGGCGATTTACCGTGATTTGGCGGCCAAGGTTTGGGAGAAGATCTCTGCCGCGCCTGTGCAGAGTGGGGTGAAGATTGTTATTGAGTAGGGCGGTTGGATAGTGAAAACGCCGCCTTGTGAGGGCGGCGCTTTTTCTGTTCGGGGGGGGGCCGTTTTAGCTAATCCCGCTGTTCCAGTAGCCCGTTCGGCCTTTGGCGGTGTGGAGGGGCGCTTCAATCAATTGAATGCTTGTGGGCTTTTTGAGGCCTTTGATGATATCGACCGCTATGGCGACCCGTTCAGCTTCGGTAAGACGCGCAATGAGTTGGTATTGTTTCCGCTTGCCGCGCGCTGAAAGAAGGGTGCGGATGGCTTTAAGAAGCTCCTTCTGGTGTGGAGGGGCGGAGAGATCCTTCGCCATGGAGCCCATGATAGCATCGAGGATGGTTCTGGGCGTTTTTCCATCTACTTTGAAGCCAAAGAACGGTTTGTTGGGGGTGCGGGAAACGGGAGGTTTTTTTGCGGGCATGGGGTGTTCTCCTTTTTCATGCCAGGGTCTTCATGAGAGGTCTTTACATCATGTTGTCGGCATCATCCTTGGAGGAGGTGCGCTCTTTCAGTCGGCGAACGGCCTCCTCAAGAGCGGGGACGTAATCCTGGCTCGTGATTTTTTCGATTTGCTGTATTGCCTCTATCGATCGCAGTTGATCGGGCGTTGCGGTGGGGGTGAGGAAATAGTCTCCGGGGGTGGGGGAAACGGGAGGTTGAGTTTTGGGCATGGGGTGTTCTCCTTATGCCTTTGTGTTGCGATGGGGGTTTATGCCGCAGGTTTGGGCGAGTTGTCCAGTTTTTCTTGACGTGGGGCGTTGGGGCGGTAGGATTGGAGCCATGAAATTTTCTGATCTTGCTTTTAACTGGGGAGAGGGGCCATGGGGTTCCTCCAAAACAAACAAGCCCAAGACTGTGGGCGGAAAAAGCACCGCGCGCGGTGGGACGGACGGGCCTGCCAAGGGCGAGCTTGAGGATGTTCTCAACCTGCTGAAAAGCCGCATGAGCGGCGGCTATGGCCGCGGGGGCAATGGTGGTGGTTTTGGCGAGGGCTGGATTATTGAGCCTATGTGGATTGCGCTAGGGGTTTTTACCCTGTGGCTTTTGAGCGGTCTTTATATTGTGGCGCCTGAACAGGCCGGGGTTGTCACCCGTTTTGGGGCGTACAACCGCACGACCGAGCCCGGCCTGCATTACCGCCTGCCTGCCCCTTTTGAAGCGGTGGCCAAGCCTATGGTGACCCGCGAGAATGTTCTGGAAGTGGGCTTTAGAACCGGTGGCGGCCGTTTTGGCAGCGGCACGCTGGATGTGCTTGAAGAAAGCCTGATGCTGACCGGTGATGAAAATATTGTTGACCTTGATTTTACGGTGCGGTGGAAAATTGGCGACCCGGCCTCTTATCTGTTTAATGTGATGGACCCTGAAACCACCCTTGCGGCCAGTGCCGAAAGTGTGATGCGGGAAGTGATTGGCCGCCACCCGATTGATGATGCCCTTACCGACAACAAAGTGGTGTTGCAGGGCGAGGCTCGCGAGCTTTTGCAGACGGTTCTGGATAGTTATAAATCCGGTATTCTGGTGACGGGGGTTGAGTTGCAACAGGTGAACCCTCCGGCCGATGTTATTGAATCTTTCCGCGATGTACAGGCGGCCCGTGCCGATGCGGAGAAGGTGATTAATGAATCTACCGGTTATGCAAACCAGATTGTGCCGCAGGCCCGTGGGGCTGCCGAGCAGATGCTGGCTGAAGCCCGCGCCTACAAAGATGCAACCCTGACCCGTGCGGAAGGGGAAGCGGGGCGTTTTGAAGCTCAGTTGCGGGGCTACCGTGTGGCGCCTGAGGTGACCCGCGAGCGTATTTACTTTGATATGGCCCGGGAAATTTTGCAGGGTGTGCCGAAGGTGGTGATTAGTGGCGATAGTACGGGGGTTCTGCCTTATTTACCTTTGGAAAAATTGATGCCAAAGGGAGGGCGATAACATGAGTTTGCTGAGAAAAACGAGATGGGGCTTGCCCGCTGTGTGGGTGATGGGTGTGGGCGCGTTGTTAACGTTGATTGTGTTTGTGAACAGCCTTTTTGTGGTGCCCCAAACCCAGACCGCCATGGTGATTGCGCTGGGTAAAGTGGTGCGCGAAAACCTTGAGCCCGGACTTCATGTTAAGGTGCCTTTTTACCAGAACGCTCAGTTTTTTGACAAGCGTATTCTGGCGACGTACAGCGACCCTGAAGAGGTGCAAAGCCTTGATAAAAAACGCCTTGTGGTGGACAGCTTTACCCGTTGGCAGATTAGCGATGTGGCCCAGTTTTACCGCAGTGTGCGCAATATAAACACGGCGATGGCGCGCCTTAATACCATTGTGAACTCTAACATACGGGCTGTTGTGGCAAGCTATACCTTGCTTGACCTGCTGGACACGGATCGTCAGGAAGCCATGCACCAGATTTTGATGGCCTCTGCCAAAGAAGCGGCGCCGCTGGGGATTAAAATTATCGATGTGCGGATTAAGCGCACCGATTTGCCCCCTGAAAACAGCGAAGCGATTTTTAGACGCATGCGCGCCGAACGCCAAAAAGAAGCCCGAGAAATACGCGCCGAAGGTGAAGAAATGGCCCAGAAAATACGCGCCCAAGGTGAAGCCAGCCGAACCATTATTTTGGCCGATGCTGAAAAAACATCTCTTGAATTGCGAGGGGAAGGGGATGCCAAAGCGTTTTCTATGACGGGGCGGGCTTATGCTCAAGACCCTCAGTTCTTCCGCCTGATGAAAGGCCTGGAGACAGCGCGTGCGGTGGTTCAGGCCTCGGATACGTTGCTGATTCTGGACGGAAAATCTCCGGCTGTGAGGGTTCTGGTTGACTAACGAGAGCTTCTGTTAAGAGAGGCGTTTAAAGGAGGGGAAGCGTGATGCGGGTTTGGGGTTTTGTTTTAGGGCTTTTGCTTTTGACGACGGCACAGCCGAGTTTTGCGGCGCCTGCGCGTGAAGGCTTTGCCCCGGCTGTGGCCCGTGTGGCCCCTGCAGTTGTGAACATTTTTGCGGTGAAACAGGTGGGCGGGGGCAAAGTTGCCGAAAGCCAGCCTTATATGGCCGACCCGTTGATGCGCGAGCTTTTGGGTGTGCCGGCGCCCAGTACGTCTCGGGCTCAGCAAAGTTTGGGTTCTGGCGTGATTGTTCACCCCAAGGGCACGTTTGTGACCAACTACCATGTGATTGAAGGCGCGCGGGACGTTCGGGTGATTTTGGCGGACGGCCGCGAATACCCTGTCCGTTTTGTGAATGCCGACCCCAAGCTTGATTTGGCTGTACTGAAGCTTATTTTACCTGAAGGCGAAACTGTGCCTGCGGCCACCTTTGGCGACAGCGACACCTTGCGCGTGGGCGACCTTGCGCTGGCCATTGGTAACCCCTTTGGTCTTGGCCAAAGTGTGAGCATGGGGGTGGTGAGTGCCGTGGCGCGCACCAATGCAAACCTGAGCGAATATGGCCGATTTATCCAGACGGATGCGACGATTAACCCCGGGAACTCCGGCGGAGCTTTGGTGGACAGCAACGGACTGGTGGTGGGGATTAATACGGCCATTTTTTCTCGTAGCGGGGCGAGTGTGGGGATTGGGTTTGCCGTACCTTCCAACCTTGTGCGTGTGATTATCACCGATATTGTCAGCGAGGGTAAAGTGGAGCGTCCGTGGCTGGGGGCTGTGGGCCAGAATGTGAGTGCGGGGCTTGCCAAACAGCTTGGGCTTACCCGTGCGGAAGGGGTTTTGGTTGCCGAAATTTTAGAGGGCTCTCCGGCCGCCAAAAGCACCCTTGCGGTGGGTGATGTGATTTTGGCTATTAACGGCCTACCCATTTTAGACCCGGCCAACCTTAATGAACGTATTGTGACCATGCAGGGCTTGCTTGCCAAGCCTTCCAAGATGACGGTGTGGCGGGGGGGCGAGCGCGTGGACGTGGATATTATGTTTGAAGCCCGACCTGAGCGCCAGGCCAGTGACCGTGACGTGGTGCGGAGCTACAATCCCTTAACAGGTTTTACGCTGGAGGAAATTACCCCCGCGCTGGCTTTGGAGATGAACTTACCCCTTCAAAGTGGCGGGGTGGTGATTGTGGGGGTTCCGCGGGAGACCAGCGATTTATTTAAGCTGCCCATGCCGTTGCAGGTGGGAGATATTTTAACCAGTGTGAACGGGCGTGCGGTGACGACGTTGCGCGAGGCTCTGGAAGCTTTGGGGGTGAGCAAGCGGCGCTGGACGCTGGGGTTGAAGCGTGGCAGCAAAACGCTGAACCTTGTGACGGGGAGCTAGTATGAGCGATATTATTATTTTTGACACCGAATATACATCCTGGCTGACGGCACAGGCTACAAACTGGGGTGATCCAGGACAGGAAAAAGAGATTATTCAGATTGCCTCCCGTACCTGGAAAAAAGGGACAGACTGGCGCGAAGGGGCTGCCTTTGACGCCTGTGTGAGGCCGTTGATTAACCCCTGTTTGAGCGATTTTATTAAAGAGCTGACGGGGATTTCTCAGGAAGATGTGGACGAAGCCGATGTGGCCTCTGTTGTTTTCCGGAACTTTGCAGAGTATGTGGGGAATGCGCGCCCTTGGAGCAATGGCAGAGATATTGATGTGATGCTGGAGACGGCGAGCTTGCAGGCGTTTACGATGCCGATGTCTCCAGATCGTTTTGGGAGCATGCATGATGTGCTTTACGCAGCTATGAGAGCTGAGGTTGGAGATTTTACATGGAAAGACTACCCTTCCGGCAGGCTTTATGAGCTTTTGAATTTGGACCTGCCTGTGACGGGTAAGATTCACAATGCGATGCATGATGTGAATTCTCTCTGTGCGTGCATTGAAGCCTTGATGGACAGGGGACATGATTTATCGTGCCTATGGGATTAAAAAGATGACTGAGACGACCATGCCGCTGGCTGAACGGATGAGGCCTTCCACGTTTGCCGATGTTGTGGGACAAGACCACCTTGTGGGAGATGGCGGACTGCTGACGAAGCTTGTGGAAAAAGGGGCGCCGCAGAGTGTGATTTTCTGGGGGCCTCCCGGTACGGGAAAGACGACGCTGGCCCGTATTTATGCGGCGGCATTTAATGCGGATGTTGTGAAGTTATCGGCTGTGCTGGATGGTGTGGCCGAGGTGCGCAAGGCCGTTGCTGCGGCCGAAACGGTGGCGGCGATGGGCCGGAAAACCGTGCTGTTTGTGGATGAGATCCACCGTTTTAACAAGGGCCAGCAGGATGCGTTGTTGCCTCATGTGGAAAAAGGCACGTTTATTTTGCTGGGGGCGACGACGGAAAACCCAAGTTTTACGTTGAATAATGCGTTGCTCTCCCGTTGTGCGGTGGTGGTGGTTAAGGGATTGGATGAGGCGGGGCTTCGCGAGATGTTGGCCCGTGTTGAAACGGACCTTGGCCATGCTTTGCCCGTGGATGAAGAGGGTAGGGGCGCCCTAATAAGGCTTGCGGCGGGAGACGGGCGGCGCTTGATGAACGCGGTGGAGCTTTTGATGAGCCTGGCCGATGAGGGTGAAATGTGGGACGGCGAGGCTGTGCTGACCCGTTTGCCCGAGGCCCGTGCGGCTTATGACCGCGATGGCGATTGGCACTATGATTTGATATCTGCCCTGCATAAGAGTGTGAGAGGAAGCGACCCTGATGCGGCGCTTTATTATGTGGCGCGCATGCTGGCGGGGGGCGAGGAGGGTATGTATCTCTCTCGTAGATTAGTGCGCATGGCGGTGGAAGACATTGGCCTTGCCGACCCTGAAGCCCTGAAGCTTGCCATGGCAGCGCAGGAGGCCTACCGCACCATGGGGTCTCCCGAGGGAGATTTGGCGCTGGCGGAAGTGGCTGTTTATTTGGCGCTCGCCCCCAAAAGCAACGCGCTTTATACTGCGTGGGGACAGGCGATGGCAGTGGCGCGTGAGAGCAAAAATACCCCTCCGCCCAAGACGATTGTGAATGCGCCCACCAAGCTTATGAAAGAGCTGGGACACGGCGATGGCTATGCCTATGACCATGATGCGCCTGATGCCTTTAGCGGACAGAATTACTGGCCTGAAGGCATGGGAGCACACGCCTTTTACAGCCCTGTGGAGCGTGGATTTGAGCGCGAAATGGCGAAGCGCATGGCGTATTTTACACGTCTCCGAAAGACGCGGCGCGAGGGGATATAAGGGCTGGTGCGGGGCGTGATTGGCGTGTAGGATAGCCGCTGTGAGTGAAATTTTGCCTCTTGTTATTTTACCCGGTGTGAACAGCGGGGCCTATTTGTTTGCCGGTGCCGAGCAGGCTTTGGGGCGCCCTGTTTTTGCTTTTGACCCCCCCGGGATTGGCCATACGAGCCTGCCTTTGCCCTTTAGTGTGAAAGCTTATGCCAAACAGGTGGAAAAATTCCTCCATAAAAAAGGGGTGCCTCGTGTGGATGTGATGGGCCACAGCATGGGCGGTTTTGCCGCACAGGAGCTGGCGCGTTTGGCAGGCCCGCGGGTGCGCAAGCTTGTGCTTGTGAGCACGGGATGCGGGCAACCCCAGACATCTGCCGATATGATGCACCTTGGCAAGGTGACGGGGCATGGGTTTTGGCCGTTGATGCGGTTGGTCTCTGAAAATCCTGAGGTGGGGATGGCGTGGTTTTTCTCTGAGCGGTTTGTGAAGAAAAACCCCGAGGCTTATAAGGCTTTTTTGGCAGAGCGGGCCCGATATTTGCCGAATACGGCCGTATCCCTTGCGCATTTTTCTGCCGGAGGGAGTTTTTCTAGCGTGGGGTGGGTGGGCGAGCTTATGCAGGAGGCGCTTGTTATCCATGGAACCGAAGACCTGATGGTGAGTGCCGTGGCGGGTAAAGAGCTGGCGGCGCGGCTGCCTGATGCTCGTTATCTTGAGCTGTTTGGCGTGGGGCACTTTCCTATGTTGGAACACGAAAAGTTTTACGCCTATGTTCGGCGATTTTTGGAAGGTGAGGTTTTGGGTGAGCGATTGGCTCCTGTGGAAGATGGGATGCTACACCGCCTGCTACGGAAGTTGAGATTGTGACCTCTAAGGTTATTTTTTTGTTTGGGGTAACAGGAAGCGGCAAGACATCCCGTGCGCTTGGTTATGCCCGCGAACAGGCGGCTTTGGGCGTGCGTGTTGAAATTGTGAATGCGGACAGCCGCCAGATTTACAAAGGACTGCCTGTACTTTCTGCCTGCCCGACGGCGGCGGAATACGCCGAGTTTCCGCACCATTTATTTGAATTTTTGGCGCTTGATGAGCCTTATAGTGCCGGGCGATATGGCCGTGAGGCGCGGGCGGTGGTGGATGATATTGTGGCAAGAGGGGCTGTGCCGCTGGTGGTGGGCGGGACAGGATTTTATTTTACGGCGCTTGAAGGGCTGCCCG
This sequence comes from Alphaproteobacteria bacterium CG_4_10_14_0_8_um_filter_53_9, assembly GCA_002791805.1. Lineage (GTDB taxonomy): Bacteria > Pseudomonadota > Alphaproteobacteria > UBA2136 > UBA6156 > UM-FILTER-53-9. The sequence continues at coordinate 10,036 of PFND01000005.1, read as the reverse complement.
AAGTGCCTGCCGTTCCTGTGGCCGAGCTGAAGGCCAGATACGGCCACATGAGTGTGGATGCTTTGGCGGCGCGTGTGCGCGAGGTGGACCCCGACTGGTGGACGGCTGCCAATGACAGCGAGCGGCGCAACCCGCAGCGCATGATGCGGGTGCTGGGGGTGGCGGAGGTGACGGGGACGTTAATGAGTGGGTATGGAGCAACCCGGGGAGATTTTCGGGAAGTTTATGAGGTGGAACAATGGGTGATGATGCGCGAACGTGAAGAGCTGAAAGCGCGTTTGCGGGAGCGTGTGGACGCAGGATTTGAGGCCATGAAGGCCGAAGTGGCGGCCGTGATGGCGCGAGGTTTGACCGACGATGCGCCCGGATTGCAGACGCTGGGGTTTGCCGATCTTGCAGCGTGCGTGAGAGGCGAGATAACGGATGAAGATGCGAAGGCGCTGCTTTTGAAGGGGCATGTGGGGTATGCGAAACGGCAGGAGACGTGGGGGCGGAAGTTGTGAGTTGGGAGTTGTGAGTTGCAAGTGAAGAAGCCGGCTTTCGCCGGCTTCTGAAGTTTTCGCGTTTGGGGCGTTAGCCGAGGCCTTGGCCGTGGCTGTGTCCGATGCGGGCGCTTTCGGTATCCAACATGTGGAGGAAGGCGCCGAGTTCCTTCATCAGGCGCTCGTTTTTGCTGTGGCTCTCTGCTGCTTCTCCGTGAGCGTATTTGAGGGCGTTACGCTCGTACCCAGTGATGCTGAGGTTGTAGCGCTTGTCCCATTCCTCGATGATGAGCTCTGCGAGGGCGTACCACGCTGTTGGCAGGTCAGGTTCTGAGAGTCCCATTGCCGAAAGTTCGGCGTGCTCTTGAGCCTTATGATGCCATGCCGTGCAGAGCGGATGCTCCGGTGGGCCGTAACGAGGCCATTTTTCTGCATCGTGCAGGAGCACGACGAGGACGACTTGTTGCAGGGTGTAGGGAATTTTTTCCTCCTCACCCTTGAAGTCCAGCGCTGTGCGCAGGTACAGGGGGACGGCGATACGGAGCATGGCGGCCATGTGGTCCTTCAGGCCGCCTTCCCACGCCTGATGGTTGTGGCTTGAGCCTTTTGCGACGGCGAGAGGAAGAGACCAATCCGCAAGCAGCTGCATGAGGCCGGCATGGCGGACGGCATCGTAGTTGGTTTTCTCGTTGGCTTGGGGGCCGGCGAGAAGGTTGACCAGTTGGGTGAGTCGCAGACCATGGAGATAGTGGTGCGTTTGACTGTGGGTCCAGTTGACATCGGGCATTTGCATGGTGAGTCTCCTCTGTTTAAAAGGGATTGGAGGGTATTTCGGTTATTTGTATGCATTATATAGAGAGATATGGCAAGGGGCTTGTTTTTTGAGCAGGGGGCTTGAAGCTTTGGGGGGAGGGGCGTAGTCTCTGCGAGTAAAAATAAGACTTATAGTGAGGTTTCGCCTTTATGCACCCTGTATTTGATAGCTCCAGCCTGCCTTTGGTGGAGGAGATGTTTGCCAAGTATTCTGCCGATAAAACCAGCGTGAGCGAGGCGTGGCAGGCGTATTTTAGCGGCTGGCTGGCTGCGGGCGATGTGGCCAGTATTGAGAACAGTGCTGAGGGTGAGGCCTGCGGTATCTCCGGTGATTGCGACAAGGCCATGCGCCTTGCCACCTTTATGCGCGCGTGGCGCAAGTGGGGCCACGTGGCTGCGAAAACTGATCCTCTGGAAGAGGTGGTGGAGATACCTTATGCCCTGACCCCTGAAGCTTTTAAGCTAACCGAGGCGGATTTGGATGCGGGCTGCAAGGCTGTGCGTGCCCGTTACAGCGGCACGGTGGGCGCCGAGATTGGTGCCATTAACGACCCGGCCGAGCGGGCGTGGGCCATTAAATGGTGGGAAGGCGACAATGGCGAGGCTGTGGCCGATGCTGAAGTACGGAAAAAACTGCTGACGGGCCTTGTGGAGGCCAATGCTCTTGAGACTTTCCTTCATAAAAAATTTGTGGGTGTGAAGCGTTTTAGTGCCGAAGGCACAGAGGCGAGTGTGGTGATGGTCAACTGGATGATTGATGCCCTTGGCGCTGCGGGCGGCACCGATGTGGTGATGGGCATGGCCCACCGCGGACGTCTTAATGCCCTCTGCCACATTGTGGATAAGCCCTACGAAGACCTGATGGCGGCCTTTGCCGGCACGGCCCACGGTGAGCCGGGCGGCCCGCGCGCGGGGGATGTGAAATATCATATGGGGCGCGAGACGGTGCGGGGCGGCGTGACGGTTCGGCTGTTGTTCAACCCCAGCCATTTGGAAGCGGTAAACCCCATGGTGCTGGGGTATGCTCGGGCGTTGCAGGATGCGGCGGCGGGTGAACGAACGGCTGTTTTGCCTGTTCTGCTGCACGGTGACAGTGCGGTGGCCGGCCAAGGTGTTGTGGCCGAGTGCAACAACATGGCCCCTGTGAAAGCTTACAACGTGGGCGGGACGATCCATATTGTCGTAAATAATAAAGTGGGCTTTACGGCCAACCCTGAAGATGCTTTTGGCGGCAAATACTGCACCGATATCTTCCGGAGTATGGGGGTGCCGATTATCCATGTGAACGCTGATGACATGGATGCCTGCTGGCGGGCGGCGCGCTTTGCGTTTGAATACCGCGCGGAATTTGGCAAAGATGTGGTGGTGGATGTGGTGGGATACCGTCGCTGGGGCCACAACGAGGGCGATGACCCTACGTTCACCCAACCTAAAGTTTATGCCAAAGTTAAAAACCATGCCGTGGCGGCCGAGATTTACGGTAAGGCTCTGGTGGCGGGAGGTGTGCTTGCCGATGATGAGGTTTCTGCTTTGGAAAAGGCAGCCTGGGAGCGTTTGGATGCGGCTTTGGAGGCGGCTAAAGAGGAGCGCCGCACCGCCGCGGCTGACCGAAGACAAAGTGACCGCCGTGCCGATGTGCCCACCAAAGTAGGTAAAGACATGGTGGAAAAAGTGGCGGCTGCATGGGCCGCGCGGCCTGAAGGTTTTACCGCACACCCCAAAGTGGGCAAAGTGATTGATGAACGTGTGGCGCAGCTTAAGGGAGAGGTTCCGCTGAACTGGGGAACAGCTGAAACGGCTGCCTATGCGACCCTTTTGATGGAGGGTGTGGGCTGGCGCTTGACAGGCCAGGATGTGGAGCGCGGAACCTTTAGCCACCGCCACGCAGTATTGACCGACGCCGAGACCGATGAGCGCTGGGACCCCTTGGCGGCGTTGGCGGCAGAGGGGGCGGGATATACGGTAGAGAACTCGGTACTGAGTGAAAATGCGGTGCTGGGGTTTGAATATGGGTATGCTCTCGCCACGAAAGACAAGACACTGGTGATGTGGGAAGCCCAGTTTGGCGACTTTGCCAATGGGGCGCAGGTGGTGATTGACCAGTTTGTTGCCAGTGCTAAGGACAAGTGGGGACAAGATAACCGTTTGGCCATGCTGCTGCCCCATGGATATGAAGGGCAGGGGCCCGAGCACTCCAGCGCCCGCATTGAGCGCTTTCTCCAGATGTGTGCTGAAGAGAACATGATGGTGGCGTACCCGAGTTCTCCAGCGCAGATTTTTCATCTGCTCCGTAGACAGGGTTTGGGGAGTGATCGTCCTTTGATTTGCTTTACGCCCAAGAGTTTACTTCGGTTACCTCAAGCAATCTCTGAAGTGAGTGACCTTGTGCGTGGCGCGTGGATGCCTGTGATAGGTGATGCTGCGGCCGACCCTAAAAAGGTAAAAACCGTATGCCTGTGCACCGGGAAAATTTACTATGACCTGATGGCCAAGCGCGATGAATTGGGCCGTGAGGATGTAGCGTTGGTGCGTGTGGAACAGCTTTACCCCTGGCCTGCGGCCGAGATTGCCGCCGAAGTGGCTAAATACAAGGCCAAAGGTGTGATTTGGGTACAAGAAGAGCCCAAAAACATGGGGGCCTGGAGCCATGTGCGCGAATACTGGGGAGCTGTTTTGGACGCGCTGCGCGATGAGAAATACCTGCGGTATGCGGGTCGTGGCGCTTCTGCCAGCCCTGCGGTGGGCACCATGGAGCAGCACAAGGCTGAAGTGGCGGAGATTATGGAGGGTGTTTTTGGTGAGTAGCCTTAAACCCGTAACGCACCGTGCGGCTGTGTATCTTCTGCTTGAGAGAGAGGATGGTATGACGCCTGTGTTTATGCGCACCCATACGAAGTTTATGCCTGGGTATTATGCTGTGGCTTCTGGCTGCTTGGAGGCTGGAGAAAGTGTTGAAGAAGGATTGCGGCGTGAAGTGCGCGAGGAAATTGGCGTTGAGCTTGGTTCTATCACTCTGGTTCATGTGCAGTACCGTGATGCTGGTGCGGGAGATGAATGGCTGGATTTTTATTTCCATGCGAGAGATTGGACGGGAGAGCCTGTGTGTGCCGAACCCCATAAGCATGGCGAGATTGAGTGGTGTGCCTTTGATGCGATGAAAACACCTCTCTTACCTTATATTGATGCGGCTATTAAGGCGTGGCGCGCGGGTAAAATTTATTCTGAATTTAAGCATTAAGGAAGGCAAAAACGATGAGCATTGAGATTTTAACACCTGCCATGGGCGAGAGCATTAGTGAGGCGACGGTGGCCAAGTGGATGGTGGCTGAAGGCGATTTTGTGACGGCTGACCAGATGGTGGCCGAGCTTGAGACCGACAAGGTGAACCTTGAAGTGACGGCACCGAGTGCGGGTAAAATAACGAAAATATCCGTTGCGGCGGGGGGGACGGTGACGGTGGGTCAGGTGATGGCGATTTTAGATGAAACCGCTGAAGGCGCGCCTGCGGCGTCGGCCGAGGCTGCCCCTGCGGCGCCTGCGAAAGAAGAGCCTAAGGCGGCGGCGCCTGCGGCGGTGGCTCTTTCTCCTGTGGCAGGTGCGGCAGAAAAAAGCGGCCCTGCGGTTGGGAAAATGGTGCGTGAGGGAGCTGATGTTACCGGTGTTGCGGGGAGCGGCAAAGATGGTCGCCTCACAAAAGGGGACGTGTTGACGGGGGCCAAAGCGGCAGGGACAGGACTTGCTGCGGGTGCGGCATCTTCCGGTGAGGAGCGTGTGCCGATGAGCCGTATCCGCAAAACCATTGCGAGCCGCTTGAAGCAGGCCCAGAACACGGCAGCGATGCTCACCACCTATAACGAAGTGGATTTGAGCGCGATTGCAAGTTTACGGAGCAAATATCAGGACGCTTTTGTGAAAAAATACGGTGTGAAGCTGGGGTATATGAGCTTCTTCAGCAAGGCTGTGGTGGAAGCTTTGCAGGCATGGCCTGCACTGAATGCCGAGATTGACGGCGAAGAGCTTGTTTACAAACACCATTATGACATTGGGATTGCGGTGGCCAGCGAACGTGGCCTTGTGGTGCCTGTAGTGCGCGGTGTGGATGCCATGGACCTTGCCACCATTGAGCAAACTATTGGCGACTTTGGCAAGCGCGCCAAAGAAGGCGGCCTGAAGCCTGATGAGCTTGTGGGGGCGACGTTCTCCATTACTAATGGTGGTGTGTTTGGCAGCCTGATGAGCATGCCGATTCTCAATTTCCCTCAGGTAGGGATTTTGGGAATGCACGCCATTAAAGACCGTGTGGTGGTGGTTGAAGAAGGCGGTGTGAAGACCATGGCGATACGTCCCATGATGTACCTGGCGCTTACCTATGACCACCGCATTGTGGACGGACGGGAAGCGGTAAGCTTTTTGGTTCGGGTTAAAGAGACTTTGGAAAACCCAGGGCGTTTGCTTTTGGGCGTTTAGATACATACAAGAGAGCGGACATAGCGATGGGCATCATGATAACAGCAAACTTTGTGGCGCTGGCCTTGGTGATTTAAATGGACGGAAAAGCTTATTTGCAAGCCGCCCGCACGGCATTAAGCGATGCCCTTGCAGAAATTGGCGACGAGAGTGTTGTGCCCAGCCATGTGGGCTTTAGGAGCGAAACGGCGAAAGCATGGGAGAATACGCTGGCAGACCTGAAGCCTTTGGGGACCGTGTATATGACCTTTAAGCCGGATGGTCGTGAAATACCTTTTGTGAAACTTGGCGCGCCACTTGAAGTAGGCGGACATGTTCTGGAATATCTGGAAGTGCCAGCGCCCAAGTGGGGGGTTGTGGACGAGCCGTCTATTTTAGTGGTGTTTACGCACCCCGAGCGCGAGGAAAAAATTGTGACGGAGATTTACGATATCAGGCTACAAGCCATGCATGCACGAGATTTTATTGCGCGGGATAAAGGCCGCGTTAACTAGATATAGAATGAAGTTTTAATGTCATCATCCTGCTTTGTATTACTGGGGATGCCGGGGTGTGGCAAAAGCACGCTTGGTGAGGCTTTGGCGGCGCGCCTGGGACTTGCTTTTATGGATACGGATGAGGTTCTCTCCGCCCGCGTGGGACGCGATTTAAACGCGCATTTGAATGATGTGGGTGACGACGTGTTTTTGCGTGATGAAGAAGACGCCGTGTGCGCGGTGCAGGCCGAAAATACGGTGATTGCGACAGGGGGAAGCGTTGTTTATTCTGACCGCGCGATGACGCATTTGAAGGCTTTGGGTATGTGTGTTTACCTTGAAGTTGAGGCTGACCGGGTGCGTCAGAGGATTGAGGGCTCTGCGGTGCGGCCGATTGTTGCTTTTGAGCATAAGAATGTGAATATGTTATGGAAAGAACGTGACGCGTTGTGTCGTACTTATGCGGATTATGTTATCTCTAATAACACGACCCCTGAAGAGGCTTTACAAAAACTGGACATGTTAAGAAAGAAAAAGAGATGAGTGCATTTGATGTTGTGGTGATTGGCGCCGGGCCTGCGGGGTATGTGTGCGCGATACGGGCGGCTCAACTGGGGATGAAGGTGGCGCTTGTGGATAAGCGCGTGATGGACGGCAAGCCTGCCCTTGGCGGGACGTGCCTTAATGTGGGGTGTATTCCCAGTAAAGCTCTCTTAGAGAGTTCTCATAAATATGCCGAGGCGGTGCACGGGCTGGGTGCGCATGGCGTGAAGGTGGGCAATGTGAGCCTGGATTTGACCGCCATGCAGGCCCGTAAAGCCGGGGTTGTGAACCAGCTTGTGGGCGGGGTGGGGATGCTCATGAAAAAGAACAAGATTGAGGTGGTGAGCGGCGAAGGTGTGGTTGAGGCTGTGGGCAAAGTGCGCGTGGGTGACCAGATTTTAGAGACAAAACATATTGTGATTGCCACGGGAAGCGCGCCTGTTGAGCTACCCTTTGCGCCGTTTGACCACGATGTGATTATTGACAGCACCGATGCACTGGCATTGGACAAAGTGCCCGACCACCTGATTGTGATTGGGGCGGGTGTGATTGGCCTTGAAATGGGCAGTGTGTGGGGACGGCTGGGTGCCAAGGTGACGTGCGTGGATATGGCGACGCGCCCTGTGGCTATTATGGATGCGGCCCTTGGCGAGGCGGCGAAGAAAGTTTTTGAAAAACAAGGTATGGATTTTGTGCTGGGTGCAGGGGTGAAATCTATCACCGTGACAGGCAAAAAAGCCAAAGTTGTGGTGGATGTGGCGGGCACAGAACAGGTGATTGAGGGGGATAAGGTTCTGGTGAGTGTGGGCAGACGTGCCTACACGGCAGGGCTGGGGCTTGAAGCTGTGGGCGTGGAGATGGATAAACGCGGTGTGGTGCAGGTGGACACCCACTACGCGACAAACATTAAAGGCATTTACGCCATTGGTGATGCGGCGCCCGGCCCGATGCTCGCCCACAAAGGTGAGGACGAAGGCATGGCGCTTGCCGAAATTCTGGCAGGCCAGAGCGGCCATGTGAACTATGGGGCTATACCATGGGTGGTTTATACTCACCCTGAGATTGCCGGTGTGGGCATGACCGAAGAAGAAGCCCGCGCCCGTGGCGAGGTGAAGGTGGGCAAGTTTAGCTTTATTGGCAATGGACGCGCCATTGCTGTAAACGAAACAGAGGGTTTTGTGAAAGTAATTGCCGATGCGGTGACGGATGAGATGTTGGGGGTTCATATACTTGGCCATAACGCCAGCGAGATGATTGCCGAGGCCGCTGTGCTGATGGAATTTAAGGCATCTGCCGAGGATATGGCGCGGTGCTGCCATGCTCACCCTACCATGAGTGAGGCCGTGAAAGAAGCGGCGCTGGCGGTGGCGGGACGGGCGATACACGCTTAGGGCTTAAGGCATGAGAAAAGGCGCTCGCGGGCGCCTTTTCTTGTTTTTAGATATCTGGGGCCGAGGCCGCTTATTTCTTGCGTTTGTTGGAAGGTTGAAAGGCGAGCTTTGCGTGGTAAGTGCAGTAAGGTCCTCCTTGTTCTGTTACGGCATTGCCGCAGAAGTGGAAGCTTCCTTCCTGCGGGTCTCCTTGTGGCCATTTGCAGGTTCTCTCGTTCAGCTCCATCAGTATGAGGTGGCGAGAGGTGGGGATGGTGATGTCCGCGAAGATAGGAGGTTCCTCTTTTTTCTCCTCTCGTGGTGGCTGCCCTCGTCGTTTGAGCGGCTTTTTTGGTGTGGAAATACTATCTTGCGATAGAGATACGGCAGCGAGGGCGGGAGATTTTGGCGGCGGGTTGACTTTTGTTTTTGTGCGAACTGTGCCCGAGATTCCCTTGCCCCTTCCAGGGAGATTAAGGCGATGCACTTTGCCAATGATTGAATTACGGGAGACACCACCGAGTTGGGTGGCGATTTGGCTTGCGCTGAGGCCATCGGCCCAGAGCTTTTTGAGTTTTTTGATGCGTTCATCAGTCCAGCTCATGGAAGAAAATCCTTTTCTGGTGTTTCAGGCGAACTTGAATACACTTGTATCATGAGATGTTTTATGTGCAAAGTGGATTATGGAAAAAAGACAAGTGAACAGCGGGACGCTCTGCGTTGTGGGGGTGCCTTATGGCAATTTGGGTGATGTGACCCTGCGGGCTTTGGATGTGTTGCGCGCGGCACGTGTGGTGGCGTGCGAAGATACGCGCCAGACGAGCAAGCTCTTTGATTTGCTGGGGCTGGATAAGCGCGATGTGCAGTTTGTGCGGCATGACAAAGAAGTGGAACGGGCAGGGGCCGCGGCTCTGGTGGCCAAAATGGTATCTGGTGAAGATGTGGTGCTTGTGAGTGATACGGGCATGCCTGCTGTCAGTGACCCCGGGGCGGCTTTGATTGCGGCGGCGCGGGCTGCCGGTGTGCCTGTTGACGTGGTGGGAGCGGGAACAGCCGTGACCCACGCCGTGGTGGGAAGTGGCTTTGAGGGCGGGTATGTTTTTCTCGGGTTTATCCCCCGTAAGGGAAAAGAGCGAGAGGCCGTTTTGGCCCGCGTGGCGCGTGAGGGGTTGACGTGTGTGCTTTATGAATCTCCTAACCGAGTGGCGGTGACGGTGGCGGATTTTTCCAAGATGTGCGGATCTGAAAGGCCGGCTTATGTGGCCCGAGAACTGACCAAAATGCATGAAGAATGGCTGGGGGCAACGCTTGGTGAGATTATGGCCGCCCTTGAGGGGCGTGAAGTGAAGGGCGAATGCGTGATGATTATTGGAGGTGAGGTGGAGGGAGATACGGGGGCTTTGGATGTGAGTGATGACGACATTAAACTGCGGTTGGCTGCGGGCGAAAAAGTAAAAGCGGTAGCTGATTTTGTGGCGATGGTGAGCGGCATTTCGCGCCGGGAGGCTTATACACGGGTGGAGGGGCTGAAGGGGGAATAGAGGCTTGATTTATGCCTTTGTTGCCTTCATGATTAACCCTTAATGACACATAAAAGGAGTTTGTGGGGATGAGCGACTTTCAATTTTTAGACGTAGGCGTTCTGCGCGACGATGACCTTGAGCTTGTGCTGGTGCGTACAGCTGATGCTGACCCTGAAAAGGGATATGTGCCAGCTTACTTTTTTGAGATGAAAGTGGAAGGCGTGCCTGCGGGTAACCTTAGTTTTCGTGCCCAGACAACGCCTTTGCTGGAGCAGGTGGGGGGGCACCTTGGGTATGATGTTCATGAGGCTTTTCGGGGAAACCACTTGGCTGAGCGCTCATGCAGATTGATTGTTCCGTTG
>PFND01000068.1:146-5604 GCA_002791805.1 Alphaproteobacteria bacterium CG_4_10_14_0_8_um_filter_53_9 | reverse complement strand
CGTTTTATAGGTGGACTTTCCGCCTTCAAACTTGAATTCGATCGTTTCCTTCCCGGAGCCGTTCAGGATGATATCCCGCGTTTGCTCATCCAGCTTGTGCCACGGTGTGTGCAGGCTGAAGCCATAATGGAGGGCGAGCGGCATGAGATAGTAGGCCCCTGTTTTATTGAGGCCCTTTTTTTCGCTCCAGGGATGGATGGCGCCTTGCTCCAGCGTGAGCAAAGGATTGGGGACCACGAGATCCGGGCTGAAAAAAATCACATCGCCAAGGCCATCGCACTCCGGGCAGGCGCCGAAAGGACTGTTGAAGCTGAAGAGGCGGGGCTCCAGCTGGATGGAGAAGCCACATTCCGGACAGGCATGAGACGATGAAAACAGCGTTTTATCCTGAATGGTTTTGCTATCCTTCAGGACGGCGACCTGGGCGAGGCCCTCTGCCATTTTGAGGGCGGTGGCGAGGCTATCTGCAAGGCGTTGCTTGTTCTCTGGTTTGATGACCATGCGATCTATCACCACCGAGATATCATGCTTTTCCTGCTTTTCGAGCTTATTTTCGTAGCTGGAAAGCTCGACGAGTTCGCCGTCAATCTCGGCCCGTGAGTAGCCTGCTGCTGTGTAGGCGGCGAGTTCCTTCTTATACTCCCCCTTACGGCCGCGGACCACGGGGGCCATGATCATGATTTTAGTGCCTTCCGGCAGGGAGAGCGTGTGATCCACCATCTGCTCGATGGTTTGGCCTTTAATCGTGACATCCGGATGATTGGGACAGGTGGGCGTGCCCGCGTTGGCGTAGAGCAGACGAAGATAATCGTGAATCTCGGTAATGGTACCGACGGTACTGCGCGGGTTTTTGCTTGTGGTTTTTTGCTCGATGGCGATGGCGGGGGCGAGGCCTTCGATGCGCTCGACATCTGGCTTGTTATTAAGGTTGAGAAACTGGCGCGCGTAGGCAGAGAGGCTTTCGACATAGCGGCGTTGGCCTTCGGCATAAATGGTATCGAACGCGAGGGAGCTTTTGCCCGAGCCGCTGACCCCTGTGATGACCGTGAGGGTGCGCTTGGGGATGGCGAGGCTTATGTTTTTAAGGTTGTGCTCGTTCGCTTTATGAATGATGAGGTGGGTTTGGGGGGTGGGTGCCACCGCAGGCATTACTGTGCTGGATAGTTGAGCTTTGGACTGGGTTTTTTGGGGCATGTGGCGGTTTTAGCATTATTTAAGTGCTTGGGGTAGGCTTTAAAGCAAAAATACGATAGGATTTTAACGTGGGAGAAGATATGCTCCCCTGTGAATGGATAACGAGAGGGTAGAGGTATGGCGGGGACCGTCAACAAAGTGATTTTGATTGGAAATGTGGGGAAAGACCCTGAAGTACGCGTGACCCAAGGGGGCGGCAAAGTGGCCAACCTGACCTTGGCCACCAGTGAAAACTGGACCAGCAAACAAACCGGCCAACGGGAAGAAAAAACCGAGTGGCACCGCCTTGTGGTTTGGGGCGCCCCTGCCGACGTGATTGAAAAATACGTGCGCAAAGGCAGCAAGCTTTTTGTGGAAGGCCGGTTAGAAACCCGCAAGTGGACGGACAAGGACAACCAGGAGCGTTATACTACGGAAATTCGGGTTGATAACTTTACCATGCTGGACAGCAAGCGCGATGGTGGTGGCTACGACAACGGCGGCGGCTATGATCAGACACCGAAAAATGACAGTGCCCCCGTGCATGCCGGTGCGCCGAAGAAAATTACGGATGATGCGCCTTTTGATGATGAGATTCCGTTCTAGCAGGCATTAGACGCCAGACGATCGGGCGAGTAAGGCAGAATAAGAATAAAGGGGATTTGGTGATGGCCGATGAGATGACGACGCCTGAGCAACCGCCAAAAAATGGCGGCTTTGGGGCGTGGATACGCCGTAACCTGATGACGGGGCTGCTGGTGAGTGCGCCGTCTCTCATTACCTTTTACCTTCTTTATATTCTGGTGACATGGCTGGATGGCCTGATGATACGCCTGCTTCCACCTATTTACCGCCTGGAAATTTTGCCTGGTGTGCCGCTGCCCGGTTTGGGGCTTGTGGCCGGTTTTTTTGTGTTGCTTGTGATTGGTGTTGTGGCCCGCAACTTTTTGGGCAAAAAGCTCGTCTCCTGGTTTGAGGTGTTAATGGTACAAATGCCCCTTGTGCGGGGCATTTATGGCGCGGTGAAGCAAGTGGTGGAAGCCTTTGGCGGCGATGCGGCCAGCAGTTTTAGAGAGGTAGTGATGGTACCTTACCCCCATAAAGACAGCTATGTGATGGGTTTTGTGACGGGAGAAGCGAAGGGAGAAATTCAGGATTTGACCAAGGAACGGGTATTCTCCATCTTTATCCCTACCACACCGAACCCGACGAGTGGCTTTTTACTGTTTTACCCTGAACATCTTCTTATCCGCTGTGAGATGAGCGTGGATGACGGGCTTAAATTGATTGTGAGTGGCGGTATTGTGCACCCGAAGAAGGGAATGCGGCGGAAAAAGGCAGCCAGTTAGACGCTTGAGTTTTTTTGCTTTAAGTTTTGATTATGGAGGACTTTCTGGAAAGGAAAAACCATGCAACATCCTTCGATGTATGACGTTTTGAATGCGCTTCGGCCTTTTGGTGCTGCGGCATTGATGAACCCGTTGATGGCGCCGTTTGCCATGAGCCTGATGTTTGGCCTTATGGTGCAGGAGGCCGCTTTGCGGGGTGGGCGGGTCCGGTGAACACGACGAAGGCCCGTGCTGATGCACGGGCCTTCGGTTTTGTTCGGGAGACTTTCAGATTCCCGGGATTACTCTGCACCCAGATATGATGCTCGTTTGACACCACGTGCCGTCTGCCTGAGGGCTGATGAAAAAAGCTAGGTTAGGAAAATCTCTGTTTTCTTCCAGCTCGCGCACCCCAATGGCCTTGCCATCAGGGAGATCGGAATCAATCGACTCTCCTGCATCAACAGTACAATTTTCGGGGTTTTTCATTCCGTCAGCACTCGCCAGCTCGATCATTTTGGCGGCACTGATAATCCCGATTCCAGGGATAGTGGCACTGATGATCTTAAATGTGCCATCCTCGTTAATCTGGATGGCGGCATTCTTGTCGGCTTTAAGGGCTGTGATGAGTGATGCGATGGTAATTTTCATGAGGTATTCCTTTCTAGGAGAGCAAAAGAGGATGTGGCCCTTGCGGGCCAGTTTTTTTGCCCGCGTTTGTTGATGGAGATTATATAGGTTTGCGTTTTTTGATTTTCAAGGGGTTAACCGCTGCGGAGGTAGGTGGCGGCGGCTTGTTTTTTAAAGATGCGCAGGAGGAGGGTGAGGGTTTGGCGCTGGGGGGCGGTGAGCGGGGCGGCGAGGACTTTTTCCGCGGCCTCCCGTGCCAGCGGGATGAGCGGGGCGTGATGGTACAGATCGGCCAGCATTGTGTTGGTTTGGCCTGATTGGCGGGTGCCGAGGATTTCTCCCGGGCCTCTTAGCCGTAAATCCTGCTCGGCCAGATAGAATCCGTCTTCGGAATCCCGCAGGGCTTGGAGGCGCTCTTGAGCATATTCTGACAAAGGCGGGTGATACAGCAAAATGCACCGAGAGGCGAGAGCGCTACGCCCTACGCGTCCGCGCAGCTGGTGAAGCTGGGCAAGACCGAAGCGCTCCGCGTGCTCTATGACCATGAGGGTGGCGTTTGGCACATCCACTCCCACTTCCACCACGGTGGTGCTGACGAGAATTTTTGTGCGCCCTTCTTTGAAAGCCTCCATGGCGGCGTCTTTTTCTTTTGGTTTCATTTTTCCGTGGAGGAGACCGACGCTCTCTCCGTAATGTTTTTGCAGAGCGGCAAAGCGTGCGGTGGTGGCAGTGAGATCTGACTCTTCGCTTTCTTCCACCAGCGGGCATATCCAGTACACTTGTTCTCCTTTTTTAAGGATGCGGGACAGCGAGGCTGAGATTTCGCTCATCCGGGAGGCGGGCATGGCGACTGTTTGGATGGCTGTGCGGCCTGGTGGTTTGGTTTTGATGCTGCTCACATCCATGTCTCCGAACGCGGTGAGGGCGAGTGTGCGCGGGATGGGCGTGGCGGTCATTACAAGGATATCCGGCGGGAGAGACTGGTTTTTTGAAAGGGCTAGGCGTGCGTGGACGCCAAAGCGGTGCTGTTCGTCTATCACCGCGAGGCCTAGTTTATCAAACCGCATATCCTCCTGCACCAAGGCGTGTGTGCCGATGGCGAGGTTTACGAAGCCTTCTTCTATATGTTGTTTGAGGCGCTTTTTGCTGGCCGAGGTGGCGCTGCCGGTGAGAAGGGCTACGGTGATGCCGAGAGGCTCCAGCAGTTTTTTGGCGGTGGCGTAGTGCTGGCGGGCGAGAATCTCTGTGGGGGCCATGAGGACGCCCTGATGGCCGTTCTCTATGACGTGAAGCAGGGCCATGAGTGCGACGATGGTTTTGCCGCTGCCGACATCCCCCTGCACCAGGCGCAGCATGGGTGTGGGGGCGTGGAGATCTTCCTTGATCTCCCTTAGTGTTTTTTCCTGATCCGCCGTGAGGAGGTAGGGCAGGATGAATTTTTGGGTAAGATTTTGGGCGCTGCCGTGTGCGATGCCCGGCTGGAGGCGTGTGGTTTGCCGCGCATGCACGAGAGCGAGCTGGGTGGCGAAGAGCTCATCCATGGCGAGCCGTGTGCGGGCGGGCGTTGTGGGAAGTAGCGCATTTTCGCTCTCTGGCCGGTGGAGAGCTTTTAGAGCCTCGGCAAAGGCGGGCCATTCAGGTGCTTTTTTCAGGAGTGATTGAGGAAGCCACTCTGGCAGGGAGAGAGTTTCCAGTTTATCCTGTGCGTGGCCCATGGCGCGGTGAAGCCAGCCCATGGGGAGGCCCCCTGTGAGGGGATACAGCGGCCAGAACTTTGCAATATCTTCCATGCCTTTATGTGAGGGATAGACATCTGGGTGAAGCATTTTTTTGCCTTTGCTATCAGCCTCTATTTTTCCGCTGACGATGACGGTTTCCCCTACGGGATAAGCTCTTTCCAGCCATGAGCTTGCGTTAAAATAGATGGCGCGGAGGGTGCCTGTTTCATCTTTCAGTTCTATGGACAGGGGCCTTTTAGTGCGTGGGGGTGGGAGGTTCGGCCGTTTGGCGACAGTTGCCATAAGGGTGGCGCGCTCGCCTGTTAATGCCTCGGCAATGGTGGGGGTGTTGGTTTTATCTAACACGCGGGCGGGTATGTGGAGGAGCAGATCTATCCACCGGGGGCCGCATAGCTCTTGTATTTTGGCCAGATGGGTAGGTGAAAAATGCGGAAAACGCGGATATTCCTGTAAAATATCGGCGGGGGAGGGTTGTGGAGTGGTGGGCATTTCGGGTAGGAAGATAGCTCATGGATAAAGATTTGTTAAGAAAAGAGATTGTGTACCGTATGAGTTATCGCGGGACGCTTGAATTGGATACGCTCTGCC
>PFND01000068.1:0-131 GCA_002791805.1 Alphaproteobacteria bacterium CG_4_10_14_0_8_um_filter_53_9 | reverse complement strand
ATGTGACTGAAATGGAAGAGGAAAAATTGCTGGCTGTGCGCGACTTGATGCTGGAGCGAGAAGGTGACCTGATGCTGTGGTTGATTGAAGGTGGAGCGGTGCCCCCTGAGCGTCGTGAGGTGGTGGGATGG
>PFND01000029.1 GCA_002791805.1 Alphaproteobacteria bacterium CG_4_10_14_0_8_um_filter_53_9 | reverse complement strand
AAGTTTGGCTTTAACAACCTCGCCCAAAGTGGCGACCGCATTTGCGATGTTTACCACCGCCTGTGCAGTGAGGCGCTGACGCGCGAGCCTGATATTCTGGTGATTGCGATTGGTGTTAATGATATTATTCGCTGGCAGCGTGAAGACGGGCCCACCGATATGAGCCCGCAGGCCCGCCATGAGTGGTGGCACCGTACGCTTGGCATAGCCAAAAAGAACGTTGAGAAGGTTCTGATTGTCGGGCTTACACCTAATGTGGAAGAACGCCAGCCGTGCACAGGATATGACGGTGTGACACCCATGTGGAACTTGAACAAAGATACTGTGGCGTATAATGCTGACATTAAGGCGTGGGCTCAAGAGTTTGGCTATCCGTTTTTAGATGTGATGGATGACTGGATGGCGCGGGATTATGATGCCCTTATGCATGATGCAACCCACCCGAATGGGGCAGGGCACGAGGTTTTGGCGAATCAGGTTTTTGATAAGCTTAAAGAGCTTAACTGGATTGGAGATGTGCGATGAGTTTTGCCGAGAGTTACGTTGGAAAAGTACGCGCTAAGTGGGGCCAGGATGAGCTTTTGATGCCGGGGGTTTGCGCGCTCATTTTTAATACAGAAGGCAAACTTTTACTTGGGTATCGTAAAGACCATAAAGCGTGGTGCCATATGGGAGGAAGCCCTGAACTCGGGGAAGATGCGGAAACGTGTTTGCGCCGTGAAATTGAAGAAGAGTTTGGTTTGACGGATATTGGTGAGATTGAACCGATTGCTTTGGTATCTGAGCATAAGGCGACGTATCGGGAATATCCAGGAGGGGATAAATTTGCCTCGTGGACGATACTTTGTGTTCTGAGACATATTGATGCTTCTGCGATTGATGCCCCTGAGCCTGATGATGAAGAGCATGACAAGTTGGCGTGGTTTGATATGAATGACTTGCCTGCGGATGAAGATCTTTTTGTGGAAACGCGCTACTCTTTACAAGCATGGCAGCGTTACCAAGAGACCAAGAAGTTTGTTTTGTGTTAAGAACCCCTGAGAAAGAATAGGATAGCCCCATGCCGATTGATGTTTTAATGCCCCAGCTGAGCCCGACGATGACCGAGGGCAGGCTTGCCAAATGGTTGAAAGCCCCCGGCGATGAGCTGCGCGTGGGCGATGTGATGGCTGAAGTGGAGACCGACAAGGCTACCATGGAAGTGGAAGCGACCGGCGATGGCATCCTTCACCTTGTGATTGGTGAAGTGGGCGCTGATTTGGCTGTGGGCACCCCCATTGCGGTGATTGCCCGCAAAGGTGAAGAGGTTCCTGCAGATTATGCTCCTGTAGCGAAATTGATTGAGAAAAAAGAAGAGGCGCCACGGGCGCCTGCGGCCAGTGGTGCCAAGGCGGGAGGCCCCGGACAGCGGAAGGGTGCCCCAGCCCGTGAAGGACGGGCTGACCCTTCCAGCTTCCGGGGACCGGAGCTTACGGCGGGGGCCATGGTGGGTGCGGGCATGGTGGAGATTCGTGAAGGGCATGTGGCGGCGACACCTCTGGCTCGTAAGATGGCCGATGCGCGCGGCTTGCCCCTTGGCGGCATTATGGGCACCGGCCCCCGTGGCCGCGTTGTGGCCTATGACGTGGAAAATGCGGCGCGCGTGATTGCGATACCCATGGCGGAAGGTGCCCCGAGTGCGGCGGCCCCTGCGGGTGTGCTGCCTGAGGTGCGTGAGGGCGATACTGTTGAAAAGCTCTCTCCCATGAGGAAAGCCATTGCGGCAAAGCTTACTATGGCGAAGCAGACCGTGCCTCATTTTTACCTGACGCGCAGTGCGAGTATGGCGGCGGCGATGGCGTGGCGGGCGGGCGTGAATGAAAAACTGGCGGCGGACGGGGTGAAGCTTTCGGTCAATGACCTGATTATCCGCGCGTGTGCCTTGGCCCTGCGCGACCACCCTGCGGCCAATGCGGCATGGAACGGCGACAGCCTTGTGATGTTCGGCAATGTGGATATATCCGTTGCGGTGAGCATTGACGGTGGCCTCGTGACCCCCATTGTGGCCGATGCGGCGAACAAGGGATTGCCTGCGATTTCTTCCGAGATGAAAGAGCTTGCAGGGGCCGCGCGGGCCGGCAAATTGAAGCCCCACCAGTATGAGGGTGGGAGTTTCAGCATTTCCAACCTGGGGATGTATGGGATTGAGGAGTTTAGTGCCATTATCAACCCCCCGCAGGCCGCGATTTTGGCTGTGGGGGCGACGGTGGACGGGCGCATGAAAATGACGTTATCCGTTGATCACCGCGTGATTGACGGGGCGCTTGGGGCGGAGCTTTTGGGGAGCATTGTGGGATACCTTGAGCAACCTGAAAAATTAGAGGCCTAGGGCTTTGAAACAGGTGACAGATGCACGCGTGGAAGGATGGCTGGAGGCTGCGGCCGAGGCGGCGCGTGCGAGTGTGTGTTGCAGACGCCGCTGCGGGAGCGTTTTAGTGGATGTGGCCAGTGGCGACGTGCTGATGGGGGCCGAAAATGCGCGGCCTGCGGGCGCCCCTGTGCACTGCGACCCTTATGCTTTAGCTTCCGGCTTTAAAAGCGACAAAGCGTGTTGCGTGCATGCCGAACAGCGTTTGGTGATGCAGGCCTTGCGCGAGGGTGTGGATATGGCGGCTTGTGACCTTGTTTTTACCAGCGTGGATGCTGCGGGAGAACGGTTGGTGAGTGGCAAGCCTTACTGCACCATTTGCTCCAAAATGGTTTTGGAGGCTGGGGTTCGGGGATGGATTCTAGACCATGAGGACGGGCCGATCTGGTATGAGGCGGGCGAATATAACGCCCTTAGTTTTAGATATGATGGAGAATAGTGCTATGAATAAGAAGCAGTTTGATGTGGTGGTTTTGGGGAGTGGGCCCGGGGGCTATGTGGCGGCGATACGGGCGGCTCAGCTGGGGTTGAGTGTAGGGATTGTGGAGAAGGCCGAGCTGGGGGGCGTTTGCCTCAACTGGGGGTGTATCCCCACCAAGGCGCTCCTTCGTGCGGCGGAGATGAAGACGTTTGCCGAGCATTCTGCCGAATTTGGGCTTGATATTGAAGTGAAGGGGTTTGACTTTACCAAAGTTGTGGGACGGAGCCGGGATGTGGCGGGCAAGCTTTCTGGCGGGATTGGTTTTCTCATGAAGAAAAACAAGATTGAGGTGGTGCGCGGGTGGGGCCGTTTTGCGGGGACGCGGGTTCTTGAAGTTTTGGATGAGGCGGGCGCTGTGGCTGCCGAAGTATCCTTTGGAGCGTGTATTGTGGCGACGGGGGCGCGGGCACGGCAGATCCCCACTGTTTTAGAGGCCAGCGAGCACGTGTGGACGGCGCGTGAGGCGATGGTGCCGAAAGAGCTTCCGAAGAGTCTTCTGGTTGTGGGGGCAGGGGCTATTGGGGTTGAATTCGCCAGTTTTTACAACGCCTTTGGCACTAAAGTGACCATTGTTGAAATGCAAGACCGTGTGGTGCCTGTGGAAGATGCGGAGATATCTAAAGCCCTTGGGCGTGCGCTTGAAAAGCAGGGCATTGAGATTTTGACAGGGGCGAGTGTGAGCGGCGTGAAGAGTGCGGGTGCGGGAGCCGAAGCTGTGGTGAACGGCGAGGTGCGGACTTTTGACAAGGCCTTGATTGCCATTGGTGTGGCGGGAAATGTGGAAGGCATTGGGCTTGAGGCCTTAGCGGCCCATGCCAAGCTTGCGGGTGGTGTGGAAGCCCTTGTGGAGCGCGGTGTGGTGAAGGTGAACAAGGCGACCTATGCCACCAAAGTGGACGGCGTTTATGCCATTGGTGATGTGATTGGTGCGCCGTGGCTCGCTCATGTGGCCAGCCACGAAGGGGTGATTTGTGCCGAGGCCATTGCTTATAAGCTGGGGCGGTATGACCATGCGCCCCATGCGATGGATTACGGGAATATACCCGGGTGCACCTATTGCACGCCTCAAGTGGCGAGCACCGGGATGACCGAAGCGGCCGCTTTGGTGGCCGGGCATGAGGTGAAGGTGGGGCGGTTTAATTATCAGGCCAACGGAAAAGCCCTTGCCATGGGCGAAGCCGACGGGTTTGTGAAGACCGTTTTTGATGCCGAGACGGGCGCTTTACTGGGGGCTCATATGATTGGGGCGGAAGCCACCGAGATGATCAGCACCTTTGTGCTGGGGCGGAGTATGGAGGCGGTGGAAGAAGACTTTTACCGTACGTGCTTGCCGCACCCGACGCTGAGTGAGATGCTGGGTGAGGCGGTTTTGGATGCGGATGGGCGGAGCTTGAACAGTTAAAACGATGCGCGTTTTAGGCCTTCATCATATCGTTTGGATATTTTTGATTGGCACCTATGAAATATTTTGGCCGTTTCATTTATATAGAATTCATTATTTATTAGATGGTTATCACTTTTTTCCTCGTCTTATAATTTGGCTGCTTATGTGCGGTTTACTCGCATTTTGGTACTATTTTCGTGATATAAAAAACAATATTTACGTTTTTGATGATATTCCTTTTTCTGTTTATTTAGACCTTGCATGCATTTTGTTATTAACGATCATTATTCTTGGCGTTTATTTTTTCTATCCTTCTTGGTAGTTTGATGTCAGTTGGGGGTGATTTTGGCTTGTGTGGGGGGCTATATGAACTTTGCACTGAGTATTGGTGCATCGTTGTATTGGCTTTTGTGTAAGGAGTATTGCCATGAACAACCTACCGTTTAGCGTCATTCGCGGATATTTCGCTCATCGTCGCCTTGTGAAAGAGGGGGCAGACAAGCGGAATGCTGTGGATTTTGAACGGAATGAGGAGCCTGTACGTGCTCCGAAAATGCGCCGGTTTCGGTCATTCAAGCTTCGGGCGGCGGTGTATGCGCTCTCGAACATGGTGACTGTGCTGGCTGTGGCTGCAGTTTTGGCGGTGTGTTTGACCCCAAGATACGTGGCGGCCGATATGGCTGTTTATGGACGCACAAACGACCTCGGTTGTTTGGCCCTTAACAGCTACCGCGAGCGGGCGATTGCCGACGGTAAAGAGTTCTTTCAGGATTCTTCGGATGAAGAACTGATGGCCTTTGCGTGGGTGGTGAAGAATCGTCTGGACGTTCGTGTCCGGCAGACGGGTCAGGCTGAGCCTGAAACGATCTGCGATGTTGTGTGGGCAGGCTCGGAGACAAAAACTCCGCAGCTTTCCTGGACGGCATGGCCTGACGCTGACAAGTTTTTCATATCTGAAAAGTATATGGGCGACTTTGTCAGAAGTTTTTGGGCGGCCTTTAATGTTTGGGCCGAAACACCAAAGGCGATGGCGGTACGTGAGCAGATCGGGTGGGCTGACCACTACGTGAACCACGGACGTGCCAATCCTGCTTGGGCGAAGCGCATGGAAAAGGTGCAGACGGAAGGCTTTGTGCATTCCTTCTACATTGATACTACGCGTTACGTGCAGCGTCGTGATGGGCTTGAGGAAGCCTTTGCGATTATGGGGAAGTAAACTGTGATGCGGATTGGAAAAGGGTTGCTTCGGCAGCCCTTTTCCTATGGCGGCTGTGTGTGCATTTTGGTGCGAAGTTTTGTGTGCTGAGGCTTTTATGTTTTGGGGGTTTGGGGTAGGCTCTCCGCCATGAAAGTTCAGATTACATTAAGTGATGACCGCGAGGCGGTGAGGGCCGAACTGGCGGCGGCCGGTGTGGATGCAAGCGGGGTGGCCGACCTTGGCTATGACGCGGTGCCCGATGTGCCCAAACAGGCCTTTGCCACCTACCGCGAGGCCAAGCTGGACGAGCTGGCGGGCAAGCGCGTAAGCGGCCTCCGCGGGGGTGGCGGCC
>PFND01000089.1:3985-5894 GCA_002791805.1 Alphaproteobacteria bacterium CG_4_10_14_0_8_um_filter_53_9 | reverse complement strand
CACATGCAAATGAAATTGTGCCTTGGCAGAGGAATCCTAAGGTCTTAGACATGCTTGATTACGCCGCCGACGGGAAAGCAATGATTATTTGGTGCGCATATCGTGCAGAGATTGAAGCTTGTGTAAAAGCTTTAAAGGCCACGTTCCCCGATAGAGTGGTGCGCGAAATCCATGGTGGGGTGAACGAAGCGGACCGCAATAAGGCAAAAGACGAGTTCCAATCCGGCAAGTGCACCTATTTAGTTGGTAATACAGCCACGGGCGGGGTATCCCTGACGCTAACCGCATGTGAAATAATGTATTACTATAACAACACCGAAAAATCTGTGGACCGCGAACAATCGGAAGATCGGGCGCACCGCGATGGGTTGAAACATTCTGTGCTGTATATTGATTCGATTGCGGAAAAGACAGTGGATGTGACGATCATAAAATCATTAGCTATAAAAGCGAATCTGGCCGACTACATACGCGACCATATAGCCAACGCCAACAGATTATTGGAGGGTGAGTAATGAGTGGACACCGAGGGCGGGGCGTGGTATCATATAGGTTAGACGGTATATAGGGGATAGACATGAAATCTGCGGGCGCACATTGCTTTGTAACACAAGAGACGGAGCACACATTTATTGAGGCAGAGCGTTTCGGTGAAGTTGTATTCCTGACCACAACAGATGTAAACAACACCAAGGGTTCGCTACACAATGAAGAGTTGTTTCGCTCGATCAAGGCCCAATTACGTGAATTTAACCCTGAGGTTGATTATATTGTACCGGCTGGCTCGCCATATGTGGTTGCCGGTGTTTTTCTAATTCTTGGCAACATGGGCCTTAAAAATATTAAAGTTCTGCGCTGGAATAATCGTGACTACAATTATACACCCCTACACATGGATTTGAAGAGGAGTTGAAAGTGCTTCAATTGTAGTATAAAAGTGTAATTAATTTATAACAGGAGATAATAGATATGAAAGACGCATATGAATTGTTGATTGAAGACTCCAAGTTGGGACTTGAAGAACCGGCCCGCAAAGACCTCTACAAAATTCGCCACACAGGGTTGAAACTGGTTAATTTGGCCGCCCGTATGAAGATGGTGGAGCAACTGGATGGATATCTGGAAAATTTGGGTAAGTACCTACACGCGGAATACGACATACTCCGGATGGTGCTGATTCCGGAGGCGATGGAAAGAGAAAATCTTGAATCACCCGTCAATGTAGCGGGCGTGGGGCGTGTATCCTTGACCGGGGATTTATTTGTGTCGGTGGGTGCTGCAGAGCCGGAAGTGGGTAAGGATTACAAGAACGAATTCTACGGCTGGTTACGCGATAACAACCTCGAAGACTTGATTACCGAATCAGTCAACGCGTCCACCCTCAAAGCATGGGTTAAGGGCCGCATCAGGGAGGCAAAGCCGTGGCCTCAGGATTTGTTGAAGGTAACGCCATACACGAGGGCCTCGATAACAAAGGCCAAATGAGCAACACCCGATGTCGGACTTGGGCAACGACACCGGTTCCTTTAAGCCCAGAACTAGGAGAAATAAAATGGCGAGAGCTAATCAAGTAGCAAAGAAAGAAGAACCAGCAGCAATGGTTATTTCACAGACCAATGCCCCGGACTATATCCGCCAAGGCGAGGGGCGTGGAAATGAAAACGTCACAACCGAAGATTTGGTAATTCCGCGCCTTGAAATTGTGCAAGGTCTGTCCCCCGCTGTGAAGCGCGGCGACCCCGGCTTCATCAAGGGCGCTGCACCCGGCATGTTTACCAACAGCGTAACCCGCCAGTTGTACGGTGAAGAAGTGGTGTTAGTGCCGGTCCATTTCTCGGTCCAGCATCTGGTGTGGCGTGATCGCAAGCTGGCACAAGAGTTGAAGCTGAGCGCGGAGGGCGGGTTTTTT
>PFND01000089.1:3874-3948 GCA_002791805.1 Alphaproteobacteria bacterium CG_4_10_14_0_8_um_filter_53_9 | reverse complement strand
CTGACGAGGAGGGGGGTTCCGGTGCTGCCGTTGTTGTGGTGGGCACCCCATCCCATCTATGCCTGCTGTTGAAC
>PFND01000089.1:3259-3855 GCA_002791805.1 Alphaproteobacteria bacterium CG_4_10_14_0_8_um_filter_53_9 | reverse complement strand
ATGAAATCATGGTGTCCATGCCAAAGACCAAAGCCAAGATCAGCCGTCAATGGAACAGCATGGTGAAGTTGGCTGGGGGCGACCGTTTCAGTCGTGCGTACAAGGCTACAGCCGATCTGCAGAAGAACGACAAGGGGGATTTCTACAACTTCAAGATGGAGTTGTTGGGTTTCCCCTCGAAGGATATCTACACCAAGGCGGAAGCTTTGTACAAAGCGGTGGCCGGTGGCAAGGTGCGCACGGCAGATTATGCTGATGTGGAAGGCGATGGTACTGTTGTCGAGTCCAACGATATGTAAAGTTTAACCCCCACGCCATTATGGGTGGGGTCTTTATAGGACAATAGACATGAGCCACATCGTCAACACCATATTTGGGCCACCGGGCAGTGGCAAGACTAGAACCCTTGCTGATATTGCAAGGGAGGAATCAAATAAAGTTAATAGAATTTTGTTTCTGTCCTACACCAAAGCCGCCGCCATTGAAGCAGGAAGTCGCGTGGACGATAAAGTGGTGAAGGCCAGTACCATCCACAGTTTAGCATATAGTGTGCTTGGTATATCACGTGCCTCGGTTGTTGACGGCAAAAAATTAGC
>PFND01000089.1:0-3168 GCA_002791805.1 Alphaproteobacteria bacterium CG_4_10_14_0_8_um_filter_53_9 | reverse complement strand
CAGTTTGCACGTAACAGAATAACCGACCCGTGGGAGGCGTACGACCATTTCGGCAGGCCCGGCCAACATGACCGATTCAAGATGTTTCTTGATGCGTATCCCCAATGGAAAAATACGTATGGGTATATTGATTTTGATGACATGCTTGAGCGTTTGCCTCACGCCACTTGTCCGGCCTACCCCGTTGTCCTTCTTGATGAAGCGCAGGATTGTTCCCCTTTACAGTGGGAAGCCTTTAAATCGGTGGCTAATAGAGCGCAACGAGTTTATATTGCTGGTGACGACGACCAAGCAATCTACGAATGGGGGGGCGCTGACCCACACGGGATGGCAGATTACGCGAAGCTGCACGAATCGGGGTATAAGGTTCTTGCACAATCGCATCGCGTCCCGAAGTCGGTGTTGCACCTTGCTAAAGAAACAATATTGAAACAAATGGAAAAGCGGGTGGAGAAAAAGTTTGCCCCGATGGAGAACGAGGGTAGCGTAACCCGCTATGGCGACATCAACAACGTTCCGGTCGGGTGGTTTAATCACACGCGTGACGAGTCAACAATGATTTTGGTGCGTGATCGCTGGCGCATGAAAGAGGTTCAAAAGATGCTGCATGCCGAATATGTACCATACCTGATGAATGGGGCCGGACCATATGAGAATAAGTGGGCACACGCTATACGGGCCGTGATGAAGTTGAATAATGGGTCCGACATAACCGAGCGGGAGCGGCAAGCGTTGATAAATGCGGGTAACGCCACCACATCCAAAGACGCAAACGACAAACGGTTACTGCCTATTGGTACACGAAATTGGCAGGATTGTCTTGTTGTGCCCGCTTACTTGCGTGACTTTTATGAGAACGCCGACCTCTTCAGCAACCCAAAGGTCACGGTGTCTACAATTCACGGGGCGAAAGGGCGTGAGGCCGACAACGTTATCGTTGATTTGACAGTAAGTGCAAAGGTGGAGTCGGGCATCTATTTGGACCGGGATGCGGAGTTGCGGGTGATGTATGTTGCGATTACCCGCGCCCGCAATAACTTAATTCTTTGCGGAAACAACCCATTACTTTAAGGAGATTGGGAAATGAGCGACGATATTGTGTGTGAAGTTCGATACAAAAGGGAAACATATGTTTTGCATGATGATTGCTCAGCAAATACGTTGAGTGGCTGGGGCCTCGGTAATTACGCCACGATCGACGGCATGCCAAATATTAAGGGGTTTTTGCTGGCTGTGGGGCTTTTGGTTAATAATCCAAAATATATGGAAAAGATGGTGATTTTATGAGCATCTTATCACACCTCAGTAAATTCCAGATCGTTGCCCTCGACACTGAAACCACGGGCTTGCACTGGTATAAAGACCGTATGTTTGGCATTGCCATTGCCGGGTATGATGGTAAGGATATTATATCCGAGTACATTGACATACGTGAAAAACCACGGGCACTTGAATTCTTGAAGAAAGAGGTGCCGAAATTGCGTAAAGTTTGTAATCATAATCTCAAGTTTGACGCACATTTCATGTTGAATGAAGACATACCCGTCCCGCTCGACAGACTGGAGTGTACCAGCGTCCGGGCAGCCCTGATAAACGAACACGAGGAATCGTTCTCTCTTGGTGCACTGGGTGAAAAGTATGTGGGGATGGGAAAACTAAATATCTATCAGGAGCTGGCCGATTTATTCGGCGGGCAAGCCACCCGTGGCGTTCAGATGAAAAACCTACACCGCGCACCCTCTGCCCTTGCTGGTAAATACGCGGTGGTTGACCCCGTTATTGCGTTAAAATTGTGGTTGTGGCAGGAAGAGGAAATCAAACGCCAAGGACTTGAGCAAGTATGGGACTTGGAGCGGAAGTTAATGCCAATTCTCATACAGATGGAACGGGCCGGGGTGCGGGTTGATGTCGAGCGGGCGCAGAACTCCATGAAGGGCATAGACAGTCTGGTGTGGGCGGCACAAAAAGAACTGAACAAAAACGCCGGGCGGGAGGTGAATGTTAATTCATCACCCCAGATGCGTGAAATCATGAGGCCAGAAAAGGGTGAGGATGGGCGCTGGCGCGTTGGCTCCGTGCTGTTGGAGTCCACCGATAGCGGCGCACCCTCGTTAAACGCCGATGCCCTGCGGGCGTTGACCGAGGCAGGACACCCGCTGGCCGCCAACACCCTGCGCATACGCAAACTGGTTAAGGGCAAATCGTTTCTTAAAGATCATATTTTGGGCCACGAAGTCAACGGCATTGTGTACCCTAATTACAACCAGACACGCGGCGATAATGAGATGGGGACGGGGACGGGACGGTTTTCGATCGATGACCCCGCCCTGCAGCAAATTCCGGCCCGCGATAAGGAAATAGCGGAGATCGCCCGTTCCTGCTTCATACCAAATCAGGGCGAAGAATGGTGTTGCTTTGATTTTTCACAATTTGAGCAAAGGTGGTTTGCTCATTACGCTAATGAAAAGACTGTATATGACATATACGAGGCTAATCCAAACGCTGATTTTTACCAAGTTATGGCAGACCTCACTGGACTACCCAGAAATCCAACACATGCCGGTGGGGTTAACGCGAAGACAATGACTTTGGCAGCAATCTTCGGAATGGGGGCTGGACTTTTAGCACAAAAAATGAATATGTCATACACAGTAGAAAAATATAAGGGCCGAGATTGCTTAAGGGCCGGTGATGAAGCAAAGGAGGTATTAAGCAAATTTTATGCCTCTGTGCCGGGAATACGAAGACATTTGGATTTGGCTGCGTCTATAGCCAAATCACGAGGGTATGTAAAAACCGCTATGGGGAGGCACATCAGATTCCCCGGCGGACAATTCACACACAAAGCTGGGGGGCTGGTGTTGCAGGGTACTGCCGCTGATTGCTTAAAATTGAAAATGATACAGATGCACGAATTCATAAAAGGCACTGGCATACAGATGTTGTTGTCTGTGCACGATGAGATAGATATGAGTGTGCCAAAGGAGTCAAAACACTTGACCGATGGTATGATTCGGGTATATACTGCGTTTGACGGTGTTGACGGCCCCAAGTGTAGGGTTCCGATAATTTGTAGTGCTCAATATGGTCCAAATTGGTTTGAGGCGAGTAAATAGAGGAGTGATGATGTTAGCAGTGTGTAGAGTAACGGCGTTACATGGATTTTCG
>PFND01000019.1 GCA_002791805.1 Alphaproteobacteria bacterium CG_4_10_14_0_8_um_filter_53_9 | reverse complement strand
ATGCCCGCCAAGTTGTGGCGGCGCTTTCTGCCGATAAAGATGTGTGGGTTGAAAAACCTTTGGCCATGACCATGGCGGAGCTTGATGAGATTGAGGCTGCCTATGCTAAAGCCGTGGCCGTACGCAGTGCCGATGGCGACAACCCCCCTGTGGTGATGGTGGGCTATAACCGCCGTTTTTCTCCCTTTATTTCCCGGCTTAAGGAAGCTGTGGATGCCCGGGTGGGGAGCGATGGCGCGCGGCAAGTTGTGATACGCGTGAATGCAGGGCGTATTGAAGGCGACAACTGGCAAAACACCGACGAAGGTGGAGGCCGCCTGATTGGCGAAGTGTGCCATTTTACCGATTTGGCCCAATACTTTTGCGGTGACATTAAAGACGCCAGCATGATGAGAGGCGAGGGGCAGGAGAGTTATGCGATTTCTCTTTCTCATGCGAATGGAAGTGTGAGCCAGATTGTTTATGCCAGTGAAGGGGACAGCGGGTTTGCCAAAGAGAGAGTGGAAGTTTTTGCCGGCGGTGGTGTGGGTGTGATGGACAACTACAAAACCACGTTTTGGCAGGTGGATGGCAAGCGTCGGGTCCTCGCCAAGCGCCGTTTTTGGCAGCGTGTGGACAAAGGCCACCGCGCCGCCCTTACGGAATGGATTGCAGCCTTACGGGGAGAGGCGACCAGTTTGCCGACCTTCCGCGAGCTTATAGCAGGGGGACGAGTAATTCTGGAGATGGCGCACCGTGGATAAAGCTTCTTTAGAGACGCGTCTTTTAGAAATTGAGGCGCGTAATACCCGTGTGGAGGGTGATAAATCCTGGGAGACGAGCTTTGTGCGGCGCGGCACGATTGCGGGTATCACCTATGTTTGTGCGTTTACTTTTATGAAGCTTATGGGACTTGCGCCTGCCCATATTGGGGCTTTTGTGCCTGTGGGGGGCTATTTGCTTTCTACCCTTGGATTGCCTTTTGTGCGGCGATGGGCGGGATATTAACCTATGTGCGGGATTTTGGGATTTTTTGGGGGTGGTGGCTCGGGAGAGACTTGGGACGAGGGCGTTTTGCGGCGTATGGGGAGTTTGCTTGCTCACCGCGGGCCTGATGGGGAGGGTTATTTTTATCATTCTCAACAGGATGGGGAGGGTGACAGCCTTGTTTGCGGGTTGGGTCACAGGCGGCTTTCTATTATTGATTTGAGCCCTGCGGCGGCCCAGCCCATGGAAGCCTGCGGGGGGCGATATGTTGTTATTTTTAATGGAGAAATATACAATTACAATAACTTAGCGCTTGAACTTAAAGCTAATGGTTACCAGTTCAATGAACATTCGGACACCGCGGTGATTGCCCCGCTTTATGACTGGCTGGGAGAGGCGATGCTGGACAAATTGGAAGGCATGTTTGCCTTTGCCCTGTTTGACCGCGAAAATGGTGAGATTTTTTGTGCCCGAGACGGCATGGGTGTAAAGCCTTTTTATTATTATGCGACAGAAGGAAATTTGGCTTTTGCCAGTGAACTTAAGGCTTTAGCGCCTCTTGTGGATTTGGCGGGCGAAATGGATAAGGCTGCCCTGCGCGATTATTTAAGCTTTGGCTGGAGCCCTGGTGAGCGCACGCTGGTGCCCGGTGTGTTTAAATTAAAGCCCGGACACTGCCTTAGCATGAGAGCAGGGAAGGGCGCTGCCCCTGAAATACGGCGCTGGTGGCGACCTAAACTGGTGGCGGCGGAGGGGTATGACCGTACTAAAACTCCAGCAGATTTACGGGCTTTTTTGCTGAATATTGTGCGGGAGCAATGTGTGAGCGATGTTCTGGTGGGGGCCTTTCTTTCTGGCGGGGTGGATAGCAGTGCTGTGGTGGCGTTGATGCGGGCAGCGGGTGTGGACGTGGCCGGCACCTACTGCATTGCCTTTGACGGGGAGGGGATGCGCGGCGAAGGCTTTGGCGATGACCTGACTTTTGCCCGCATGATGGCGGAAAAAACAGGGGTTCCGTTAAAAGAAGTGCGTGTGGATGCGCGGGGGATGCTTGATGACCTCCCCAAGCTTGCCTGGATGCTGGATGAACCGCAGGCGGACCCTGCACCGCTTTTGGTGGAGAGAATTTCTCGCGAAGCACGAGCCGATGGCATTAAAGTGTTGATGAGCGGGACGGGCGGCGATGATGTGATGAGCGGCTACCGCAGACATTTGGCGGTGAGATTACGCGAGCGATGGGGTTTTCTTCGCGGTATCGCCAAACACTCTGAATGTTATGTTAAATGGATGAAGCTGGAGGGTAGGGGGACGCTGGGCCGGCGGACGGCGCGTTTGCTGGATTTGCTGGCGGTGGACGATGAGGACTTTCTGCTTTCTGCCTTTATGACCAACATGGGCGGCGATGCGCTTGGCTTGTTTGGTGGAGATGCGCGTGGTGCGATGGGTGGTTTTGACAATGCGTTGACGGCCTCTCGATTGGAAACGGCAGACTTTGACATGCTTAACCGCATGCTGGACATGGAGATGCATGGCTTTTTGCCCGACCACAACTTTAACTACACCGATAAGGCCAGTATGGCGGCGGGGGTGGAGGTTAGGGTGCCTTTGGCCGACCGACGGCTTGTGGACTGGATGGCGGATGTGCCACCTGAAAACAAGCTCTCTGGGACGCGTTTAAAAGCGTTTTTTAAAGATGCGATGAGTACTGATATACCCCCGGAAATCATCAACCGCAGCAAGGCAGGTTTTGGGGCGCCCGTGAGAAGCTGGTTGACCGACAACGGGCGCGATATGGTGGAAAGCGTGCTTTTTGAGAACCATGCCGTGAGCGACTGGGGTTTGGACGAGATGGCTGTGCGGCGCTTGTGGGATGACACACGGGCGGGGCGTGTGGATGGCGCTTACCGCGTGCTGGGGCTTTGCATGGTGGGATGGTGGAAAAGTGGCGTAGTTAAGTAGTAAGTATAAAAATTATTTGTTTTTAAATTATACGACATGTCGCATAATATATATTATGTTAAATGTCGATAAGAGGAAACTGGAGGGCTTTATGAGAATTTCCCTCTTTACGACATCTCCCCTTTTTAAGGCGTATCTTTTACCCATACGCTGCGTGCGAAGATTCTGTTATCTGCCACCACCACCACAAGGGCGAACAACTTGCGCATATTAACGAACGAAGAGGTTTTGGGCGTTGCTGGCGAGCTGGGTGAGGAGATCGTCCGGATCGTGATTGGTGAGCTGGTTCAGAGTTTTGAGGATTTCTGACAGGGTTTGGGGGGTGTTCATCTGACCGCGGCGCCCCTCCCCTGCCAGCAAACCGTTGCCTGAAGCTAATAACCAGCGGTTGCGCGGGATGCGTGTGAGGATGTTTTCTCTGTATTTTTCTTCTTCCGGCCATGTAAACTCTGCCCTTATGAGGACGTGCATGTTATGGGCGAGCACCATATTGACCTCATCCTCTGTATGAAGAGGTTTTGTGTAGACGAGTTCTGGCGGTTTTTGCGGGGCGTTTGCGAGCGCTTCGTCCAGCTCTTTCGTGGCGTTTATGTTCATGATGAAGGTGGGGAGCTCAAAATCGGCAGCGATGGCGAGCTGAAGATGCAGTTGCTCTACCTGCTGAGGCAGGGTGTGCGGTGCATAGGATTTATCCAGCCCGATGGGGCCGAGTGCGAAAATTTTTGTGTTATCGTTAATGATTTGCGTTAAGAAACCATCTATATCTTCTTGATTTTTAATAATATTTCTGGGGCCAAATCCGATAATTCCATAGAACTGAGAATTTTCTGCCAAGGCTCTGGAAAAGGACTCCAGATGGGGTGTGGATACCGGGGTGGCAGGATTGATGGCCACCATTGTGGCGGTGTAGGGAGGGCGAACTTCTGATTTTAATGCTTTGATATAGTTAGCTAAATCTTCCTCGGATGTGGTGTGGAAGTAGCCATCCAACCTTACCAAAGGTTTGCCGGGGGTGGTGAGCCGCCCCCAGATGGAGCTGCTGAAAAGGGGATTTGGAGGGGTGCTTGGCGGCACGTAATCCCCCTCCTCTATGATATCCTCGGGATTTATCTCCATACCCATGTGGCCAAGCTGGCTACGGGCGTGCTGTTGTTTGTGGGCCTCTGTCAGGGCGGTGTGGGTGCGGATATCTTCTCGTAGTTCGCCGATGGTTTCTCCGATGGCGCCTGTGATGGCGCCCGCCATTTTACCAAAATCTGACAGGAGACCATGCGTACCTGCACCACCCTGCCCTGCAGCTTTAGCGTTTTGCTTCATGAGGCGGGTTTGCTTCTCTAACAAGCGGTTTTGTTTGTTGAGTGCATCTGTTTGCTTTTGCTGCTGCCTGAGATGAGCTTTATCTAGAATAGGGGATGGTTTTTTAGAGCCGAACATGGCCGCATTTTAGACGCCTGAAGGGAGTTTGGTAAAGAGCTTGTGCGCGTTGGCGGTGGTGATTTGTGCGACTTCTGCCACATCTGAACCCCACAAATCGGCCAGTTTTTTGGCGGTGTTTGGCAAAAAGGCTGGCTCGTTCCGCTTGCCGCGGTGAGGGCTGGGTGCGAGATAAGGGGCGTCTGTCTCCAGGAGAGCTTTATCTCTTGGACATAATTTTGCAACCTCTTGAATCTCTTGTGCTTTATTAAAAGTGAGAATACCGGAGAAGGAGAGATAGCCGCCTAGCGCCAGCGCTTCTTCTGCTAGCCAGCGCGTGCCCGAAAAGCAATGGAGGACAAAGGGGGCACCTGCGTGCTGCTTTAAGATTTCTATGGTATCGGCCTCGGCGTCTCGGGTGTGGATGACGGTGGGAAGGCCCGCACTTTTTGCGAGTTCCAGATGGGCGTGAAAGCTCTCTTTTTGATCGGGCACGGGGCTGTTGTTATAGAAGTAATCCAGCCCTGTTTCTCCGATACCCACGAGGTGGGGGATGAGGGTTTGCAGGGTGTTTAGCGCGGGGGGGAGGGGCTGGGCCGCAGCATCGTGCGGGTGAATGCCTGCAACGAGGCTGACTTGTGGATAGGTTTTGATGAGATTCACCCCCTCCTCCCACTCTGACGGGTGGCAGGCAATGTGAATGAGATGTGTGACCCCTGCGGCGGTGGCGGCGCTTATCCGTTCTTCCACCGATTGGGCGGGGTCTTCTTCAAACTTACTGTGGGCGAGATGGGTGTGGGTATCTATAAACATAAACAGGGGGCCTCTTAATTTTGGCCTGACAGGGTGCGGGCGTAGGCGAGGGCATCGTCTTTTGGGAGGTTGAGCTTTTGAACATCTTCTGCCAGTTTAAGAATGTTTTGATAGGCATGGGCCGAGGCGAAGGTTTGGCTTTTTGCTGTTTCTTCTAACAGGGCTTGCAGAGGTTCGCCCTCTGTACTGGGGGCGTAGCCTGCGGGGGGTGCCATACGGACAAGGCGACAACGGGAGCGAAGAGTGGGAAGAATACCGGCCAGACTATGCACGACCAGAATGAAGGTGATGCCGGGGCGCGGTTCCTCTAATGTTTTAAGGAGCGTGTTGGCGGACTCCGGCGTGAGGGCATCTGCCGTGTTGACGACGATGACGCGCTGCGTATCTGCCGTGCGGTGGAGGGTGCTTAGCAGCTGACGGACATCCTCTACCCCGATGCTTTTTCGCTTTTCCGGCACTTGAAGCACATGAAAATCCGGGCAGCTGCCGGCTTGCAGCTGGTGCCATGCGGAGGCGGTTTCATCTGACGACAGGGGGCCTGCGTTGCCCTCTCCGCAAATAAGGCGCCATGCAAGCTGGGTGGCAAGCGCCGCTTTACCGATACCTTGCGGGCCTGTGAGCATGAGCGCGTGGGGCATTTTGCCGCTTTGCAGCAAGTTTTCTAGAATATCCTTCGCGGCGGGGGCGCCTT